>DAIOUH010000114.1:0-8203 GCA_036751585.1 Prevotella sp. | reverse complement strand
ATGGGGAAGCCAGCCACTATCCCCACGTCGAAGAAAGGCAAGCGCACGTCCTTGACCTCACCCACTGGGTACACGTCGCCAATCTTGCGGAAGTTGGCGCCAAAGGCGTTTATCTCCTTGGTGATGCAGCCCTTGATAAACTCCGTTTTGCTGTCCTGCGCGTCGATGAACCGTGCCATCCTGCCTGGAGCCCTGAAGGTGTAGAGCTTGCTGTCGGAGCGCGGCCTTCCGGCACCCTCCCTTCTGCCGCCCCGATGCTCGTTTTTCTTGTTCTCTTTCATGTCATTATGGTTTGTGTGCAAAATTATAACAAATATCTTTGATTGTCGTAATACGTTTTCAAAGATTAACATGAAATTGCAAAGAAAACTGGTTATAATTAGCGTCCACAAAAGGCAAAAAAGCAGATTTGAAAGATCGCTACGCCGCAAGCGGTTACGCGTTGATTAACCAATAAATTTGCAGGGGCGGTTGAAAGACGGCATGCTTAATCGGCGAAGCCGACATCATTAAAATCTTTAATATCAGTGTGAGACAAATCCGTGTGAGACAAAATGTGTGAAAGAAATACGCCCACACGAACCAGCATGGAAACAAAAAAGCCAATTGCTTGATTTCAAGCGATTGGCTTTTTATTATGTTGTCGTACGCGGATTCGAACCACGACAAACAGAACCAAAACCTGTTGTGCTACCATTACACCATACGACAAGCATTGCATCCGTGAATCGCATATCTGGATATGCTTTTCTCAAATGTGTTGCAAAGTTATACTTTTTAGATAAAACAACCAAAAAAAAGCCAACGTTTTTGCTTATTTTTGCCTAACTTTGCCATTACATAGCCCATAACCTGCCCCTTTAGGGGTGTGACAAAAGACTTTAACCATGAGAAAACTATCTATATTCATAGTGGCCCTTTTGACGTGTGCCGCGTCGAGGGCGTCGATTCGCTTGCCTCACGTGCTCTGCGATGGTATGGTACTTCAACAGAAAGACTCTGCCCGGCTGTGGGGCTGGGCCACGCCGGGCTCCACCGTCACCGTAGACCCGTCGTGGAAGAGCGGCAAGCCATACGTCGCCAAGGCGCGGCAAGACGGCAAGTGGCAAGTGGCGGTGCCCACGCCTGCCGCCTCGTTCACGCCGCGGACCATCACTTTCGCCGAGGGCAAGGGCTCCAAGGTCACGCTCCGCAATGTGCTCATAGGCGAGGTGTGGGTGTGCGCCGGACAGAGCAACATGGAGTTTCCAGTGAGAGGGTTCGACAACTGCCCGTTGAAAGACTATAACAATGTGGTGGCGGAGGCGCCGCGCTACGATGGCATACGCTACGTCAAGATTCCGTCGCTACGTAGTGCCACGCCGCTCGACGACACGCCGTGCCACTGGGTCGCCGCCGACATGGACAACGTGGCTGAGTGCTCCGCCGTGGGCTATTTCTTCGCCAGGCAGTTGCGCGTGGCGCTCGGCGTGCCCATAGGCCTCGTGCTTGCCAACAAGGGCGGCTCAAGGGTGGAGAGCTGGCTCGACAAGGACAACCTGCGCGAGCACACCGACGAGCCGACCGACTCGGTGGAGATAACCAAGAAATACACTACCGACTGGGTGCAGCCGTTGCTGTGGGGCAACGGCACCTTCCACCCTATCCTCCCTTATACCGTCAAGGGCATCATCTACTATCAAGGCTGCTCCAACGTCGGCGCGCCGGGCAACCAGTATTCCGACCGTCTCGCCTTGCTGGTGAGCCAGTGGCGGCGCGACTTCGGCAAGCGCGACATGCCGTTCTATTTCGTGCAGCTCGTGCCCTATGCCGATGGCGACGACCCCAATGGCACGCAGCGCGCCCTGCTTGAGGAACAGCAGATGCGCGCCGCCGACATCATCCCCAACAGCGGGCTTATTTGCGCCAACGACCTCGCCTTCCCTTGGGAGGTGAACCAGATACACCCGAGCAACAAGAAGCCCGTGGGCGACCGCCTGGGATGGCTCGCCCTCAACAAGACCTACGGCATGACGGGCTTGCACGCCTTGAGCCCACGCTTTGAGAGCATGACCGTGCGGGGTGACACGTGCTACGTGCGCCTGAGAGACACCTATGGTGGCATCTCGCCATGGTCGGGCATAGAGGGCTTCGAGGTGGCGGGAGCCGACAAGGTGTTCCACAAGGCCAAGGCGGGCCTCTTCTTCAGCTCCGACGCGAGAAACCACAGCGTCTACGTCTACAGCCCGGAGGTGAAGGCACCCGTGGCTGTGCGCTATTGCTTCCGCAACTTCCAGGTGGGCAACTTGCGGGGCAACAACGATCTGCCGCTCTTCCCCTTCCGCACGGACAAGTGGTGAAAACAAACGACAAAATATATAATAGATATGACAACTTTAGCAATAAACAAACTGTGGAGCTTTCTCCAATCTTTGTCAATGACTGCAAGCAATGAACGTTGGCTCGCTGAACGTTTGTTGGAGTCTGCAAACGCCAAGTCGGTTGCTAACAAGCAAAAAGAGCAAGGTCATGTTTGGGACAACTACCAATTGTCCCCAGAAATAACAGAGATGACTCTTAAAAACCGCAAAAGGGTTTCAAACAATATTGAAAAATCATTGTTGACGTCAATTGAGGAAAAATACAAATGAAAGTTTTCTTAGATACGAACATAGTTATCGATTTCTATGACAAGCGAGGAGAATTTTATTATCCGGCCGCTATAATATTTGATCTTGCTCATAAAAACAAGATAACTGTTTTTGTTTCGGCTATCACATTTGTTAATGCATTTTTCTTGCTGCGAAAATCTTATTCTCATGAAGAACTTTATAAATCAATGAGGGAGCTCTCAACCCTTTGCGAAATAACAAAAGTAGATTCGACTATTATAAGAAAATGCTTAAAAGAAGAAAGAAAAGATTTTGAAGACGGAGTGCAGTATGAGTCTGCGTTAATAAAGGATGTAGATGTTGTCGTGACAAGAAATGTAAAAGACTTCTTGGACTTCGCAAACAATGTACAAACGCCGAGCGATTTTTTAGACTCTTTCTTTGAGAAAAATAATGGTAATAATATAGATAAACTTTAAACTTAAACACATGAAAGTACACGAATATCAAGCCAAGGGCTTCTTCGAGAAGTATGGCGTGCCCGTAGACCGGCATTACCTTTGCCGTACCGCCGACGAGGCGGTGGAGGCATACCGCGCCTTGGGCGGTGGCAAGGCTGTGGTGAAGGCGCAAGTGCACACCGGTGGCCGCGGCAAGGCAGGCGGCGTGAAGCTCGGCTCAAGCGAAGAGGAGATACGCGAGAAGGCCAACGCCATCCTCGGCATGAAGATAAAGGGATACACCGTGGACAGGGTGCTCGTGTCAGAGGCCGTGGACATCGCCGCCGAATACTATGTGTCCATACTCGTGGACCGCAAGTCGAAATGCCCCATGATGATGCTCTCGCGCTCTGGCGGCATGGACATCGAGCAGGTGGCGCGCGAGACGCCGGAGAAGATAGAGAAGATCATCATCGACCCCACGATAGGCATGGCAGACTTCAAGGCCAACGAGGCGGCGTGGAAGCTCTTCGACGACAAGGCGCAGGTGAGGCAAGCCGCAAAGATATTCAAGGCCCTCTACAAGCTCTTCGTGGAGAAAGACGCGTCGCTCGTGGAGATAAACCCGCTCGTGTTGCTCAAGGACGGCACGCTGAAGGCCATCGACGCAAAGATGACGTTCGACAACAACGCCCTCTTCCGCCACGATGACGTGAAGGCGTGCTTCGAGCCCGACGAGGACGAGAAGAAGGAGCAGTGGGCCAAGGAGCACGGCTTCAGCTATGTCAACCTCGGCGGCAAGATAGGTTGCATGGTCAACGGCGCCGGACTCGCCATGGCCACGATGGACATGATAAAGCTCTATGGCGGTGAGCCAGCCAACTTCCTCGACATCGGCGGCTCGTCGAACCCAGAGAAGATAGTGGAGGCCATGAAGCTCCTCATCTCCGACAAGCACGTCAACACCATCCTCATCAACATCTTCGGCGGCATCACGCGTTGCGACGACGTGGCTAAGGGTCTCTTGGAGGCCTTGAAGGTGGTGGGCACCGACATACCTATCGTCATCCGCCTCACGGGGACCAACGATAAGGAAGGCCGCGAGATTCTGAAGGGGACCCATTTCACTGTAGCCACCTCGATGGCGGACGCCGGGCACAAGGCCGTGGAGATTTCCAACGCCAGGTGACTTGGGCGAGCATGACAAGGATTTCAATCAAGACGAGAGTAAAGACATCAATTAAGCTAATCAATCAAGATAATGAGCGTACTTATAGACAACAATACGAAGGTCATCGTCCAGGGCATCACCGGGCGTGACGGCAGTTTCCACGCTGCCAAGATGAAAGAGTATGGCACCCATGTGGTCGGTGGCACGTCGCCCGGCAAGGGCGGCCAGGAGGTTGACGGCATTCCGGTGTTCAACACCGTGAAAGAGGCGGTGGCAGCCACAGGCGCCAACACGTCCATCATTTTCGTCCCTGCCCCGTTTGCCAAGGATGCCATGCTTGAGGCCATCGATGGCGGCTTGAAGCTCGTGGTGTGCATCACCGAAGGCGTGCCGGTGCTCGACGCGGTGGAGGCGCAAAACTACGCCCGCGTGAAGGGCGTGAAGGTCATTGGCCCCAACTGCCCTGGACTCATATCGCCGGGCAAGTCGATGGTGGGCATCATGCCCACTGGCGTGTTCAAGCAGGGCCACACGGGCGTCATCTCGCGCAGTGGCACGCTGACCTACGAGGTGGTCTACGACCTCGTGGAGAGCGGTCTCGGCATATCCACGGCAGTGGGCGTGGGCGGCGACCCAGTGGTGGGCCTCTATTTCGAGGACCTGCTGCAGATGTTCCAAGACGACCCCGACACCGACTCCATAGCCATGATTGGCGAGATAGGCGGCGACGCCGAGGAGCGCGCGGCTGAGTTTATCAAGGCACACGTCACCAAGCCCGTGGCGGTGTTCATCTCCGGTCGCCAGGCGCCTCCGGGCAAGCAGATGGGTCACGCCGGAGCCATAATCTCCGGAGGCTCAGGCTCTGCCGAGGGCAAGATCAAGGCTCTGGAGGCGGCTGGCGTGCCCGTGGCCGACGAGACCCGCATCCTGCCTGAGTTGCTGAAGAAACGGCTGTAAGATAGCCGGAAACACGACATACACACATCGTGCGGAGGGCGGCTACGCTTTTGTCAGCGAGTAGCCGCCCTCCGCTTTTTTTATGACAACAAGGAAAATGACACAAACAAGCAGCCTCCCCACCGAGCGACTTTGGAACGCCAACTACATCAAGGTGATGACGACCAATTTCCTGCTCTATTTCGCCTTCTATCTCCTTACCCCGTTGCTTCCGCTCTATCTCAGCGAGGAGTTTGGCGCCACCAAAGACGTGATAGGCATCGTGCTGAGCGGCTACACCGTGGCGGCGCTCATCGTGCGGCCCTTTTGCGGATACGTCGTCGACAGCTTCTCGCGCAAGAAGGTGCTCATGGTGTGTCTCACGGCGTTTTTCGTGTGCTTCGCCGGCTATATCGCCGCCGGCACCATACTCATGTTCGCCATCTGCCGCACGCTCCACGGCGCGCCTTTTGGCGCCGTGACGGTGGCCAACAGCACCTGCGCCATCGACGTGTTGCCAGCCTCGCGGCGCAACGAGGGCGTGGGTCTCTACGGGCTCAGCAACAACTTCGCCATGGCCATAGCCCCGTCGGTGGGCATCTGGCTCCACGACGCCATGGGCAGCTATGCCGCGCTGTTCTGGATAGCCCTTGCCGTGGCGGGACTGTCGGTGGCCATAGCCGGCACGCTGCGACTGCCTGAGAAGGAGATAGTGAAAAACAAGAGCAAGATTTCGCTCGACCGCTTCTTCCTCACGCGGGCATGGCTCTTGGCGGTCAACATCGCCATGTTCGGTTTCTGCTGGGGCACGCTCAGCAACTATCTCGCCATCTACAGCAAGGAGACGCTCGGCATAACGAGTGGCACGGGCACCTATTTCGCCATACTCTCTTGCGGCTTGTTCCTCTCTCGCCTGCAAGGGCGCAAGGCCCTGCGCGACGGCAAGCTCACCCACAACGCCGCCGAGGGCATGTGCCTCTCGCTCGTGGGCTTCATCCTCTTCGTGGCCGTGCCGCATCCCGTGGCCTACTACCTCTCGGCGGTGTGCATAGGTCTTGGCAACGGCCATCTCTACCCGGCTTTTCTCAATATGTTCATAGCCGTGGCGCGACACGATGAGCGAGGCACGGCAAACTCAAGCATACTCACCGGCTGGGACCTCGGCTTTGGCCTCGGCTGCCTTTTGGGTGGAGTGGTGGCAGAGCATTGGGGCTATGCCGCGGCCTTCTGGATGGTGGCGGCGGAGAATGCCGTTGGCGTGATGTTGTTTTTCCTCTTTGGCCGCCGGTTTTTCATGGCGAGGAAGAGGCGGTGATGAAATTGTTTTTTTAGTCTTTTTTCTTTTCGCCTTCTTGTGTAGGTTATTATCTTTTCATAAATTTGTAGACAGAAAGAAACGACTGAAACATGACAAAAACCTATCGCCATATCAAGACCGCCCTTGCCTTAATGCTATGCCTCACGTTTCACCTGCTTGGTTGTCAGGCGCAAACGCGAAAAAGCGTGGACTCGCTGCTCCGCTGCATCGACAAGGCGGTGGACAACTCTTCCGTGTATGTGGGCAAGAGGGAGCGGCGTATAGGTCGGCTGCGGCGCGACCTGGCAAGGGCGAGAACCGACGGGGAGCGCTATCGCGTGTCCTTCGCCCTGTACGAGCAATACGCGCCGTTCATCAACGACTCGGCTATTTATTATCTCAACAATTGCGTCAAGGCCGCCACGCGCATGAAGGGCCAGAAGTCGAACCTGTGCAAGTGCGAGGCGCTCATCGCCCTGCGCTACTCCAACACGGGCATCTACGTGGAGTCGCTCGGCACGCTCCGTGGCATCGACACCGCGGGCGTGTCAAGGGAGGCCAAGGGCGTTTATTTCCAGGCTTACACCCACGTGTATGGCGAGATGGCATACTACAACCACTTCGCCGAGGCAAAGGCGCGCTACGAGGCTATCCAGGCGCGCTACCGCGCGCTGATGTACGCCAACCTGCCGGCGACCGACAACGCCGTGTTTCAATACCGCCAACTGCAAACCCTCAATCCCAAGCAGTGGCGCGAGTCGTTGCGCATCAACGACGACTGGATGAGGCACGTGAAGAAAGGCTCCTATCCCTACGCCCTCGTCACGCTCTACCGATACCTCGCCTACAAGCATGGCAACGACACCACGCGCATGATGTACTGGTTAGGGCAATCGGTGCTCACCGACATCCGCAACGGCGTCCTGGACCAAGGCTCCATGTGGGAGATGGCAAACCAATTGATGGTGGCCAACAACGTGGACCGGGCTTACAAGTATATCAGCTACACCTGCAATTGCGCCACGAGGTTCGGCTCGCGGCAGAGGTTGGCGCAGATAGCCCCGTTGCTGGCCGACATAGCGGGGAAGTACAAGGCGGAGAACGACCGCTACAACCGCCAACAGACCATGGCCCTCAGCGTCATCAGCGTGCTCGCCGTGGTGCTGCTCATAGGCTTGTTCTACGTGATAAGGCAGGGACGGCGGCTTGCCGTGGCCAAGGACGAGCTGGCAAGCTCCAACAGCCAGTTGCAAGAGCTCAACATCAAGCTCGAGTCGCTCAACGGCCAGTTGTCGGCTGCCAACGTGCGACTGTCGGCGGTCAACAAGGAGTTGACCGATGCCAACCGCGTGAAAGAGGAATACGTGGGGCAGTTCATGCGGCTCTGCTCCGACTATATCAACAAGATTGAGGCATTGCGAAAGAAGGTGAACAACAAGGTGAAGACCAAGCAATATGCCGAGCTCTACGAGATGACGCGTCCGCAAGACAACAAGGAGGAGCTGGAGGCGTTTTACGCCAATTTCGACTCGGCGTTCCTTCACCTCTTTCCCCACTTTTTCGAGTCGTTCAACGCCCTCTTGCGGCCAGAGGAGCGCATAGAGCAGCCCCACAAGAACCAGCTCACCACGCCCATACGCATCTTCGCCCTCATACGCTTGGGCATCAACGACAGCAGCAAGATAGCCGAGTTTCTGCATTACAGCGTGAACACCATCTACAACTATCGTGCCCACATCAAGAAAGGCGCGCTCAACGACAAGGAGAC
>DAIOUH010000113.1:1527-8340 GCA_036751585.1 Prevotella sp. | reverse complement strand
GACTTCTTGCGCAAGGCGGCGAAGGAGCCATGGTTCAAGAACACCATATTCGTGATTCAAGCCGACCACGGAAAGATGGTGGGTCAAAGCGATGCCGAATTGCCGGTGAGCTACAATCACATACCGCTAATGATATTCGGCAAGGGTATCAAGCCGATGAAATATGAAGGATTGGGTATGCAGGTTGACGTGATGCCGACGCTTCTCGGATTGATGGGCGTGAACTATGGCTATGATGGTTTTGGTGTTGACCTGCTCAAACGCAAGCGCGACATGGTGTTTTATTCAGCAGACAACCAAGTGGTGGCACGCGACTCTGCCCATTGTTTCGTGTACAATCCACGCATGGGCAAGGCATTCTATTATGACGTGCTGCCTGGATGGAAGTTGAAAGAGACGCATGGCAGTGCAGTCTTCAAGCCTTTGCGCCATTATGTGTTCTGCATGGAGCAAACGGCGCAGTTCATGCTCGACAGGCAGAGGCGGCAATAAACGACAATGCCCATCGATATGGCTCGTGCCATGTCGATGGGCATTGTCGTTTAGTATCTATCAATGTTTTAGATTCTTTCTTGGATAAAGTATCTTGGGCGACGCTTTACCTCCACGTATATCTTACCGATATATATGCCCGTCACGCCAAGCGAGGTGGTTATTATCCCACCAATAAACCACAGCGACACGAGGAGCGAGGTCCAGCCTTCTATCGTATTGCCCTCGATGTGCCTTATGATGCCAAAGATAATCATGACAAGAGAAATCAGCGTCATGGCAAGTCCGGCGAAGGTGATAAACTTCAATGGCGCTATGGAGAATGACGTGATGCCGTCCACGCTGAAGGCGACCATCTTTTTCAAGGGATATTTCGACTCGCCCAACGTGCGTGCGCGCCGGTCGTAATACACGAATCCCTCCTTGAAGCCGAGCCGCCTCACCATTCCGCGCAAGAAGAGGTTGCGCTCTGGATATTGCATCAAGGCTTCCACGGCGCGACGGCTCATCATGCGGAAGTCAGCGTGGTTGTACACGATTTCCGAGTCCATGCTCTTCATCAGTTTGTAAAACGATTGCGCGGTGAAGCGCTTGAACCACGTGTCGGTCTCCCTCTTCTTCCTCACGCCGTAAACGATGTCTTTACCCTCGTTTATCTGTTTTGCCATGTCGATGATGGCCGTCTCGTCGTCTTGCAAGTCGGCGTCTATCGATGCCACGGCGTCGCTCGTTGCCACGCTCTCTTGCATGCCTGCCCACAAAGCGCTCTGATGGCCCTCGTTGTGCGATAGGCGTATGCCGCCAACGTAGTCGTGAGCCTTTGCCGCGTCGCTGATGAGCTCCCACGTGCGATCATGGCTGCCATCGTCCACGAGCAACAGGCGCGCGTCGGTGGCAGCCTCCGTCTTCAGGCGGTCAATGAGCGTCGCGAGCTTGTCAAGAGTCCATGGGAGCACTTGCTCCTCATTATAACAAGGAATAACAATTGTCAGTTTCATGTCATTTTCAGTTTACTACAAGATACCCCAACGCCCCCGTGGTAGACGACCTGTAAGTCGTCAAGCCTTTGCCACTGTCGTTGACGCAGTTGCCGCCCGTGTTCATGTTGTATTGCCTTTTACACTTGGCGCATGTGGCAATGCCGGCGGTATTCATCGTGAGCGGATAGCTCTTCACCGGTATGGCGTTGTAGTCGAAGCAGTTTGGGCATTGCGCGTCGTAGGCGTAAAACGTGTATGCGCCCGTCGCGCCTGTCGACAGGTTGCCATAGCCCACGATTATGCCGTTGTTCATGCCAATCCTGCTATAGAAGCCCATCTCCGTCTCTTTGGCGTTGAGCCTGCTGCGGCTTTGCTGTCCTTGGTTCGAGGCGAAGAGAAACGACCGTGACGTAGCCTCGTAGCTGATGCGGCAAAACACGCCAGGCGAGGCAGGGTTCATCGCGGTGGCGAGCGTGGCGTCTTGGTGGGTGGAGTTGTCGATGTATATGGCAAGGCGCAGACTGCTGTAAGTGTTGTCGTCTGCTCCGCACGAGGCGAGCAAAGCCAGCAACAGCGTGACGCTAAATATCCAGCAACTTCTTCTCGGCATTTCTCACCTTGTCAAAACTAAATCCCGTCAGCGTCTGCTCCATCAAGGCTTGAATCTTGTCGTTGCAGAGGTTGCCGATGGAGCCTTCGTGGGTGTGGTGTATGTTCTTGTTGGCCACGAACTTGCCAGCCTCGATTTCCAGTCCCACTTTCTTGTAAGCGTCCCTGAAAGGCATGCCGGCAGTGGCGAGGCGGTTCACCTCCTCCACGGAGAACATCGGGTCGTACATCGGGTTGTCGAGGATGTGGTCGTTGACCTCCATCTTGTTGATGATATACGCTGCCATGCGCAAGCAGTCGTTGAGCTCGTCGAAGGCGGGCAGGAACACCTCCTTTATAATCTGCAAGTCGCGGAAGTAGCCCACGGGCAGGTTGTTCATTATCATCATTATCTGCTGTGGCAGGCTCTGCAGCTTGTTGCTCTTGGCGCGTATGAGCTCAAACACGTCGGGGTTCTTCTTGTGCGGCATGATGCTTGAACCAGTGGTGCACTCCTTGGGAAGTTTCACGAACTGGAAGTTCTGGCAGTTGAACAGGCAGGCGTCGAAAGCCATCTTGGCCAGCGTGCCAGCCACGGTAGCCATGGCGAAAGCCACGTTGCGCTCCATCTTGCCGCGTCCCATCTGCGCGTACACCACGTTGTAGTCCATGGAGTCGAACCCGAGGAGGTCGGTAGTCATCTGCCTGTTGAGCGGGAAGCTGCTGCCATATCCGGCGGCGGAACCGAGCGGGTTGCGGTTGGTCATGCGCCACGCGGCTTGAAGGTAGAGCATGTCGTCGGCAAGGCTCTCGGCGTAAGCGCCAAACCATAGGCCGAAGCTCGACGGCATGGCTATTTGCAGATGCGTGTAGCCAGGCATGAGCACGTCCTTGTATTGGTTGCTCTTTTGTATCAGCTCGTCGAAGAGCACCTTCACGTTGTCGACAATCTCCATGAGCTCATGGCGCGTGAAGAGCTTGAGGTCCACGAGCACTTGGTCGTTGCGTGAACGGCCAGAATGGATTTTCTTGCCCATGTCGCCGAGCTTGCGCGTCAGCATGAGCTCAACCTCAGAGTGGACGTCCTCGACATCGTTCTCAATGGTGAACTTGCCGTCCTCGCAGAGCTTGTAGATATTGCGGAGCTCGGCGAGGAGCTTCTCCAATTCGTCTTTCTCAAGAAGGCCAATGCTCTCAAGCATGGTAATGTGAGCCATTGAGCCGAGCACGTCGTATTTGGCGAGATACATGTCCATCTCGCGGTCGCGACCCACGGTGAAACGCTCTATCTCCTTGTTGACCTCAAAGTTCTTTTCCCAAAGTTTGTTGGACATAAGTTTGTGTGTGGTTTCTTGTCAGTATCTTATCATCTGCAGCGCGTCGGCAATCTTCTCAATGCCTTGCTGCAATGGTTTCTTTACCATTGTGGCCATGAAGGGGTTGATGTCGGCCTTGATGGTGAGTTTCATCTTGCTTGTCGTATCAGTGACGGGCAGGATCTGAATCCAGAAGTTGAAGGGCAGGGGGCTCTCCGCTGTCTCAAACTTTATGGTCTTCGGTTCCTCGCGGTCAACGATGACCAGCTTCACGGCACCCATCTGTGTCTTTATGGAGATGCTGTCGTGGTCAAACTCCAAGTTTTCGATCTTGTCTTCCGGTATGCGGTCTCTCACCTTGTCGATGTTGCTGAGGTCGCTCAAGAGATTGTATACCGCCTGTTGCGGATAGCCAATCTCGCGAATGCTGCTTTCTATCTTTGTCATTTCTTCCAGTTGGCAGGGTCTTTTCTCCATTCCTTCAGCACCTCGATGTCTTCCTTCGACACGTAGCCGGTCTCTGCCGCTATCTCGATGGTGTGCTCATAGTCGCCGAGAGTGACGAGCTTGAGGTTGGCGTCCTTGAAAGCCTGTTCCGCCACGGGGAAGCCATAGGTGTAGCTTGCCACCATGCCCACTACCTCGAAGCCAGCCTTGCGCAAGGCATCGACAGCCTTCAGCGATGACGAGCCTGTGGAGATGAGGTCTTCGATGACCACCACCTTGGAGCCTTCGGGCAGACGGCCCTCAATCTGGTTCTTCGTGCCATGATCTTTCGGTTTCGGGCGCACGTAGGCGTAAGGCAATTGCAGCAGGTCGGCCACGGCCATGCCCATGGCTATGGCTCCCGTGGCGACACCGGCCACGGCGGTAGCCTCAGGGAAATTGGCGATGACAGCGTGGGTGAGCTCTGTTTTTACGAATGCCCTTACCTCGGGGTAGCTCAGCACCAGGCGGTTGTCGGTATATATTGGTGAGTTCCAGCCAGAAGCCCATTGGAAAGGTGTGTTGGGTTGCAACTTGATGGCCTTGATGCCAAGAAGCTTCTCCGCGAATGCGTGTTTCAAGTCGTTCATGTTAATATAGTTTTTGCTGTTTGTCTATATCTGCAAAGATAGGGAAATTGTGCGACTTGGCAAAGAAAGTGTCGCGTTATTGACTAAAAATGTTGTCCTCCTCTTCCTTGTCGTTGTATTTATCGTATATTCTTTCACCAGCGAAGCCTATCGCCGCCACGCTCACCCTCACCCCGGGCATTTGTGTTATCTCTTTGGCCATGGCCACGATGGTAGCGCCCGTGGTCACGATGTCGTCCACGATGAGCACGTGTTTGCCGACGACGCTCTTGCCGTCTTTCAGTTGAAAGGCGTTTTCCACGTTCTCGGCCCTCCCTTGGCGGTCGCGTCTCGTTTGGCTGCCATGAAACGACAGTCTCCTCACGGCGTTGTCCACCACCTTGATGCCCGTAGCGTCGCTGATGCCTTGGGCTATCATCGCGCTTTGGTTGAACCCTCGTTGCCGCTCGCGCTCCTTGGCGAGTGGTACTGGGAGGATTATGTCGATGTCATCGGTGAATCCCGCGGCTTTCATCTGCCTGCCCATGAGATAGCCGATGTCGACTCCCGTGTCTGGCATGTTGAAATATTTTACCTGGTACACACCTCGTGCCGAGTTGGAGTGGGGCTGGTGGTAGATGAAGGCGTAGGCTTTCTCGAAATGGCTCACTCGCCCCCAGAAGGTTTGCGCCATCTCGTTGTCGAATGGGTGGGCGAGGAAGTGGGTGCGCGGAAGCCGCATCATGCACGTGGCGCAAAACACCAGCTCGTCGGTGTTGAGCCGCCTGCCGCAGGCGCAGCACATGCGTGGCGCGACAAGGTCGAGAAGCTGGCGCAACAGTCTCAGAGGCATTGCTTTATCTCGTCTACGCTGAATCCGCGCCCGAGGGCAAACTTCATCAGCTTCATCTTTCGCTCATAGTCGCTCTCGGCTTTTACCGTGGGGCTCTTCGACGCGAGCAAAGGCTTGAGCACTTTGATATACTCTTCTTCGGGCACGGCGTCGAGTATTGGCCCCGACACGCTCTCAGGCACGCGTTTCATCCATAGGGCTTGCTCTATCTTGCGCCGCCCCCAGTGGTTATAGGCTATCTTGTCGTTGACGAAAGCCTTGCAATAGCGTGCGTTGTCGATGTATTTGTTGTCAACGAGATACGCAATGTTCTCCTCGATGTCGGTACCGCTAAGCCCCCATCGCCGCATCTTGTCCTCCATGTCTCCGGTGCAATATTCGGCTTTGGCGCATAGCGCGGCGAGCTTTGACAGGGCTTTCTCCCTGCTTAATGGTTGGTGCTTGAACATGGTTTCTGTGATTTTGGTGTGGCTCCTTTTCTGCATTTCGTGAACCTCCGCTTGCCAAACTGGTCGTTGACTATGGTCACGTCTGTAAATCCCTTTCGCGTGAGCATGTCGCACATGTCGTCGGCACAGATGGGGTTTATCTCAAAATATAGTCGCCCGTCACGACGCAGTGTCATCTCGGCGTAGTTGGCTATGGCTTTGTAGAAGCGCAGAGGGTCGTTGTCTGGCACGAACAGGGCGAGGCTTGGCTCGTGGTCGAGTACGTTTGGCTCCATGCTGGTCTTCTCGCGTTCCATGACGTATGGCGGGTTCGACACTATCACGTCCCAATCGCCTTGGCTTGCCTCTGAAGCGGATACCATGGTCGTGGCTTGCAGTATGTCTTGTTTGCTGAAACAGACGTTGGCGTGCAGCCTGTTGGCGTTTGCCGAAGCTATCTCCAACGCTTTGTCGGAAATGTCCGTTGCCGAAACGTTGGCATCGGGCATATCGAGTGCGAGACTAATGGCTATGCAGCCGCTGCCCGTGCCCATGTCGAGAACCGACAACGGCTTTTCGTATCGTGTCGTGTGGCCTTGGCTTAGGTCATCGATGATGGTTTGGCATAGAACCTCGGTCTCAGGACGGGGAATGAGCACGCCAGGCGCCACACCGAGCTGCCAGCCACGAAACCATGCCTTGCCAAGCACATACTGCACTGGCTCGCCCTCGCCCAGCCGCTTGACTATGCCGCTGAGCCGCACACGTTCACTTGTGGGCAAGTCGGCAACGGCTCCCATGGCAATGTCGGTGAGCGATAGGCCGTAAAGGTCTTCGAGCACAAGCCTTGTCATGGCTTGCGCCTCACTTGCAGGGTAGGCAGGTGTCAGCTTGCGCCAGAGTGTGGAATAATTAAATGTCTCGCTTTCCATTGGCGATAATTTGGATGATAATTCCCGAATGTGTATTCATTTACAGCTTAGCCAAATCTTCCTCGGAGAGTCCAGTCAGTCGGATGATGGTATTCTTGTCCATCTCCATCGCGAGCATCTTCTTTGCCATCTCCATGCGTTCCTCCGCGCGTCCTTCTGCACGTCCTTC
>DAIOUH010000113.1:0-1427 GCA_036751585.1 Prevotella sp. | reverse complement strand
CGTCCTTCTGCACGTCCTTCCTTACGACCTTCTTCTCGTCCTTCCTCAAGTCCTTCTTTTCGGCTTATACTGTTCGAATCCACGATAAGCAATCGCTCTGCGCCGAGCTTGTCCCAAAAGTCCTCATAGGCATCCATCTCGTGTTCGGTATAGGCTGATTCCTCAACCTCTTTTAGTGCCTTTGATGTCTCGGGATTTTGTAGCAACTCCTTGGGCACGACGGTCGTGTCCTCATTGATTTCGGTGAGGAAGCGAAGCCAAAGCACTGCCATCTTGCGCTCGGCGATTGTCTGCGGCTTAAACTTGGGCAGCTCGACAAACGTGAGGTGAAGACCCTCTATTATCTTGTCGCTGTGGAGCTCATGCACGATGTTGTAGTTGTGGATGAACTCATCGGGGTAGTCGTTCATGAATGTCTCGTTGACAAGGTTGAGCGAGTAGACCGGCTGTAGAAGCTCATATTTGCGGTTGCGGCGCAATTGTCGCACGAAGGCTTTCGAGGCGTTGAACAGTACTCTCTGCTGAAAGGCCGGAGTCCATATCATCTGCATCTCCACGATGAACTGCCGTCCTCTCCTGTCCTTGCATCTCACGTCCACGATGCTGTTTTTGCCAATGGGCAGGTCGGGCACGAGCTCCGCGGGCAGGTATTCCACGCTGTCCACCAGTCCGTCGCCATCGAGTGGCAACAAAGCGTTGAGCAAGCTGATGAGCAAGTCCTTATGTTCGCCAAACACCTTCTTGAAGGTGAGGTCGGCTTTTGGGTCGAGGTATCTCATGTTCGGGGTCGATTATTCAATAATGTCGCTAAGATACGACATTTATAGCAGATGGCAAAGAAAAGAGGTGATTTTTGTTTTTAACGGATACTATCTATATTCTTTTGAAGATTAAGTACGCAAAAAGCCCAAAGGCCTACTTTTAGGTGCCTTTGGGCTTTTTGCGTTCTACCGTACGGTTATTTTGTCGCTCATGGCTCTTCTGGCGTTGTCATTCTTTTACCGTGCTTGCCGCGCTATTCGCCTAAAATGTTTAATTTTGCAGTCAATTATGCAGAAAGAAACAGACGAAAAGTTTATGCGGCGGTGCCTTCAGCTTGCCGCCAACGGATTGCTTACTACCAAGCCCAACCCCATGGTTGGCGCGGTGATAGTGGATAGTGACGGGAGGATAATAGGTGAGGGCTTCACCTCGCCGGTGGGCGGTCCTCACGCCGAGGTCAACGCCTTCGCTTCGGTGAGGAAAGAGGACGAGGCGTTGCTGCCTGGCGCCACCATCTACGTGTCGCTTGAGCCTTGCAGCCATTGGGGACATACGCCACCGTGTTGCGACTTGATTATAAGCAAGGGTGTGAAGCGGTGCGTCTGCGGCTGCGTGGATCCTTTCGCCAAGGTGCAGGGCAGGGGCATACGGCGCATGCGCGACGC
>DAIOUH010000112.1:0-8564 GCA_036751585.1 Prevotella sp. | reverse complement strand
ACAATAGCTTTGTATGTCATTTTCTTTATGCCTTATCTTTATGCAAAGTTAGCCATAAATACCGATATGCGTCAGTCATTGTAGGATAAAATTTTCTTGTCTTTTCCATCGTGTCAGTCTTTTGCAACGAGGTTGCATTCCGATGTTCGTACCTTTGCAAACAAATCACAATTAACGTATCAAAAAAATCCCATGAGCAAAGTAGACATCTTAAAGCGGGTGTTTTTCATCGCCGGCTCAGCCATAGTAGCCTTGGCTGCCTTTACCCTTTGGCACAACCAATCAGCAGACGACCACGACCATGACGAGGCTTCAGAGCACGTAGAGGATGAGGAGCGTCGCAACATATCTCTCACCCAACAGCAAGTGAACGCCGTGGACTTGCGCATGGACGTCGCCAAGATGCGTGAGCTCGACGCCACTCTCAAGGTCACGGGCTCGCTCGTCCTCCGTCCGCAGAGCCAAGGCGAGGTGTCGAGCCTGATGGGAGGAATAGTGAGGAGCGTGCTGGTGAAGGACGGGCAGAGGGTGAGTAGAGGCCAAGTGGTGGCTACGATAGAAAACACCGACGTGGTGTCGCTGCAGCGTGAGTATTACTCAGCTTACAAGGAAAGCGAGATGGCGCGGCAGGAGCTTGAGCGCCAACGCCAACTGTCGAGCAAGGGCGCAGGAGTGGGCAAGAACCTGCAAATGGCAGAGAAAAACTACCAGATAGCCCGTGCCAACATGGTGGGCATGGCGCGCCAACTGTCGCAACTCGGCATTGGCACAGCCAACGTGTCGCGAGGGCGCTTCACCACGGTCTTCCCCTTGCGTGCCCCTATTTCGGGCACTGTCAGCCAAGTTACGGCAAGCCTGGGCAGCTTTGCCGACATGCAGACATCGCTCATGAAGATACGCGACAACAACGCCGTGGAATGCGACTTGAACGTGTTTGAGAAAGACATCAACAAGGTGAAGAATGGCGACCGCGTGCGCGTGGAGCTTGCCAACCAGCCCAGCGTGACACTCACGGGGCGTGTTTACGGCATGAACCAATATTTCAACGATGGCACCAAGTCGGTGGCCGTACACGTGAGGCTCGACAGGACCAAGGGCGTGAGGCTGTTTGATGGCATGTATGTCTCTGGCTTGATAGCCACGGGTAGGCAAGAGTGCAAGACCCTGCCATCCGATGCCATCGTGAGCTCCGACGGCAAGTCGTATGTCTTCGCCCTCGACAAGGCACCCAAGAACGGCAAGTTTGAGTTTTCCCGCCACGAGGTGACCACGGGCGTGAGCCAAGGCGGATACACCGAGGTCGCACTTTGCGAGCATATACAGAAAGACCAAAAGATAGTTACCGAAAGCGCATCATACCTCGCCTCCATGACGGGCGAGCATGGCGAACACAATCATTGAAAGCAAGGTTATGTTTCAGAAACTTATAGACTATTCGATAGGCCATAAGCTCGTGGTCTGCGTGCTCACCCTCGCGCTCGCTGCCTGGGGCGCGTGGTCGCTTGTGAACCTACCCTTCGACTCCACGCCCGACATCACCGACAACCAGGTGCAGGTCATAACCCAAGCCCCATCGCTTGGCGCGCAAGAGGTGGAACAGTATATCACGACACCCATAGAGATGGCGCTGGCCAACATCCCGCGCCTTGAGCAGAGGCGCAGCATATCGCGCAGCGGCTTGTCGGTCATCACGCTGGTCTTCGACGACGGTGCCGACATCTATTGGGCTCGCTCGCAGGTGAGCCAGATGCTCAGCGAGGCGGTGAAAAACTTGCCAAAGAACACCGACACGGAGATGGGACCCATAGCTACTGGCCTTGGCGAGATTTACCACTACACCGTGAGGGCTAAGAAAGGCTACGAGAACAAATACAGCCTCACCGACTTGCGAACTATACAAGACTGGATTGTGAGGAAACAACTCTCCGGCACGCCTGGCGTGGCGGAGGTGAGCGGCTGGGGAGGCTATGTGAAGCAATATGAGGTGGCGTTGAGCACCGACCGCCTCAACGCTAATGGCGTGAGCATTGCCGAGGTGTTCGATGCCATAGAGAAGAACAATGCCAACACCGGAGGTGGCTACATAGAGGAAAACGCCAACCAATACTATATACGTGGCATCGGCGTGGCGAAGTCGCTCAGCGACATTGCCGACATCACCGTGAAAAACGTGTCGGGCACGCCTGTCAGGGTGGGCGACGTGGCTGACGTGAGGTATGGCCATGCCACGCGCTTCGGGGCGGTGACGCGCAACGGCGAGGGCGAGGTGGTGGCAGGCATTGCCATCATGCTGAAAGGTGAGAACTTCCAGGAGGTCATACGCAACGTGAAGCACCGCATGGCGCAGATACAGAAGAGCCTGCCCGAGGGAGTGGTGATAGAGCCGTTCATAGACCGCACCAACCTCGTGGACCGCGTGGAGGGCACCATAGCCCGAAACCTCATTGAGGGCGGACTGATTGTGATATTCGTGCTCGTGCTCTTCCTTGGCAACTGGCGTGCCGGACTTGTCGTGGCGAGCGTAATTCCCCTGAGCATGCTCTTCGCTTTCGGCATGATGAAGCTCTTTGGCATTGACGGCAACCTGATGAGCCTTGGGGCAATAGACTTCGGCATGATCGTGGACTCTGCCGTGATAATAGTGGAGGCGGTGGTGAGCCATATCAACGGCAGCAGGAAGCAGTACCCCACGTTGAGGCTCACGCAGAAAGAGATGAACCAAGAGGTGAGCTTCTCCGCCTCGCGCATCCGCCAGAGCGCGGCGTTTGGCGAAATCATTATCATGATAGTCTACGTGCCATTGATGACCCTCGTGGGCATAGAGGGCAAGATGTTCCGCCCCATGGCGCTCACCGTGTTTTTTGCCATACTCGGGGCCTTCATCTTGTCGCTTACCTACGTGCCCATGGCGAGCAGCCTCTTCCTCAGCAAGAAGATACGGGTGGGCGAGACCCTCTCCGACAGGATAATGCGACGACTGAGAAACGTGTATGCCAAGGCGCTCCATTGGTCGCTGGCACGATACAAGGATGTGATCACTGGTGCCGTGGCGCTGTTTGCCGTCAGCCTTGTGGCGTTCAAGTTTCTCGGTGGTGAGTTCATTCCCACGCTCGATGAGGGTGATTTCGCCGTGGAGATGAGCATGGCGCAAGGCACGTCGCTCTCGCAGATGGTGGAGACGTGTACCAAGGCCGAGAAGATGCTAAAGCGAAGGTTCCCTGAGATAAAGCAGGTGGTGAGCCGCATCGGAAGTGCCGAGATACCCACGGACCCCATGCCCGTGGAGCGTGCCGACATCATGGTGGCATTGAAGCCCAAGGCAGAATGGACATCTGCCAAGTCGACACCGGAACTGATGGAGCTGATGGAGGAGACCCTCAAGACTATCCCAGGCCTTGAGGCGGAAATATCGCAACCCATCCAGATGCGCAACAACGAGTTGCTCACGGGCATAAAACAAGACGTAGCGATAAAAATCTATGGCGATGACCTCGATGAGCTCTCACGACAGGCCAACCGCGTGAAGGGCATCATAAGCGGAGTGAAGGGTGTCAGTGGAGTGTTCGTGGAGGAGGTCTCCGGACTGCCGCAAGTCAACGTGAGATACAACCGTGACCGCATGGCAAGATATGGCATCAACGTGGACGACGTGAACAACGTGGTGGAATCGAGCTTTGCAGGTGCCACGGCGGGTAGCGTGTATGAGGGCGAGCGCAGGTTTGACATTGTGCTGCGCATAGGCAACGCCGAGCGCAACTCCAACCAGCTTGCCGACCTCGCCATACCATTGCCCGAAGGAGGCTTCGTGCCGTTGTCGCAAATTGCCGACATAGTGTATGAGCCAGCCCCTGCCCAGGTGTCGCACGAGAATGGCGCGCGTCGCATCTACGTGGGCTTCAATGTCAAGGGGCGCGACGTGCAAGGCACGGTGAAAGACATCCAGGCTTTGCTCGACAAGAAACTGAAACTGCCCGAGGGTTACTATTACGACTACGGTGGCGAGTTCCAGAACCTGAAGAGTGCCACCGACAGGCTCATGGTCGTGGTGCCAGTGGCACTGATTGTCATTCTCCTTCTTCTCTACGCCACGGTGAAGAACGTGCGCGAATCGCTCTTCGTGTTCTCCGCCATCCCGCTTGCCGCCATAGGCGGAGTGTGGGCGTTGTGGCTTCGCGGCATGCCGTTCTCCATATCAGCCGGCGTGGGTTTCATCGCCCTGTTTGGCGTGGCGGTGCTCAATGGCATCGTGCTCATTGGGCAAATGAACCAGATGCAACGCGATGGTGTGGGCGACATCCACAAGCGCATAATGGAGAGTTGCAAGACAAGGTTGCGCCCGGTGCTCATGACTGCCCTCGTGGCGTCAATGGGCTTCTTGCCCATGGCGTTGTCGCATGGCGATGGTGCCGAGGTGCAGCGACCGCTCGCCACGGTGGTGATAGGCGGACTCGTCACCTCAACGCTTCTCACCTTGTTCGTGTTGCCGGCGATTTACAAGATGTTTACCAAGAAATAAGAAATGTTTACCCAAAGATAAGAAACACGACTTTGATTATGATAAGATTTTTCATTCTTGTTTCCGTAGCCTTGCTCTCGCTTCCAACGGTGGCTCAGCAAGGCAAGAAGATGACCCTCCGGCAGTGCGTGGACATGGGGCTGACAAACAACTATGGCATAAAGGCCGCGGAGAAAAGCGTGGAGCGCGCCAAGGCAATGCAAGGCTCGGCGTGGGACTTGGACAAGACCGACCTCACGTTGTCGCAGGACCCCACGTCGGGGGGCAGTCCTGACAACTCGCTCTCGGTGACCCAGCAGATGGATTTCCCCACGGTCTACGTGGCCAAGGAAAAGCTGCTCAAGGCTGAGACGCGGGCTGAGCGTGGAAAGGCGGAGATAGCCAAGCAACGGCTGAGGGCCGACATCGCCTCGACATTCTACGAGCTTGTCTATCAGCAGGAGCTCTTGGGCATCTTGCAAAAGCAAGACAGCGTGATAGGGCGGTTCTGCTCCATCGCCGCCAAGCGCCACGAGGCAGGCGAGGCGCGCAAGTTGGAGAGGATGTCGCTGGAGAGGAAGCTGGTGGACAACCGTCAGGAGATGCTTCAGGCTAAAAACTACTTGATAACTCTCCAGAAACGGATGATGGCTCTCTTGAACGTGGCAGAGCCTGTGTTGCCCGCCGTATCGAGGCTGGAGGCAATAAGCCATGAGGCAGGCGTGTTCGATTTCGCCAACACCGTGGAGGGACAGTATGCCCAAAACAAGATTGACGTGGCTGACAAGGCGGTGACGTTGGCAAAGAACGGCTACGCGCCTTCATTGTCGCTCTCGTTGCGCAATCAGCTTGTCATATCTTCGTGGAACCCATATCACCAAGACCGCTCACGGTTCAGCGGTGGAAACTTCATGGGCTTCGAGGTTGGCATAGGCGTGCCCTTGTTTTTTGGAGCCACGAGAGCCAAGGTGAAGGCTGCCAAGCGCGACCGCGAGATTGCCGACCTTGAGATGAGACAGGAGGAAACCCAGCGGCGGCAAGATTATCAAGCGCTACTCAATAAGTTGTCAGCGGCGCGTGAGAAAATGGATTATTATAATGGTGACGGCTTGAAGCAAGTGGACGAGATGGCACGCCTTGCCGAGACTGAATATGAGAATGGCGAGATAAGCTATTTGGAGTTTGCCAGCGTCTTGGACGAGAGTGTCTCGCATGCCATGAAGCGTGCCGCGGCCATTAACGATTACAATCAAGTGGCAATCTCCTTGCTCCAGGCAAACGGCGATATAGGGAAACTCTGACCGAAGTGGCGCCTTCCTATGAATATAAACATTAAACGCGCATTGGCAGCCAGTGTTGACCAGCCGATGCGCGTTTAATCTATGCTGTGCTTGAGAGTTATTTCACTATGCCCTTCTCAAGATATTCCTCAAGGTTCACCCTGACACGAGCCGCTGCATCATCGGCTGCTACTTTCTTCATGTCGGAGTCTACCATGAGCTTCACGAGCTCCTCAAAGGAAGTCTGCGTGGGGTTCCATCCCAATTCGGCCTTTGCCTTGGTGGGGTCACCCCAAAGGTTCACCACGTCGGTGGGGCGATAGAAATCGGGCGACACCTCGACCAGCGTCTTGCCCGTGGCCTTGTCGATGCCCTTCTCTTCAGAGCCCTCTCCTTGCCATTCGAGCTCAATGCCCACATAGTGGAAGGCAAGTGTGGCAAATTCCCTCACGGTGTGCTGTTTGCCCGTGGCGATGACGAAATCTTCTGGCTTCTCGTTTTGCAGGATGAGCCACATGCATTGCACGTAGTCCTTGGCGTAACCCCAGTCGCGTCGGCTGGAAAGGTTGCCGAGATACAGCTTGTCTTGCTTGCCCTGCTTGATGCGCGCGGCGGCGAGTGTTATCTTGCGCGTGACGAAGGTCTCGCCGCGGCGCTCGCTCTCGTGGTTGAAGAGTATGCCGTTGCAAGCGAACATATGGTACGCGTCGCGGTATTCCCTCACTATCCAGAAACCATATTGCTTAGCCACGGCGTAGGGCGAATAGGGGTGGAAAGGCGTGTTCTCGTTTTGAGGCACTTCCTCAACCTTGCCGTAAAGCTCCGACGTTGAGGCTTGATATATGCGGCAAGTATCGGTAAGTCCCAGTTGCCTCACGGCCTCAAGGATGCGCAGCACGCCCACCGCGTCAACGTCGGCGGTGTACTCTGGTGAGTCGAAACTCACCTGCACGTGGCTTTGTGCCGCGAGGTTGTAAATCTCAGTGGGGCGCACCAAACCGACAACGCCTAAGACGCTCATGGAGTCGCTGAGGTCAGCGTAGTGGAGATGGAAGTGGGGCTTGCCCTCAAGATGGGCGATGCGTGGCCTGAAGTCCACGGAGGAACGGCGGATGACACCGTGCACGTCATATCCTTTTTCGAGCAGGAACTCTGAGAGGTAAGAACCGTCTTGACCTGTTATGCCCGTGATGAGGGCTACTTTCCTTGTTGTCATAGTGTAGTTGATTTGTTTTGCAAATTTCGCTAAATTTTATGACAGTAGCAAACCTTTGCCATGGAAAAGCTCATTTTTTTGCATTGACATTGATGGCTTGGTGATATTTCACCATAAGTCCTTGGACTATTGTCTTACTGTCGCCATTGGGCGTGGCGCTGAACTTACCCACGCAGCCTTCCCACCAGTATTTCTCAAAGGTGCATACTTGGTCGTAGTAGCAACGGTAATGCCGCTCGTCGAAGTCTTGCCCCTCGTCCATGGCGTTTTCCACGGCATCGAAGAACATCTGCCACCTCTGGCCGTAGAAGGTCTTGACCATACCAGCCCACGTGCGGGCGGCATAGTCGTTGAGCCATTGCGCCTTGTCGCTCCACGTGGTTATGATGTTTCTCGCGTTTTTCTCGAAGTAGAGACGTTCCTCTGGCGTGGTGCCCCATGAGCGCGCGTCTTCGATCCATTTGCCGGTGAGGAAATAGCTTTGCGTGGCCAACACGCTATCCATGTCGTTGATGATTGCGGTCATGTCTTTCTCCAAGAGCTTCATTCTCTCGCGGTCTTTTTTGTTGTACGCCAACTCATATTCGTGGAACTCAGCGAGGAAGAGGTTTGTCAACATCTGCCGCGTGAGATTTGCAAGGTCAAACTGGTAGCTCGACTGCTGGCTGTCCACCAATAGTAATTTCTCTATTGCTGTCATCAAGCACCGGTTTTCCTTGGCTATGTTGGCGTATGTGTTCTTGCCTTGCTTCTTGTTGAAGGCTGGTCGACTGTCGATAAACGGTTTCATGCTCGATGCCGATTTCGTGTTGTAGATGCTATCCACGAGCAGCTGCCACGCCTCTCGCGCGTTGTTGTCGGCTTTGCCCACGCGCTGGTCGGCAAGGCTGTTGACCCATTGCTTGACGTTGCGATGTGTGGGGAACCCCCATGCCTTTTCAAAGACATACTCATAGATGTATGGGTTGCAATCGAAGCCTTCGAGGGTCGCGCCAATGCCCGTGAAGTTTTTCCCGCCTTTGGCAAAGGTGTTCTCAATCCTCTTGTTTATCTCAGACAGATTGCCTGTGAGTTTGCTGTTGCCGCCGAAGTTGCCGAGATAGCACCATATATATGGCACGCCAAAGAACTTATCGGTCATCTGCCAAACCTCTTTCTTCTCACAATAATAGTCGAGCAGCAGCGATTTCTCTTTTGGGAATGCCGTTATGAAAGGCTCAATGCGGTCGTTTGACCAGTTCTTCCGCCTGTAATAGAACACCCACGTCATTTGCAGCCAAATGCTTTGTGGGTCGGCTTTGGCAAGCGACTCGTATACCTGCCTCGACACGCGGCGAAGATATTCTGGCTCATAGCTTGGCGGTGTGACCTCGTTGAACAAGTCGATGCCATAGATGTGGTCGGTGCCGTATATGGAATCTTCTATCTCGATGAAGCGTTTTTGGATTCTTGGAAATAAGGGGTCCATGGGGTCAAGAAAACTGCACGAGTATTCTTTGGGATATTCGTCCCATGGGGCGAGTTCCGTGATTTTGGCCTCGGGGTGGATTTTCGACAGTTCCGCGGGCACGTG
>DAIOUH010000111.1:0-8603 GCA_036751585.1 Prevotella sp. | reverse complement strand
TCTGAGCTCAACGATCCAATAGACCAGGAGCAACGCTTCATCGACCAGATGAAGCTCGCCGCCAAGGGCGACGACGAGGCCATGATCATCGACCACGACTTCCTGCGCGCCTTGCAGTATGGCATGCCACCGACCAGCGGCATAGGCATAGGCATAGACCGCCTCGTGATGCTCATGACGGGCAAGGAGAACATACAGGAGGTGATGCTCTTCCCACAGCTCAAGCCCGAGGCCAAGATGCCCCAGACAAGCGTGAAAGACTGGCAAGAGAAGATTGGCGTGCCCGAGAACTGGGTCTACGTGCTCCGCAAGGCAGGCTTCAACCTCATTTCCGACATCAAGGACGTGAAGGCTCAAGCCCTGCAACAGAAGATGCTGGAGATAAACAAGAAATACAAGCTCGGATACGAAAAGCCAGGGCTCGACACCATTCAGAAGTGGATTGACGCCGCAAAGTAAGCAAACGGCGGCAACAAGAAAAAGAAAATTCCAACTCTTTATAAAACTTATAAAACGAAATGGAGAACATTAAGTTAGACACCACCAAGGCCGCGGCATTTCTCGCTGCCGACGCGGTAAAGAACTATGAGCCACAAGTGAAGGCCGCCCAGGAGGCCCTTGAGAATGGCACATGCGAGGGTAACGATTTCTTGGGTTGGCTGCATCTCCCCTCGGAGACGACCGACGACTTTCTCAACGACGTAGAGTCTTGCGCCGAACTGCTGCGCTCGAAATGCGACACTGTCGTCGTGGCTGGCATCGGCGGTTCCTACCTCGGCGCCCGCGCCGTGATAGAGGCTTTGGGCAACTCGCTGCAGTGGCTCGTCAACGACGGCACGAAAGTGCCAAACGTCATCTTCGCCGGAAACAGCATCTCAGAGGATTACCTCGCCGAGCTGACCGAATATCTGAAGGACAAGAAGTTTGGTGTCATCAACATCTCCAAGAGTGGCACGACGACGGAGACCGCACTCACCTTCCGCCTGCTGAAGAAGCAGTGTGAGGCACAGCGCGGCAAGGACGAGGCCAAGGACGTGATCGTGGCCATCACCGACGCCGTGAAGGGTGCCGCGCGCAAGACCGCTGAGAAAGAAGGCTACAAGACCTTCGTCATCCCCGACAACGTTGGCGGTCGCTTCTCCGTGCTCACGCCGGTGGGCCTGCTGCCTATCGCCGTGGCCGGTTACGACATCAAGGCTCTCGTGAAGGGCGCGCAAGACATGGAGAAAGCCACTGCCAAGGACGTGCCTTTCGACCAGAACATCTCGGCTCAATACGCCGCCACACGCCAGGCCCTCTATACACAGGCCGGCAAGAAGATTGAGATTCTCGCCGACTTCCAACCGAAGCTCCACTTCATCGCCGAATGGTGGAAGCAGCTCTACGGAGAGAGCGAGGGCAAGGACGGCAAGGGCATCTTCCCAGCCGCTTGCGACTTCACTACCGACCTGCACTCCATGGGCCAGTGGATTCAGCAGGGCGAGCGCTCAATCTTCGAGACGGTGGTCTCGGTGGAGCATCCTAACCGCGAGCTTCTCTTCCCACACGACGACGAGAACCTCGACGGCCTCAACTTCCTTCAGGGCAAGCGCGTGGACGACGTGAACAAGATGGCAGAGCTCGGCACTCGCCTCGCCCACGTGGACGGCGGCGTGCCAAACATCCGCGTCAGCGTGCCAAAGCTCGACGAGTATTATCTCGGACAGGTGATCTACTTCTTCGAGAAGGCTTGCGGCATCAGCGGTCTGCTGGAGGGTGTAAACCCATTCAACCAGCCCGGCGTGGAGGCTTACAAGAAGAACATGTTCGCACTGCTCGGCAAGCCTGGCTACGAGGAGGAGACAAAGGCCATCAAGAAACGCCTTGAGGCTGAGAAATAAACATTTGAAATGACAAACATGATGGACATACGCAAAGCCATCACTGATTATAACACGACCTCGGGGGCGGCATTTCGCCCCAAGGCCGTGCTTTTCGATATGGACGGAGTGCTCTACGACTCCATGCCCCACCATGCCATAGCCTGGCAAAAGGCAATGGCGCAGTTTGGCATCAACATGACGGCACACGACTCCTACGCCACTGAGGGCGCGCGCGGATTCGACACCGTGAAGATGCTCGTGAAAAGGCAAAAGGGCATCGACATATCAGACGAGAAGGCCATGGAGATGTACGCGGTGAAGAGCAGCATCTTCCACAACATGACCGAGGCGCCAATATTCGACGGCGTGAAGGAGCTCATGCAGCGCATCACGGATGCCGGAATGACCGTCAACGTGGTGACGGGCAGCGCGCAAAAGCCTTTGATAGCGCGGCTCAACCACGACTTCGGGCAATGGCTCGCGCCAAACCACATAACGACCGCCTTCGACGTTGACCACGGCAAGCCCGCACCGGACCCTTACCTCTCCGGACTGAGGAAGGCCGGAGATTTGAAGCCCTGGCAAGGCATCGTGGTGGAGAACGCGCCATTGGGCGTGAGGAGCGGCGTGGCGGCAGGATGCTTCACCATAGCCATAAACAGCGGTCCGCTGCCCGACAGCGACCTGCTCAACGAGAAGCCGAACCTGCTGTACCAAAAGCTCACCGAGCTGCTTGACGACTGGGACGAGATTGTCGAGTGAACATTACGGCTTTTGGTGCACCAGTCATAGTTGGTGGCCTCACTTAACTTTTCTTGCTTATGCTTAGATACATCCTTTCAATATTCTTTTTGCTCATCGCTTTCTGCCAGGCCCAAGCCCAGGAAACGCAAGGCAAGAAGCTCGTCGTGATAGACATTGAGACAAAGGTCCCGATGCGTGGCGTAATAGTGAGCACCAAGACAGGCTATCGCGACACTACCAACTGGCGCGGCATCTGCCATGTGCCCACGGAGTTTGACACGCTGACGGTGTTTAAGCACAACTATATCCCTGAACGCCTGATAGCCAAAGAGCTGAAAGACACCACCGCGCTCATACCGTCGGGCTCAGCCATAAGCGAGGTGACCGTATGGGGAAAGAACAACATCAATAATAATGTGAAAAAGGGTATAGAAAGCCAGCCATTGCCCAATCCATCTAACGCTGCCATAAGTTACAGTTTCGACTTCGCCAACCTCATAGACCGCCGCGGCAGACGCGACAAGAAACATTTGAGGTCAGTGAGGCGTAAGTTCCAGGAATTGGATGTCACAGGCGACCCAATAGTGGACGCCTACAACAAGGCCATCGAGGAAAAACGACTGGAGGCAGAGAAAGAAGAAGAGGAAAAGGAAACACTACAAGGAAAAAAGGAAGGAAAGCAATAGTCAAAAGCATGATTGATTACGACAAGATAGGCGACAAGCGCATCGCGGTGCTGCTCAGTGGCGGCGTAGACTCCTCCGTGGTGGTCTATGAATTTGCCTCGCGTGGCCTCCACCCCGACTGCTTCTACATCAAGATTGGCCCTGAGGAAAAGGAGGAATGGGACTGCAACTCTGAGGAGGACTTGGAGATGGCCACCGCCGTGGCGGCTCGATACGGCTGCAAACTGCAAGTGGTGGACTGCCACAAGGAGTATTGGTCGCAGGTGACCCGCTACACCATGGAGAAGGTCAAGGCTGGCCTCACGCCCAACCCCGACGTGATGTGCAACAGGCTGATAAAGTTTGGCGCGTTCGACGAGAAGATGGGGCACGACTATGACTTGATTGCCACCGGCCACTACGCGCAGACGGAATGGATCGACGGCAAGAAATGGCTGACAACAAGCCCCGACCCCGTGAAAGACCAGACCGACTTCCTCGCGCAGATATACCAATGGCAACTGAAGAAAGCCATTTTCCCCATTGGCCACTACGTGAAAAACGAGGTGAGGGAGATAGCTGAGCGTGAGCATCTCATCAACGCCAAGCGCAAGGACTCGCAAGGCATCTGCTTCCTCGGCAACATCAACTACGATGAATACATACGCCGCTACGTTGGCGAGAAGACGGGCGACGTGATAGAACTGGAGACCGGCAAGAAGATTGGCGAACACAAGGGTCACTGGTTTCACACCATCGGCCAGCGCAAGGGACTCGGATTGGGAGGCGGCCCGTGGTTCGTGGTGAAGAAAGACGCAGAGAGAAACATCCTCTATGTCAGCCACGGCTACGACCCACAGACGGCTTACAAGAGCGTGTTCACCATCCATGGCTTCGACTTCCTGACAGAAGGCGTGACGTCGCTGCCGGAGCGCGTGACATTCAAGATACGCCATACGCCCGACTGCCACGCGGCAAGCGTGGAATCGACACCCGACGGGTACATAATCCACAGCGATGCCCCCATCCACGGTGTAGCGCCAGGACAGTTTTGCGTGGTCTACGACGCCGACCACCACAAATGCTATGGCTCGGGCGAGATAACATTATAAAAATAATAAGAAAACATGGAAAAAGACCATACGGCCCTGCGTTTGGGCGACTACAACACGCTCACCGTGACACGCCTCGCGCAACGCGACAACCCACATTCCACAGGCGGCAAGGAGACCTTCGGCGTGTTTCTCGACGGAGGACGGGAAGGCGACATACTCATGCCCAAGAAATATGTGCCCGAGGGCACAAAGGTGGGCGATGAAGTGAGATGTTTTGTCTATCTTGACCAAGAGGAGCGCCTCATAGCGACAACGGAGACTCCGATAGCCAAGGTTGGCGACTTCGCTTGCCTCGACTGCACATGGGTAAACCAATACGGAGCCTTCCTGAACTGGGGCTTGATGAAAGACCTCTTCTGCCCGTTCCGCGAGCAGAAGAAGAAAATGGAGATGGGCGAGCCATACATCGTGTATATCCATGTTGACGACGAGAGCTACCGCATAGTGGCGACGGCAAAGGTGGACAAGTATATCGAGCCAGCAAACGACAGGCTGCTTAAGGAGAGGCAGAAGGTGAGCCTGCTCGTGTGGCAAAAGACCGACCTCGGGTTCAAGGTGATAGTAGACAACCGCTACCAAGGACTAATCTACCTCGACCAGATATTCCAGCACGTGCAGACGGGCGACCGCATCGAAGGCTACGTGGAGAAGATACGTCCCGACGGCAAGCTCGACATCATGCTCCAGCCCACAGGCAGACGGCAGACCCTTGGCTTCGCCGACACACTGCTCCAGTGGATCAAGGCCCACGACGGCTTTTGCCCATTTGGCGACAAGAGCGCACCAGACGACATAAAGCGCACGTTCCAAGTGAGCAAGAAAGTGTTTAAGAAAGCCGTGGGCGACCTCTACAAGAGGCACGCCATCACCATCACAGACCAAGGGTTGCGACTAAACGCCAAAGAGGGGCAGCCATCAACGACTGTACGACCTCGCCACGGTCAAGGATGCCCCGAACCTCATCGGCGGTAAGGAAATAGACATCAATATCCTCCGTGGCGTCAAAATGCTGTTCGCCCTCGCGCTCCACCCCACGGGCAAGGAACGTGTGGGCGATATTGTTGTTTGTGCCAGGGTTTGGGCTCAGCTCCATGAACGGTTCCCATTGACCGCCGCCAAAGCCTGTCTCCTCCATGAGCTCGCGCTGTGCCGCCGCAAGCGGCTCCTCGCCTTTTTCTATCACGCCTGCCGGTATCTCCCACGCCACGGTGTCAGAGCCATGGCGATATTGCCGCTCAAAGATATAGCGGCCATCCTTTGTCTTGGCTATGACGTTGATCCAGTCGGGGTATTCGAGCGACCAGTAATCGTCCTTGACACGCCCGTCGGGCAACATCAGCTTGTCTTTCCTCACCGTCATCCACGGTTCTTTAATCACATACTCGGATGAAAGGGTCTTCCATCTCATCTCCTCGTCGGAGCGTTTCAGTTTTATAGACATTTTCTTTTATTATTAATGGTTCAACAATGTTGTCATTCCGCCACTGGAATGCAATGAGAATCCTTGATTTCGCCAATCACGATAATGCTATGAAGGCTTCCTATGCAATCGATGTTGCCTAAGGTGTTGAGCATGAAGTCTTGATACGCTTTCATGTCTCGCGCGTATACCTTTATCAAGAAATCGTAGTCGCCAGTGGTATTATAACACTCCGTCACTTGGTCTATGGTCTGCACCCTGTCCATGAATTGTTGTATCAAGTCGTGGGTATGCTGTTTCAAGCGGATATTGCAAAGCACGATAACGTGATTGCCCAACTTGTGATGGTCTACCACGGCAGAATATCGCTTGATGTATCCTTCACGTTCCAAACGCTTCTGCCGCTCAAACGTCGGCGATGGTGACAGATGGACCCTTGCCGCCAACTCCTTTATCGTAAGCCTCGAATTTTGCTGCAACAGCTTCAACAACTTAATGTCTATTTCATCGAGTTTCTCTTGTGTAGCCATATCTTCTTTATTGAGACGTGCAGAATATTATTCTGCCTGTCAATACTGTTTCGTGCAAAATTAGCATATTTTCCCGAAAAAGCAAGAACATTTGGCTATAAAAATTCTTCCTTTTACCTTTGCACCCAGAATAAATAAGTCAACGAGACTTAATTGACGCTGACACAAAATCATAATAAATAAAAAGAAAGAACATGAGCAATCAAAGCAAACAATTCAGGGCAGACGTGGTGGGAAGTTTTCTTCGTCCCGCGGAGTTGAAAGAGGCAAGGGCTAAATTTGCCGAGGGAGAGATTTCCGCAAAGGATCTTCGCACCGTGGAAGATCGCCTCATCACAGACCTCATAGCCAAGCAGAAGAAACACGGCTTGCATTTCATCACTGATGGTGAATTCAGACGCAGCTATTGGCACCTCGACTTCATGTGGGGATTCAACGGCGTGGAGCACATCGAGCTTGACCATGGCTACCAATTCCATGGCGAGGAAACCACAAAAGGCTCACTGCGACTTACAGGCAAGATCTCAGGCGAAAACCATCCGTTTATCAACGACTTCAAGTTTGTGAAACAATTTGAGGAAGACGGAATAGAGGCAAAGCAAACGATTCCAGCTCCAGCCCAGTTTCTCGCTGAGTTGTTCCGTGGCAAGAACGGCGAGAACACGCGCAAGTTCTATCCCAACACAGAAGAGCTGATAAATGACATCGCAAAAGCTTACGACACGTTCTTCAAGGAGATATACGAAGCAGGATGCCGCACCGTACAGCTTGACGACTGCACCTGGGGGATGATTGTCGATGACGACTTCTGGAAGTCTATGGCAGGCACAGGCTTCACCCTCGAACACGAAGCATTGCAATACTTAAAAGTGAACAATCTCGCAATAGAAGGCAAACCAGAGGGATTGACCATCAACACGCATGTGTGCCGTGGCAACTACCATTCGTGCTATGCCTCAAAGGGCGCGTACGATCCTGTGGCACCATACCTCTTTGCCAAGGAGAACGTGAGTTCATACTATTTGGAATATGACGACGAACGGTCCGGCAGCTTTGAGCCGCTGAAGTATGTGTCTGGCAACAAGAAGGTGGTTCTTGGACTCATTACCACAAAATCGCCCGTGTTGGAGGACCCCAAGGCTGTCATAGCGCGCATCAAGGAGGCAGAGAAATACATTCCTCTCGACCGTCTATATCTGAGTCCGCAATGTGGCTTCGCCTCATGCGAGATTGGCAATAAGCTAACAGAGGAAGAGCAATGGGCCAAAGTGGACCTCGTTGTGAAAATAGCAAAAGAAGTTTGGGGATAAAGATATAAGAAAAGGGGGCGTGTCGTTCTGGCACGTCCCCTTTTTCTATATTTCATCCAAAGCCAATCCTGTGGCCTGGGCAATCTGCTCCTTAGTCAATCCCATCGCCTTCATCTGCTTGGCGATTTCCCTTGACCGTTCGGAACGACCCTTGGCGAGGCCTTCGGCAAGACCCTTGGCAAGACCCTTGGCAAGACCCATGTCCATGCCTTCCTCATAACCTTCGTCACGACTTGTGTCGAAAAGGCTTTTCATGTGCCTCACCGACTCCATGTGGCGATAATAAGCCTGCTTGTCCTTATCAGAAAGGGAATCTACTCGCAAACGTTCACGGGCTTCTGGCAATCCAGCAGCCTTGGCCTTAGCACTTATATTACCCGTTTTAAGAAACTCTATCCATTCGTCAAGAGGAGTTGTTGCCACTTTGTCAAAGTCGTTCACCCTAAGTACATAATATTCGGGAAACAAGTCGCTCGCGGCCTTTCGTTTCAACAAGTCTGGCTCCTTACTGCCAAAAAACTTCTCGTTTTGCCTTACAGACAATTTCAAGGTATCATGGGGCTGATGCAGTCCGACAAACTCCGTCTTTCCATGATAAACATAGTCTTTGCCCTGTCCCAGTTCAAAATATACTATGTTGATGGAGTACACCTTGCGCACCTCATCGTAAGGCTTACCCAAACCGATATATTCGGTGATGGCTTTGGACACGCCATATAGCATACGATGAAAATATGAAAGCTCACGACTGTTTTGCACCTCTATGATGCAAAGCTCACCATCCTCGCTCTCTGCCAGGATGTCCACTCGGTTGTATTTATCTTCCTCGTCCTCTTGGTTGCCCTCACTTTCCAGGAAGCGATGTATCTTGAAGCGCTTACCCAACAGCGAAGCCAGGAATCCCTCCAAGACCACATAGTTGGCCTTGTCGCGCAACAAGCGTTTCATCGCCCAATC
>DAIOUH010000110.1:0-8635 GCA_036751585.1 Prevotella sp. | reverse complement strand
TATGAAGTATTTAACAAATGACAAGCTTCTTATCGTCGGTGCAGGCGGTATGATTGGTTCAAACCTGGTACAGAGCGCTCTTATGCTCGGTCTCACTCCTAACATTTGTCTCTACGATATCTATGAGCCTGGTGTTCATGGCGTATACGACGAGATGGAGCAGTGCGCCGTTCCTGGAGCAAAGCTCAGCTACTACGCTCCAGCAGTAGAGGACATGAACAACCCCGAGAAGGTTGCCGAGGCTGCTAAGAAGGCTTTCACAGGCGCTAAATACATCATCTCTTCTGGCGGTGCTCCTCGTAAGGCCGGCATGACACGTGAGGACTTGCTGAAGGGCAACTGCAAAATTGCCGCAGACTTTGGTGAGAACATCAAGAAGTACTGCCCAGACGTGGAGCACGTCGTGGTGATCTTCAACCCTGCTGACGTGACTGCCCTGACAGCTCTCATCCACAGTGGCTTGAAGCCAAACCAGCTCACTTCTCTCGCTGCCCTTGACTCTACTCGTCTGCAGCAGGCTCTCGCCCACGAGTTCGGCGTTCAGCAGGACAAGGTGACAGGCGCTCACACTTACGGTGGCCACGGCGAGCAGATGGCTGTCTTCGCTTCTCAGGTGAAGATCGACGGCAAGCCTCTCTCAGAGATGGGTCTCAGCAAGGAGCGTTGGGAGGAAATCAAGCAGATCACCACACAGGGTGGTTCTCGCATCATCAAGCTTCGTGGCCGCAGCTCATTCCAGAGCCCTGCCTACAACGCCGTGAAGATGATCGAGGCTGCTATGGGCGGCGAGCCATTCACATTGCCTGCTGGCTGCTACGCAAACCTGCCTGAGCTCGGCATCAAGGACGTGATGATGGCTCTGCCTACAACTATCGACAAGACTGGCGTACACTATACCACTCCTACTGGCACAGAAGAGGAGATGGCTGACCTGCAGAAGAGCTACAAGCACCTCTGCGACATGCGCCAAGAGGTTATCGACCTCGGCATCGTGCCTCCAGTGGAGAAGTGGAACGAGGACAACAAGAACCTCTAAACTTCGGAAGAGCATAACTTTTCATAAAAGATAAAATTAAGGGCCGCACCAATACTCAAAGCGAGTATGGTACGGCCCTTTTATCATGGTCGCGATTCGCGAGTTTTCCGACCCCATCGCGATTCAACCGTAAAGGCAACGCGATTCAAGCGTAATGGCGACGCGATTCAAGCGTAAAGGCAATGCGATTCAAGCGTGACGCCGACGCCTTTGCGCTTGAAAACCGAACAGCCTGCATTTCAAGCACTTACTATCTCCATGTGGACAAATTTTACGGCAGATTTCTTCTTGCTGATCGTTCACACTCGAGTGTGAACGAAAGAATCGAAAAATATTCGACCTGTACGGTTGAAAATAACATTTATGAATCATTTGTCCACGTTCTATATAGTGGGTGCGGTGTCTCACCGTACACCTCAGCAAGAACATTCATACTATTTATGACAAGCATCTTACTCATTATGCGGTGAGACACCGCATCCACTACATTTTCCAACCGTACAGGTCGAAAATATTTCACACAAAGTATAAACTTTTCTAAAATTATTTGTACTTTTGCCATAAGCATTGAGTTAATGATTGATTTTTAGACACGAACCAAGGAAATATGACAGAAGCCAAAGAAGAAGCAATCATTTTGTCAGCGCTTTCTGATGGAAGCACCAAGGCTTTTGACGCGCTCTTTGTGGCTTATTATCCAAAGGTCTTACAGTTTGTCATGCATTTTTGCAGCGATAAGCTGAAAGCCGAGGACATTGTGCAAGACCTCTTTATCAATTTATGGCTAAAGAGGGATACCCTTGAAGGAATCAAAAATCTCGACAACTATCTCTTCATCTCCGCCCGCAACGCCGCAATACACTATGTGAAGCAGTCGTTTGTCTTCTGTGATGACGGCAAGGCAAATGAAATACCGGCTGACATGGCCAACGGCGACATGAAGCTGTGCTATGAGGAGTTGTATGGATTCGTGATGCGCGAAATCAGTTCCATGCCAGAGCAGCGCCGTCGCGTTTTCATGATGAGCCGCATCGACGGCTTGAGCAACGCGGAGATAGCCCAGCGTCTTGGAATAAGCAAGCGCACGGTGGAATCGCATATATCCCTGGCCATCGCCACACTCAAGAAACTATTGCCCTCAATAGCGTTGTTAACACTACTTAACCAAATCTGATTGCGTGTGCACCCTCGTTTTCTACTCTTGTAAGTAGAAAGCACGAAAATCAATAATGCAAAAAGACCATAACACCACCACAGACCAACAGCCCCACGACGAGATGCTGCGTAAGCTATGGAATGAGGATGTGGCGAAAATGCCTGACACGGAGTTGCGCCAAGCCCTTGACACCTTCCGTGAGAATCGCGACATGCTTGAGCGGCCACGTCTCCGCAAGCTGCGCGTCGTAAGACTAATGAAGTATGCGGCATTGTTCATTTTACCTGTCTTGGCGGCTTGGGCGGCATGGAACTGCTCGGCGAAATACAATGCCGAAGGAAATGAGATAGCGCAGTTTTATGTGCCAAATGGAAGAATTGACAGTTTGATGCTATCAGACAGCACGAAGGTGATTGTCAACGCCGGTTCTTCCATAGTGTACCCATCCACATTCAGCAAGAGGGAGACTTGCCGCAACGTGTTCGTAAACGGCAGTTGTCATTTCGCCGTGACGCATGACGCGTCGCGCCCCTTTGTGGTGAACATGGGCAACCTGAAGGTGAAAGTGCTTGGCACCCACTTCAGCGTGAACTCATACAACGATGAGGAAAAAGTCACGGTGACGCTTGAGGAAGGCCTTGTCAAGGTGTTTGACGATAGCCATTCCATGATATTACACCCGAATGAGCAACTGACCTACAACCAGATTGACGGGAAAATGACCAAAAGCCGCATAGACGCGTTGGCGTTCAACTCGTGGGTCAATGGAGACCTGAATTTCTCCAACCAACCGCTATCGGAAATGCTGAAGACAATTGAAAGACGATACAACGTGAAAATAAACGTGGCATCAGGAATCGACATGAACAAACGCTACACCATGAACTTCAAAAAAGGCGAGCACATTGGAAACGTAATGACGGTTCTAACAGTTGTCGCTGGCAACATGTCGTATAAGAAACAACACAATAACATAACCCTTTACGTGAAGAAAGGAGGCTGATAAAAACAAAAGAAACAATCGAATAACATCTAAACGACAACTAAAAGATTATAACCAACCGGATTTACACAACCTTAGACAGTTGGGGGGCAAGCACGGCCTCTCCCATGCTGCATTCAATCAACAGACAACATGAAGATAAACAAAACGATGAAGAACCTTATTGACAAAAGAACGGCATGCACGCTTGCCCTTTGCCTGTCGATGTCGGTGGCCACGTTTGGACAAAACCAGACCATTCGCCTGTCAAAGAATAAGGCTACCGTGGAAAACCTTATTAAGGATATTGAATCGCAGACGCAAATGTCTGTCGACTTTTCGCAAAACACCATTAACCTGAAAAAAGTGGTAAATGTTGGGTCAAGCACGCCCAAGCTATCCACCCTGCTCAACGCCATTCTCAGCGGACAGAACTTGAGCTACAAGATCGTGGACCGCCACATCATCATCGTCAAAGAAAAATCCAGCTCCACGCAAGGCAGCCAGGCCATTAAAAGCACTAACGGAACACATAAGGTCGTAGGCAAGATTACTGACAATAATGGTGAGCCAATCGTTGGAGCTACCGTCATGGAGCACGGCACGAAGAACGGAGCCGTGACCGACATCGACGGCAACTTCGTGATCAACGCCTCCAATGACACGCCCGTCTTGAGCGTATCCTATATTGGCTTCATTCCTCAGGAAGTGAAAGTTCGTGGTGGTCAAGCCACGATACACTTACAAGAAAACGCGCAAAACCTCAACGAGGTGGTTGTCGTGGGCTATGGCACACAGAAGAAAGCCGACCTCACGGGTGCCGTGTCATCGGTGAGCGGAAACGAGATAGCAGCACGTCCCGTGACCGACGCCACACAGAGCTTGCAGGGACTCGTGCCTGGCCTGCTCGTTTCAAACGACAGTTCTGGCAGACCTGGCTCATCGGGCACACTGACACTTCGCGGACAAGGCAACCTCTCTGGCACAGGCCATCCCTACGTCCTTGTCGACGGCATCGAGATGGATCTCTCCGACGTCAACCCCAACGACATTGAAAACATCTCCGTGTTGAAAGACGCCGCGGCATGCGCCATCTATGGCGCGCGAGCAGCCTACGGTGTAATCCTTGTCACCACGAAACGCGGCAAGGAGGGCAAGGCACGTATCAACTATCAAGGCAGCGTGGGATGGAACTCGCCTACGGTGTTGCCAGACATGGTAAACTCGGTAGACTTTGCCGAATACTGGAACGCAGGATGCACCAACGCCAATTCGTCGCGCCTTTACAGTCAAGAGAAAATAGACTTGTTGCGCCAATACATCAACGACCCCAAGAGCGTTGACCCATGGCAAGAGCTGTCGCCCAATGCAAACATGAACCCGGCTTTCGAGAACTCGGAGAGTGGCATAGGAAACGTCGACTATTTCAAGCTCCACTACAAGAACGCGGCTTTCAAGCAGCGCCACAACCTCAGCGTGAGCGGTGGCGGCAAGGCTGCACAATACTACGTGTCGTCGGGCTATTATAAGGAGGACGGCCTGTTGCGCTATGCCGACATCAACTTTGAGCGCGTCAACGTGTCGACAAACCTCACCTCGCAACTTACCTCATGGCTCAAGCTGAAAGCAGGTCTGAAATTTGCCCATTCCAACCAAAACACGCCATTCGGTGACGGTGGACTGAGCGACGGTTTCTTCCATTCGCTCGCCCGTTTCCGCCCAACGGTGTCGGTGGTTGACCCAAATGGACATTTCACGGAGCTGTCCATGATTCCGTATCTCCAAAGCGGAACATACACCAGGACCAAGCGCGACTTCATCAACATGACCGGTGGCTTTGAGATTAACCCGTTCAAGGGCTTCAACATCATCATGGACTATACTTATAAGATTGTTGACACCCATTACTCGGCACTCAATGTCGCCCCGATGATTTACGGAGCCGACGGCGTGTCCACATCCAAAGGCGTGCGCTCTGAGCTGGGCGTAACCGCCGACGGCAAGTATACCCGCTACAACCAAAGCCGCCATTACCAGACGATAAACCTTTATGGCAGCTACAACTTCTCGTTCAACCAGGAGCACAACTTCACGGTCATGGCTGGTTACCAGGAGGAGAACAACAAGTATGAATACCTGCGCAATGTCATCACGGGCCTCTACTCCACCAAGAATCCTAACGTGGGCATGGGCAGCGGCGACAAGACCGTCACCGACACGCGCAACTCTTGGGCCACGCGCAGCTTCTTCGCACGATTGAACTACGACTACAAGAGCCGCTATCTGCTTGAGCTGAACGGGCGCTACGATGGCTCATCCCGCTTCGCCAAAGATCATCGTTGGGGATTCTTCCCATCGGTGTCTGTGGGTTGGAACCTCACCGAAGAGCCGTTCATGGAAAGCGCGCGCCGCGTATTGTCGCAATTCAAGGTGCGTGCGTCAATAGGCCGACTTGGCAATCAGGCAGGCGCCGCACTCTACACGTTTGCTTCGTCGATGAACCTTAGCAGCGGTCTCGGCGGCTATATCTTCGCCGACGGGCGCCACGCCTACCTCACCGCGCCTGGCGTGGTCAACCCTTCTACGACATGGGAGAAGGTAGATAGCAAGAACCTCGGTATCGACTTCGGCTTCTTCGACGGCAAGCTCTCGGGCAGTTTCGACATCTTCCAGCGCGACACCAAGGACATGCTTGGCCCGAGCGTCGACTTTCCCGACTTCTTCGGTGCCACAGCCCCACAGACCAACAACGCCCAGCTCCGCAACCGTGGTTGGGAACTGTCTATCATCTATCGTGGAAAGATTGGCAACGACATAAACTACAACATAGGCGGATCCGTCTCCGATGCCACGGCGGAGGTCACAGCATACGAGAACCCTACGGGTACTAACCCTGCCGGCAACTGGTATAAGGGACGCAAGGTAGGAGAAATCTGGGGCTACCGCACCGACGGCATCATACAGACACAAGAACAGGCCGACGAGTACAACCGCACCCACGACAACAGTTTCTTCACCACACAGAAGTGGACGCCTGGCGACATCGCCTTCCGCGACCTCAACGATGACGGAAAGGTAAACAACGGAAGCAACAAGCTCGGAGACATGGGCGACATGACCATCATCGGCAACACCACGCCACGCTACCAGTACACCATCAACGGCGGCATCAACTGGAAGGGACTCGGCATGAGCTTCATATTCCAGGGCGTGGGCAAGCGCGACTGGGACCCAACGGGCAACGTGTATTTCTGGGGCAGCAGCTCATACGCTCAGGTAACGGTATTCAAGGAGCATCTCGACTACTGGAGCGAGAGCAATCCAAACGCCTATTACCCCAAGCCTTATATCAACACGGCAGGCGGCGTGCGTCAGTACAATGCCAAGACATCCGCGCACACTACCGACCAGTATCTTCAGAGTGCCGCTTACTGCCGTCTGAAGAACCTCACCATCAGCTACGACTTGCCTAAGAACATCATCCGCAGGGCCGGACTGGAGCAGGTGCGAGTGTTTGTGTCGGGTGAGAACCTGTTTACGATAACAAGTCTCAAGGGCATGTTCGACCCCGAAGTGATATTCGCCGAGAACAGCTACAATGCCGAGGGCGGAAAGCAATATCCTATAAACAAGGTATATTCCATAGGATTGTCGGTGAGCTTCTAAGCGAGAGAAAGTAAATACAAACAACCTAAAACAACGTGAATATTATGAATATAAGAAATATAACGATTGGACTCGCGTCGCTGCTATGCCTCACAGGATGCTACGACTTGAACAAGTCGCCCGAAGGAGTGATTTCCACAGTAGGCGCTTTCTCGACAATTGGCGAGATGAACAGTTATCTCGACCAATTCTACGAGACTGCCGTCTATGCGCAGGGATTCGACTGGAACGGCAACTTCATTGCCAGCGGCGACATGGCGAGCGACAACATGTCCGGCTCAACGGTGAACACCCGTCTCAATGGGGCACTTACCTTGAGCAACGCCTCGAAGCTCACCAACTATACATATATAAGAAATGTGAACTTCTTTCTGAACAACCTTGACAACTGCGACGAGAAGGGCTCTGCCAACTACAAGCAGTGTGTGGGCGAGGGCTATTTCTTCAGGGCATGGTATTACTTCCAGTTGTTCAAGAACTATGGTGAGCTGACATGGGTGGACAAGCCTCTCGACCCCAACATTGAGGCAATGTACCTGCCGCGAGAGCACCGCACCGTCATTGCCGACCACATATTGGCAGATCTCGACAACGCCATCGAGAACCTGCAAACGCAAAACAGCTGTGCCTCAATGCGCATACACAAGGACGTGGCACGCGCGCTCAAAGCCGAGGTGGCTCTTTTCGAGGCAACTTGGGAGAAATACCATAAGGCCAAGAACGACGCATTCTACGACAAGACCATCACCGACGACAAAATCAAGGAGTATCTCAACACTTGCGTGTCAGCGTGCAAGGATGTCGTGGATCGTGGAGCTTGGCACATCTATTCCACGGGGAACCCGCTCAACGACTATCGTCAGCTGTTCCAGACCGAAGACCTCAGCAGCAATCCAGAGGTGCTTTGGTTCAAGCATTACGACGGCACCAATGTTGGTAACAACGTGGACCGCTATCTCAATCAGGGCGGCGGCAGCGCGGGAGTGACGGCATCACTCGTCGACGACTATCTCACCATTGACGGCAAGCCGTTCACTGGCAAGCAGGTGCTTGAGGCAAAGAAAGTGTTTGGCGACGAGCTCAAACCCACGGTGCGCGACCCGCGACTCTCGCAGACGGTGTGCATGCCAGGTCAGAAGTTGCGCCCAGACATGGATGCCTACGTTGTTCCGCCATTGACAGGTTCAAGCTACAACAAGAACGAGACAGGCTACTCGCTCCTCAAGCATATTCAGATTGACTTCACGGGAAGTCTTGACGCCGAGTATCGCGGTGCCACACCAGGCATTCAGTGTCGCTATGCCGACATACTGCTCAACTACGCCGAAGCCCTTGCCGAGCTTGACGGGGCTGCCAACGCCGCCAAAATAGTGGAAGTGCTGAAGCCATTGCGCGACAGGGTTGGAATGCCTGCGATGGATTTTGACCGCGAATACAACACCGATCCGTCTTATCCGTTCCACTCCCTCAACAAGTATATCCAGGCTGTTCGCCGTGAGCGCCGCGTGGAACAGGCCGCAGAGGGCAAGCGCCTCACCGACATCCTGCGTTGGGCTGCAGCCGATGAGCTCATCGTGGGCAAGCATGCGGAGGGCGCGCTCTTCAAGGGCAGCAACCTTGAGAACCATCCGCAGTATGGAGGCAAACTCGTCTACGACCAGGCATCGGGCAACAATCTCTATCTGTCTGGTTCTCCGACAGACACTTATCGCTATGTGTTGCCTATCGACCCGAAGGCAATAGGCACCGGTTGGGGATTCCGCGTAGATCGCGACTACCTGCTGCCAATACAGCC
>DAIOUH010000109.1:0-8756 GCA_036751585.1 Prevotella sp. | reverse complement strand
GAGCTACTCGCAGGTCGTAGGACTGATAATGGCATGGGAAGACAAGCAACGTTAACGCTTTGTCCAGTCGTCCTTGACATAGCTCTTTGGAAATGACGTCTTGTCCAATATGACATTATTTCCTCGTTCACGGATCCATGTGTCAAATTCTCGTTTCCTCTCTTTCAACACGATGACGCGCGCGCCATTGGCAAGGTGGTTGTACTCGGTGTTGCCACCCGAGAAGCGACCATAGCCCAAAAGAATGTCATGGTACATCACGGTGTAGTCGTTGTCGTGGTCATGCCCACAAAAAACGCCCATTACATCGCCCTTGATGCGCATATTGGCAAACAACCCGGTGTTGAGCTTTGGCGCGCACGGCTCCTCCATTCTTGTGCCACGCATTATCACGCTTGGATCCGAGGTCGCCAAATTGTATTCCGGCAAAGGAATATGGAAAAACGCCAACGAAGGTAGCGGCTTGCCGCCATTAGCCTTGGTGAACCCATCACTTGCCTCTCGATACCACTCCACCTGTTCGGGCGTGATAAAGGCATAGCCCGTTTCACCAGCGAGCTGAGTCTTTGCGTGGTTGTGAGAATCCATGCAATAGATTACCGCCTCCGTGCATTGGCCTTTCACGTCTTTTATCTGAAGAGTATAGTCGGGCGACTGGCTATCGCCACGCCCTGGCATGACATTGTGCTTGGCATTGTGGATGATGTCATAGAGCTTGGCGTTGGAAAAACCTTGCTCCTCGTCATGGTTCCCAAACAGCATCACGAAAGGCACCCCCTGTGCCTCGATATGCGCCACGAGTTTCTTCATCGCCATGTCACCTGGCTTGGAGTAGATGTTATCACCCGTGAAAATGGCCAACTGTGGCTTTTCCTTTGCCAGCACGTCGCTGACGCACCGCAAAGCGACATCGGAACGTGGGTCGTTAAGCCGATAGTGCAAGTCGGTGAACTGCACGATTTTGAACTCGCCTTGCGCGTTGAATCGCAAGACTTGTGCCTCGACCTCGAAGAAAGGGGCAAGGCACAAGACAATAAGGGTAAGCAAGAAGTTTCTCATGATATGATTATTGAATGTAAGCTACAGCTATTTCAAGAGCCACATGGATTGGTTCCAATCGTCTGAACCAGCGTACTGTCTATCCACGGCAGCTTTCACGTTTTCGCCATTGTGGTCGTACTCGTCCTGGGGATACATCCAGCGAAGTGGCATCTTGTCGGTGGGTTCATTGCGATTGGACAATGGATTGACAGGGATGCGCGGCCAGCCCGTGCGACGCCACTCATAATAGGCATTATAAGGTTGCTGCATGAAAGTGGCAAGATATTTCTGCACTATGATTTTTTCGATCTTGCCATCGTCAGACGAAGGCAGGGCGACATTGGCATTGTTCAAATAAGAGGCTATGTAAGCGTCGTCGATAGGCATGCCATGGTGGTAATCGGTTTCGTCTGGGGTGTTGTCGGCGGTAAAACGCATCGCAGCCTCTACTCCATCGGAATAATATTCACGAGCGTCCCCACTAATCAACCCACGCACACAAGCCTCAGCCAAGATAAACTTCATCTCAGCATAAGACAACAGCACAGAGGGCTCTCCCACGACGTCATTGGTATAACGATTGTTGGTCTGCGACACTTTGCCTTCGCCAACTGCTTTCTGTATGTCTTCCTCTGGCAACGTAGCCTCCACGCCAGTGTAGGAGTCCCACGATGACGCGCTCTTGCCGCTCTTCACGGCGTTTGGCGTGGGCTGGGCATAATAGAACAGGCGACGGTCGCCATAAGCCTTGAGCGTGTCCACGACCTCTGACGTTATCTGGATATACTGCGTATAGTTGTTTCCCTCTTTGTAGAATTCCGGCTTCTGGCCGCTCTTGTCGGAATGGACAAGCTGCAAGTTGTCGGCATTGCTCTCGAAGATGGGTTTCGAGCTGACGATGTTCTGGAAACGCCCCTTGACATTGAGTTCCGCGTCGTCGGCGTGCCTATAAAGATTGACGAGAATCTTCAGCTCCAAGGTGTTGGCTGCCTTGCGCCATTTGTCAACATCACCACCATATACGATATCACCCGAGATGTCGTCAGCGTCTTGCAGCTCTTTGTCAGCGGTTTCAAGTTCGTTGAGCAACCCAAACATGACATTTCGCTGCGAGTCGTAGACGGGCGAGACAATGCCTTCCTCACCCCTGAACGCCTCACTGTATGGAATATCGCCGACCTTTAACGAGAGGTCAAACAACTTCAACGCGCGAATGACGTGTCCCACGCCGTCATAACCATTGCGCAACCGTTCCGTGGTGGCTTTATCTACCATCTTGTTCACGTTGTAGAGCATCGTCATGTCGGAGAAGTCGGCACGCCCTAACTTGTTGAAAGCGAGGTCTATGTCATTGGCTTCTGTCCACGAGATGTATTTGCACAACATTTCGTCTCTCATGTAGCCTTTTTTCTCGGAGTAAGTTGGCCACAACGAGCGCAGGCAATTTGTCATCAACATGGCTGACGTGGCATTGGTTGGCGTGTTAGGATTGGTGTTGTATTCCTCAAACTTACCATCGCAACCTGCAAGTGCAAGGATAACGGTCAATAGCACACCTGCCAACTTTATATTTGATAATGGTATTATATTCTGTTTCATTGTTGATTTCGTTATGTTTTAACTAACCTGTCTATATGTCAGAACTGCAATTTTATGTTCACTCCGACATATCTCACCGATGGTGATGCCAAATCATCGGATGCTTTATCAGGATCCGCAAACTGGTACTCCTTTGTCCACAGCAACAAGTTCTGGCCAATGAGCGATACCGATGAGCCTGTCAGTCCTATGCTGTGGCATATAGATACCGGTATGTCATAGGTCAAGGACAACTCGCGCAACTTGATGAATGTCTCACTGAAGATGAACTGCGCACCGTTGACCCAGTCGCCCTTTATGAAACTCTCGTAAGACACCGGCACGTCGTTTGGCGCGAAGACGCGAGTGTCTTCCGTGATATTTCCATAACTATCATACTTCACATCGCCTGACACCACCTTCACACCAGGAGCCACGAACGTTTTCTTGCCGTTCACCACCTCGTCGTAGCGCCATTGGTTGTCGGTGTCCGGGTGTGCGCCCGTCTTCCAGAGGTTGCGGCACGTCCTCGCGTTAGACAAACCTCCAATGCGCCCGTCAATGCCTATCGTAAACGTGAAATTCCTATACTTGAAATTGTTGGTAAGCCCCCAAGTCCAATCTGGCTCCGTGTTGCCTATCTTCGTTTCATACTTGCTTCGTTTTGCCTTGCCGTTAACGATAATCATCTGCCCATCGGGGGCGTACATCAAGTCTTTCCATGTATATGCGTCTGCACGAGCGCCTTTGTATACCCATGGCTTGTCTTCGGTGTAAACAGGGTCTATCCTTGAATAGTAGCGCGCCGAGCGTGCCCAGTTGGTCACGACATTCCATTGGAAGTTTTGGCTTTTTATCGGTGTGGCATCGATAAAGAACTCTATACCACGTCGAGCATACTCTTCCTGCGTGTTTACCAAGACGTTATTGAACCCCGACATCGATGAAATCGTCGTTTCAGCTGTATTGTTGTAGGTATGCTTATTATAATATGTAAAGTCAGCGCGCAAACGGTTGTTGATAAAATTCATTGTGGTTCCTATCTCCCATGTACGATCAGTAATAGGCTTCACGTTGCCACGCATTGTCGTGGGATAAACAGCCGAATTGAAGCCATCCCAAACAGAGTTTTTTATTGTATACGCCTGATTGGTAGCATATATGCCAATGTCGCGTTTCGACACGGTCCACGAGCCTCTCATCTTCCAGAAGCTCCACCATTTGGGCAATGTGATGACGTTTGACATAAGCACGCTCGCGCCCACTGATGGATAGAAATAGGAGTTGTCGCCATCGGGAAGTGTCGAAGACCAGTCGTTGCGTCCAGTTATGTCAAGATAGTATGTGCTCTTGAATCCCAACGTTGCCTTGGCGTAGAGGCTGTTCACCTGCTTGTTGGCAAGATACGGTTCCACCGTTGGACTTTCAACCGAGGCCTTCAACGAATAAAATCCAGGTATGGACAGTCCATTTTTCGACTCTCCCATGAGATACTTGTCACGATAGTAGTAGATGGAGTAACCTCCAAGCGCGTCTACCGTGAGGTCGCCAAACGTCTTTTGGAACGAGAGGATGAAGTCATCGTTGGTGGTGAACACCTGTTCCGACTTTGACATGAAATATCCCTTGTTGGTCTTGCCCCAATTCTTTGTCGAGTTGATGCCTGCCGGCGAACGTTTGGTAGTGTCGTAATTGGTATAGTCGAATCCGCCACGCACCATGGCGGTGAGCCATGGCGTGATGTGGTAGTTGAGTGTCAGCATGCCATTGGCCTTGGTGTTGTCCTGACGGTTTATCTTCTCATAGGCCATGAACCATGGGTTGTCATACCACGACTTGCGCATCCAGTTTTGCTTCACGTCTTTCTCTGCCCAATAGTCGCGATAATCACGAATGTCATACTCTGGCCCCGTCCAAACCAGGAGGTTGTAGATGTATCCTTGGTCGACATATCCAGTGCCGGCGGTGTTTGAGGCCAATTGTTTCTCGAAGCCCATGGTGGCCTGAATGTCAACTTTCTTGCCGAGCTTCATCTCTCCGCCTATGTTGTACTGAAACACCTTGCCCGTCTCGTTGGGGTATTGACCGCGATCGTAGATAAACGAAGCCGTTGCTCTCACACTGCCGTTTTCCCCTCTTTGGGTGACGCTAACGGTGTTGTTGGAAATCATGCTGAAGCGCAGGAAGTTCTTGAAGTTGTCCTTGCCCTTGGACGTGAGTTCCTGATCCTCCCACTTCTTGGTGTATGGGTTATACTGTGAGTAGACTCGGCCGATGTCCAACTTGTCTCCCCACACCTCGTCGTCCACGTTATATTTGCCTCCATATCCGGAACTGTAAGAGTGTTGCACTTTTGGCAGGGCCAATGTGCCGCAGTTGAACATATTGCTGCTGTTAATGTCTATGGTGAACCCTTTCTTTCCAGTCTTCTTTGTTGTCACCATTATAGCGCCACTGCCGCCTCGCGAGCCATACAGCGCAGAAGCCGTGGCACCCTTCAATACGTCAATACTCTCTATGATGTCCGAGTTGATGTCGGCGAGCGTCAGGTTTGTAGGAACACCGTCGAGCACCAGCAACGGAGTATCACCCCGAAGACTGATAGTGGGCGCCTCCATAAACTCTGTGGAATTGAATATCGTGAGGCCAGCTATGCGGCCTGACATTGACGTGGCCACGTTGACACCTTTCACCTTGTCAAACTGGTCTCCAGACACTTTCTGTGTGGCATATCCGAGAGCTTTCTCCGACCGCTTCATACCAAGGGCTGTCACCACGAGTTCAGACATGTCTACCACATTCTCTCTCATCGTAAGGTCTATCACCTGCTTACTGCCGACTTTCACTTTCTGCGTCTGGCAGCCAACATACGACACAACCAATGATGCCTCGTCACCGACTTTCAACGTATATTTGCCATTGCTGTCAGTTACTGCACCTTTCCTCGCTACTGGGTCAAACACCGTAGCACCTACTATTGGCTCTCCGTTGGCATCCTTTATCGTGCCAGTCACCACCTTGGCTTTCTGCCGAACCGAAGTCGCGCCTTTTCCCGTGTTCTGATTTGACGATGCCTTGGTGATGGCGATGGTGTTGTCGGATACTATTTTGTATGTAAGGCCGTGAGACGGCAACACCTCCGACAATACGGATGTCACACTGGCGCGAACACACTTAACCGAGACATCACGACGATTGTCAATGTCACCGCTCTTGTAGGAAAAACGGTAAGAAGTCTGGTGCTCAATGGCATTGAAGAGACCTGTGAGCGTGGCATTAGTGAGATTTATGCTCACTGTTTGTGCCGATGTTGACGACGCGATACAAGTGACACACATCAACAACATTGTCAATAGAAGTTTGAATCTCAGTTGTCGCATAACTACAATTGTTTAGTTAGTAATAATTTTTCTTGATAACAAGGTAAACAAAAGGTTTGTTAAGGTATAACACGAAATGTTGTTAATCTATATTAATTTATTCCACCGTCATCACTTTTGTCGACACTTTTATCTTTACTTTATAAACAATCTCCAAGGTCTTAACGACTTCTGATATGTCATTGTTTGACAGCGTTCCCGTAAAAGGCAAATTATTAATTCCATTTGCCATAATCAATGTCAACCCATAATTGTCACACACCGTACGCAGCACGTCATGGAAGGGGGTATTGCGAAACGACACCTCATGGCTGAGCCATGACGTTCTGATGCCTTTGCTGTTTGCTTGGCTCACGTTCACTTTGCCGGTTTCCATGTCTATCTCCGCCTTTTGACCAGGACGCAATGTTTGCCGTTCGCCTGTCTTGGCAGACTTGATGTCCACCTTTCCCTCATCAAGCCACAAGGTGGAATGGCCCTCCGAAGGTCTCGTGCGGAGATTGAACTTCGTGCCCCTCACGGTCACGTCGAAACCGTTGGCCTCTACCACGAATGGATGGTTCGAGTCATGCGCGACGTTGAAATAAGCCTCGCCGCTCAACGATACCTTCCTCAACTTGCTTGAGAACGCCATCGGGTAGGCAAGACTGGAGCTGCCGCTTATCGTGACACTCGTTCCGTCTGGCATCTTCACGAGTGTAGTGTCGCCTGCCTTGGTCTGCGTCTCCACCATTCGTGACATGAGCGAGGCATCAAACGAGCGTTGCTTCCAAACCATGAAAGAGGAGAATAGCAACAGCACTACCGCGACGGCGGAGGAAAGCCACAATAGCATTGTCCGCGTCTTCGCGCGCTTGCCAGACACGCCTATCATGCCGAGCATCTCATCCTTGGATGTCTCCAAAGACTGTCTCGCGGCTGTGTCGAGCGAAGGCTCGCGCAGTGTCTCTTCCTCCCAAAGGCACTCCAAGTCGGCCATGAGCACGTCATTTCCCTTGGCGTTCTCCGCCTCACGGATCGCGTCAAGTTCCTGTGGATGGATTTGGTCAAGAAAGTATCTTTTCAGGTTCGTCATTGTCGTTTTCATATCGTCACAACCTTGTAAACAAGTCGTGACATCAAAACCTAACTCGTTTTTCAGATTGTTAACAACAGAATCGCCACCGCCAACACGTCCTTGGACATTGGGATTTTTGCCACGTCCCCACTCGACAATATCTTCCGCACCTGTTTTAGTCCGAGTGACAGTTGGTTGTGGACGGTTTGTTCTGTTATGCCAAGCCTCTCGCTTACCTCTTTTGTCTGGCAACCTTCCAGCTTTATCATCCTTATCACCTTACGCTGTGTTTCCGGGAGCTGCCCCAAGGCTTTGTTTATGGCATTGAGAAGGTCATTATAATCCAAGTCATCGGAAATAGACATCGGTCCAGCCATGTCGCGGCAGGCAAGATAGTCTTGATATTCAGGCGAGTTAAGGCGTGAGCGGTATAGGTTTATGAGGAGATGTCGTGTCTTGAGAAACAATATCTTCGACAGCGTATCCTGGCTTGGCAATGATAGACGGTTGCGCCAAAGCCACACGAAGGTGTCTTCGACGATTTCCTCGGCATCTTCCCTCGACTTCGACATGCGAAAGCTGAAGGCATAAAGGCGAGGCGCATAGAAATCGTATAGGTCAGAGAAAGCCTTGACCGACCCTTGAGAGCGCAACTGCTCTATAAGCTCGCTTTCACTCTCCGGTTTCATCTCTGCAAATTTTCTTTTCTCTTCACGAAAAGGCTATCTTGGCACCATGGCCTTACAGCATGGCGAGGGCGGCGTTCTCGTTGGCCTCCATTATCTCGCGCTCACCAGGGCCCTTGTCGTTGATGCCGCAAAGGTGGAGTATGCCGTGGATGATGACTCTGTGGAGCTCGTCATCGTAGGACTTGCCAAACTTCTCCGCGTTTGTCCTCACCGTGTCGAGAGAGATCACGATGTCACCATTGAGCACGTCATCCTCATCGTAGTCGAAGGTGATGACATCGGTGTAATAGTCGTGGCCAAGATATTGGCGATTGACTTCGAGAATCTTCTCGTCGCTGACGAACATATAGCCAACCTCTCCGACCTTACGGCCATGGGCTGCCGCCACACGCTTAATCCACGCCGTGGTGTCGCGGTGACGAATCTTCGGCATTTTCACGCCGTCTGCATTGTAAGTAATCATGTTGTATAATGTAAAATATTGAAAGTCTTAACGTGAAATTGGCAGCATCTTACGCGCGTCCTCATCCTTGTGAAAATAGACGAGCGTGCGGTAAGCTGTCGATGAAATGGTGGAAAATTGAGGTTTTGCGTAGAGCAGCACTGTCTCCAAGCCGCCGAGCTTGTCGTTGTATTCCGCCTCCACGCGCTCATACTCGAAGTCTATCGTCGTGCGCACGCCCCTCACCTGGAACCTCGCGCCCACCTCGGCTGCGATGTCGGCTATCATGCCTCCGTATTCCACCACGCTCACGCGAGGCTCGTCCCTATAGACCTCACGGATAGCCTCGACACGCTCCTCGGCTGTGAACATGTAGTGTTTCTCCGGATTGCGTGCCACCACGACGACGAGCCTGTCGAAGAGTCTCAACGCCCTGCGCACGATGTCGTCGTGACCCACGGTGAAAGGGTCAAAACTGCCGGCGAAGACAGCAACTCGGGCATTGGTATCATCCTTATTTTCCATATATATCGTTTTCTATTGCGGACAGGCACATTATTATAATATGT
>DAIOUH010000108.1:0-8758 GCA_036751585.1 Prevotella sp. | reverse complement strand
TTTGCGGCAGTACGAAAGGCCGCACTATCAAGGATTTGCTTTAATATTGATAAAAAGTGTTTGGAATATTTGGTTATTAAAAATAAAGTCATTACCTTTGCACTCGCTTTTGGAACATAAAGCAAGCGTAGATCCGCTAGCTCAGTTGGTAGAGCACAACACTTTTAATGTTGGGGTCTTGGGTTCGAACCCCAAGCGGATCACTTTTGGTTGATAAGGAAGTCTCTGAGAGGCTTCCTTTTTTCGTTTATAATCAGGAAGTTACGGAAAAGCGGATGCGTAAGTGGTTGGTATGGAGAACCTTATAGGGGAGGGCAACCAAAGGGAATAATGCTGGTATTTTCGGGTGTTTTCGGGTGTTTTCGGGTCGCGAATGTCTACTTTCATGTCTACCTCTGACAAGGACGCTGTCTACCTCTGCGGCAAGGCAGGGAAACCTGGGAAACAAGGGGTGATAATGACAGGCTGGATAGACCATGATAGACGAAATAGACGCTGATAGACGGAATAGACGGAATAGACGAAATAGACGAGATAGACGAGATAGACGGGGGGGGGGACAACAAGGGAAGAGAATGAGGGAAGGAAATAAGGGAAGAATCAACCAACAAAAAAAACTCAATGCATGGAGAATGACAGGATGCCAGCTGTAGGCTTTGTATACAACAGGAAGAAGACAGCCACGAGAAGCAAGGCGGCGGTGATAGAGATACTGGTGTCGTATTGCGGCAAGCATAAGTACATGTCGACTGGCGTGAGGGTGCTGCCTAAGGAGTGGCACTGCGGCATGGTGACTGGACGGCCTGACGCTATTGAGCTCAACAAGGCCCTGAACACGATGCGCAACAAGGTGCTGAAGGCCATAAACGAGATGCTGGAGGAAGGACTTGTGGACATAAGGGAGATACCGTCGAGGATGCGAAGGCAGGAGGCGATGGGCAAGACGTTCACGGAGTTTTGCCGTGAGCGCGCCAAGGTGCGCACGTATGGCATGGCCAAGGGCACGGTGGCACGGTATGAGCGGTTCTTGCGGTGGTTCGAGCGTTGGGGCGTGATGAGGTGCTTCTGTGACGTGACGGAGCGGAACGTGATGCTGATGGACGAGGCGTTGAGCCGGACGGGGATGCGTGACGTGTCGAAATGGACGAACTACCACAGGACGCTGAAGTCGTTTATACTGGATGCCATAAGCGAGGGGTATCTGAGGCGCAACCCTTACAAGTGGGTGCGGATAAGCAAGGGTGACGATGACGGCAAGGGCTTGCGGAAGTACTTGACGCGTGAGGAGCTGGAACGGATAAGGACGGCACGGATGGGCACGGAATGCCTTGAGAGGGTGCGTGACCTGTTCGTGTTCCAGACGTACACGTGCATGAGCTACACGGACCTCGTGGCGTTTGACGCTGGTAAGGTGAGGGAGGTGAACGGTCGGAAGATGTACACTGGCAGGCGTGGGAAGACCGGCGTGGAGTTCACTTTCATGCTGCTGGAGCCTGCGTTGGAGGTGTTGGCGAGGTATGGCGGCAAGTTGCCGTTGCTGAGCAACGTGAAGTATAACGAGTATTTGAAGGTGGTGGCTCAGGCGGCTGGCATCGACAAGTCGATAACGACGCACTGGGCGCGTCACACTGGGGCGACGCTGCTGCTGAACGCAGGGGTGGACATGGAGACGGTGGCGAAGATACTGGGACACACTTCCACGAAGATAACGAGAAGCGTCTACGCCAAATTGCTGGACGACACGGTGGCGAGGGAGATGGAGAAGGCCCTTCCCCTTGCCCCTCCCCCACATAGGGGAGGGGATTGAAATGGGAAAGCCTTACCTTTTGGAGTAATGGCAGACTGGATAGACTTTATAGACTGGATAGACAGAATAGACTAACAAGTGGGTTCATAATCGGCAGAAAGGCCACGAAGCAGGAAAATATTTCGTAAATTTGCGGATATAATCTATTTTGTTTTGTGATATGAAGAATTTTCGTGAAAACTTGCTTGGGGTGTTATCCGCGTTGGCGGTGTTGCTGCTGTTGGCCATTTCTGTGTTCATGGTGTGGGGTTGCGCCTACGTGCATTGGCTGTTGGCCGCTGGCGTGGGTTGCTTGCTTGGCTTTGGCTGGGTGGTGGCGTTGATGAGCGTGGTGCGTTGGGAAGATGACGCTCGATAGGCGAGATAGGCATGACAGGCTTTTGACATAGACAAGAGAGATAGAGGATGAAAAACGTTCAGGGGGAAACACACGTGAGCGGTCGGCGTGATGTTCGCGTGAGTTGCAGGGTCAGCATGGAGGAATGGCGGTTGCTTGGAAAACTGGCCGAGCATGGCGGTTTCAAGACGGTGAGCGGCTTGTTGAGGGACATCATAGGCCGATACTCTTGCTACGTGATACGCAGGGCGAGCGAGGCGCGAGGCCGTGACATCGGCGCCGAAATAAGGGAGATGTTCCGCTCTTATGAAGACACCGGCAAGGACTGGTGCGACGACGTGAACAAACGTCGATGATGCGGACGGGCAGTGATGAGGGAACGAAGACGCGAGGAATACAAGAGACTGATACACTCGAAGCGGTGGTCGCAGCTTAGCAAGGCTTACAAGCGTGCCCACCCCTTTTGCGAGGAATGCATGAAGCACGGGATATGGGACCAGCCGAGCGAGGAGGTGCACCACGTGCAGCCGATAGGCAGCGGGAAGACGTGGGGCGAGATGGAGAGCCTCGCTTTTGACGTGGGTAACCTTGAGGCCCTTTGCCATGACTGCCACGCACGCATCCACCAGAGGATGAGACGCGAGAGAAGCCGCGGGCATGGTGCCAGCGACGACGTGAGCCGGTGGCTGAGCGACAATTTCGGCTTATGAGCAAGAAAGGGACAAAGACGATGCTTGATGTCACGGGGATGAGCCGTGATGAGATTTTTGATTATTTGGTTGCTTGCACGCGGGATCGTGGCTTGTATGATTCGAGCCTCGACCCCGCGATTATGACTTTGGCTGGCATGATGTACGCCTACCAACGCTATTACGAGGAGGTGACGGCTGAGCCGGTGATAGCCAGCGAGACGACAGGCGGCGCGCCTAAACCGCTGCTTAACCCGGCTTTCACGGCATTGGCGACGCTTGGCGAGCAGATACGGAAATACATGCGTGACCTTGGCTTGGTCGTCGCCAAGCCTGCTGGTTTCGTGAGCCAGGAGAAGGAGGTCGCACCGACGAGCCAGGGCGACAAGCTGAGCACGATGCTGGAGATGGTGGCACGGCCAAGGATGACGATGTACAAACGCCCCTCCCCTGACCCCTCCCCCACCTCGGGGAGGGGATGATCACGGGGGCAAGCGGCTCATTGGAGTGGGCAAGATAGACTTGATAGACTTTATAGACTGGATAGACAGAATAGACTGGATAGACAAGATAGACTGGATAGACAAGACAGACGGGTAAACGATAGCGACGATGACGGATGAGGAGAAACAGAGGGATAGGGCTTGCAAAGAGGCGTGCGTGGAGCGTCTCCAAGGCGTTGACCTGCGGTCGTACCACTTGGGGACGATCGACAGGCGCCTGACCACGTATGCCAAGAGCCTGACGCAAGACCCCGACGGGCATAACCTCTACGAGTTGTTGGCGTTTGAGAGGTTCTTGCGGATGCTTGGCAAGTATGATTTCAGGATAGACATGGTGAAACGCTTTATCGACTTCTACGAGCTGTTGAAGTTCTCGGGCGTGCACGGTCGGCAACGCTATGCCATGACCCCCGTGCAGGTGTTCCAGTTCGCCAACATCGTGGGTTTCTACAAGGACGATACGCACAGGCTCTTCCATGACGTGCTGCTGTTCGTGCCCCGTAAGTTCTCGAAGACCACGGAGGTGGCGTCGCTTGCCGTTTACGACCTGCTTTTCGGTGACTCGAACAGCCAGTGCTACACGACCGCCAACACTTACCAACAGGCCAAGATATGCTTTGATGAGATAAGGGGCGTGCTGCGTGGCCTCGACCCCGGGTTGAGCCACTTCAAGCTGAACAGGGAGCTGGTGAGCTGGAAGGAGAACGCCGGCAGGGAGAGTTTCGTGCGTTGCCTTGCGAGCAATGCCGACAAGCTGGACGGCCTGAACGCGAGCGTGGTGATCAACGATGAATACGCACAGGCAGACAGCGACGAGCTCTACAACGTGCTGACAACCTCGATGGGCATGAGGGAGAACCCCTTGGTGGTGACGATAACGACAGCCTCAAGCAAGCCTGACGCGCCTTTCGTGTCGATGCTGGAGCACAGCAAGGCCGTGTTGCGCGGCGAGGTGGAGGACGACATGACGTTCGCCCACCTGTTCATGCCTGACGTGGACGACGCAGAGGACGATCCTCGGACGTGGCATAAGGTGCAGCCTCACATCGGCGTGACGGTGAAGGAGAGCTTTTATCCCGAAATGTGGAAGCGGGCGCAGATAAGCGCGGGCAACATGAGGGACTTCAGGACGAAGCTCTTGAACGTGTTTGACACGGAAACGGGTCAAACGTGGATAAGCGGTCAGGCCATCCGCGACCACATGCGGCACACGGACATGGAAGAGTTGAGACGGAAGCGTATGCCGTGCGAGGTCGGCGTGGACTTGTCGGTGCGGGATGACTTCTCGGCTGTGAGCTACCTGCTGTGCGACAAGGAACGCAAGGAGGCTCACGTGCTGACCCAATACTACCTGCCCCGGCAGACGATAGAGAAGCACCCGAACAGGGAGTTGTACAAACGCTGGGTGGCCGCTGGGTGGATGCGCGTGTGCGGCGATGAGACCCTCGACGCGCGGCAGATAGCTCATGACATCTGGGAGATGGGCGGCTACTGCATCATCAAGGGCATAGGGTTTGACCCGAACAGGGCACAGACGTTCCAGAACGAGCTGATGGCGATGGGCGGCCAGAACTTCATGAAGGCTTACAAGCAGACCAACTACTACTTCACGCGAGCCGTGGAAGCCACGGAGGAACTGTTGTACAACGGCAAGCTGACGTTTGACGACAACCCGATAAACGCCTACTGCTATGACAACGCGGTGCTGGACGTTGACAAGATGGAAAACAAGAAGCCGATGAAGAAGAGCGCGAACCTGAAGATAGACGGTTGCGTGACGGCGACGATGGCCATAGGGCTGGCGATAGAGCAGAAGAACCTGTGGGCGGAATGAAGGCCCTTCCCCTTGCCCCTCCCCCACCTTAGGGGAGGGGAGAGATTACGGGAAGCGGCTCCTTTTCGAGGGAGGATGCGGGTGATTATAGACGGGATAGACTTTTATAGACGGGATAGACCATTATAGACGGGATAGACTTGGTAGACGATTATAGACTTGGTAGACGATTATAGACTGGTAGACGATTATAGACTGGTAGACGATTATAGCTATGGGAATATTGAAGACTATAGGCAGGGCGGTGAGCTCCGGGATGGACAACATCGTGGGCGGCATCGTTGGCGGCGCGACTGGCCGCAGGGACGGTGGCACGGTGAAGATGAACCCCGTGGTGGTGCCCACTGGGATATGGCCTGACGGTGACGTGCCCGTGGACGCGCTGACGGCAAGCAGCGTGGCTTGCGTGAAACGCTGCATCGACGTGAAGGCTGGCGCGGTGGCCTCATTGGGGTTGCACGTGTACAGGAAGGTGAGCGACGGCACGCACTCGTGGTATGAGGATTATGACGGTTCCCCGCTTGACCGGATACTGAGCGAGCGGCCGAACGCGCGTCAGAACGCTTACGATTTTCTTTGGGACTTGGTTTATAACAGGGAGATGTATGGCGACGCCTACGTGGTGCCACGTTACGGCATGGGCGTGCTGACAGGGCTGGTGAGCGTGCCCGGGCAGTGCTCCACGAACTATGACAGGGCGACGGGGACGTACAGGGTGAGCGACACTTACGACAACATCTTCGGGGACTTCTCGGAGGATGAGATATTGCACGTGAAAGGCTACACGAGGGACGGTTTCGTGGGTGCCGGCGTGCCAGAGCTGGCCCGCATGGTGCTTGGCATAGCGATGAAGACGTACAAGCAGCAAAGCGAGATGTTCACGCCCGGTTCTACGCTTCGAGGATTCATCACGGGCGAGGATGGCGGCCAGATCGGTTTCGGCGGCAGCAGCGACGCGCAGCTGGAGAGCGTGACGAACAGGATAAGGCGTGAGCTGAGGGAAGGCAACAATCTCGGTTACTTGCCCGGGACGATGAAGTTCGTGCCCACGAGCATGACCCCTGCCGACATGCAGCTATTGGAGAGCATGAAGTTCATCAACATGGAGATATGCCGCATGATCGGCGTGCCGCCGACGCAGGTGTTCCAGGACTCGAACGTGAACTACAAGAGCACGGAGAACAGTCAGACGATATTAATGACCTCGACGGTGGTGCCGCTGACGAAACAGATAGAGAGCGAGTTTAACGCCAAGCTGCTGACACCTACCCAGCGGCGGCACATGAGGATACGGTTCAACCTCGACGACTATTACCAGAACGACCCGAGCGAGACAGCGACCGCCCTTGGCAACCTCGTGCGCGGCGGCGTGCTGACGACCAATGACGCGAGACAACGCCTTGGCATGGCTCCCGTGGACGGCGGGGACACGGTTCAGATACAGGGCGTGGCGAAGGACGATTCCGCGGATGGAGCCGAATGAGCGGCTGCGGGTGTTATTGTAGACAAGATAGACTGGATAGACTTTATAGACTGGATAGACTTTATAGACTGGATAGACAAGATAGACCTTTATAGACGATGACGATATACAGAAGCTATGTGAGAGCGGCGTTGAACGCCGGCAAGGACAACAGGACGGTGAGCGGCATGCCCATCGTCTTCGGAAAGCGGTCGGTGCTGCTGGACGACTGGGAGCACGGTGCTTGCTACGAGACGATAGAGCGTGGGGCGATAGACCCTGAGTTGCTTAACGGTGACATCGTGGCTTGCATCAACCATGACCCGAGCCAGATACTGGCTCGTTGCACTGGCGGCAAGGGCTCGTTGCGCCTGACCATGGGCGATGACGGCGTGCGGATGGAGTTTGACGCCCCTGACACGTGCTACGGCAACGTGGCCTACGAGGGTTGCGCGCGTGGCGACTTCCAGGGCATGAGCTTCGGTTTCGTGTCGAACCCCGATGAGGACTGGAGCTACACCAAGGAGCGCGGGGACGACGGCAAGCCGATATACGTGAGGCACGTGAGCAAGATACGCGGTCTCTTCGACGTGAGCATCGTGACACACCCCGCATACCCCGACACGGACGTGGAGGCGAGAAGCATCGAACAGGAGTTTGAGAGAGTGAAGAGCGAAGGGGGAAGAGTGAAGAGCGAAGAGGGAAGAACGAAGAGCGAAGAGCGAAGCGCGGCAATGAAACGCGACTTTGACGAGATAGACGAGTTTTTCAAATTAATACGAACCATAGATTAATGTTTTGAGGCTATGAAATTCAAAGAGTACAGAGAGAAAGTGGCCAGACGCGAGGAGATCCGTCAGGCCAACGCCGAGCTTCAAGCGAAGCTGGCGAAGGAGAACCGCGGCATGACGGACGTGGAGCGCGAGACCTTCAAGCGATCGAAAGCCGAGGATGACGCGCTGGCCCTGGATTGCTCCATCTATGAGAGCGAGAGGGCACAGGAGCACGCCGATCGCCTCTCGCAGGAGCGCATGGAAGACAGCGCGGAGGTGAACATGGCGAGAATGTTCCGCAGCATCGTGGCGGGCAAGGGTATCCCCGACGACCTGAACCAGCTGCGTGACGCTGACGGTCATTTCCGTTTCGCCTACAACCGTGCCGACGAGCAGCTCCGCGACACTGCTGTCATACAGCAAGCGGCATCGGCGAAGAACATCACGCCGATATACATCCAGGACTACATCAAGGAGCTGACCCCACAGACCGTGATAGGCCAGCTCGGCGCGAGGATACAGAGCGGCATCAGCGGCCAGTGGAACTACCCGACCGTGAAAGGCCTGAAGGCGACTTGGTACGGTGAGAACGACGCGGTGACAGGCCAGACGATAGAGCTCGGCGTGAAGACCATCGCCCCGCACCGTCTGCCTATCCGCGTGGACATCTCGCGCAGAACCATCAACCAGACGGCAGGCGCGATCCGTGACATCGTGGTAGAGACGATGCGCACGAAGCACGCCTTGGCGTTGAACGAGGCTTTCGTGGCGACCACCGCAGCCGCCAACGCGCCTACCGGACCGTTGGCGGGCATAGCCGCTGACAACACCGTGGCGGCCTCCGGAGACGTGACGACCATAACAAGGGCGAACCTGCTTGACTTGCGCTCTCGCGTGAACGGCAGCGGCAACGTGCCCGTGAACGCCCCCGCCTTCCTGATGGGTTGGAAGGCATACGCGGCATTGGCCAACTTGGACGTGAGCCAGAGCAAGAGCACCGGGCGTTTCGTGCTCGACTTGGCTACTAACAGCATAGATGGCGTGCCCGTGGTGGCCTCCAGCCTCGTGCCTGACGGCGTGGTGTATTACGGGAACTTCGGCTATGCCCTCGTGGGTCAGTTCGGAGCCATGACGATGGACATCGACACCAGCTCGGTGAACGTGCTCTCGACGAACACCATCGCTATCGTGATCAACTCGGAGTGGGACTTCTTCACCCCGTACCAAGAGGCGTTTGGCAAGATAACATTCACCACGGCGAGCAAGTAGGCCCTCCCCTTAATCCCCCCCCCCCACTCAGGGAGGGGAGTGATGTGGGGGCAAGCGGCTCATTGGAGTGGGCAAGATAGACTT
>DAIOUH010000107.1:6773-8979 GCA_036751585.1 Prevotella sp. | reverse complement strand
TGGTGTTCTGGAAGGTAGGCTTCTTCTTGTTGTTGACGATTTTCTGTATGTTCTCTCGCTGGTTCTTGATGGCAGCCTCGATGGCTGGCAGATAGTCGCTCTCCTGAATCTTGCTGAAGTCGGGAGCCCCGAAAGGCAGACTGCTCTTCTGCAAGAGAGGGTTCTGGCGTGAGCCATTAGTGCCCGCACCCTGTGCAAGCGATGAGGCTGGCATCTGCAAGAGGGCGGCAGCCAAGCCGAAAGTCAACAATGTCTTGTTCAGTCTCATGTCTTGTTTTGATTTTATGTCCTTGAATATTTACGACAAGTTCGATTATTTCCGAAACCGCTATTTCGGAAACGGCGGTTTCGAATGCAAAAATAGTGAAAAATGTTTGTAAAACAACGAGTTCGCTTCAAATTTTAAGTGACTTTGTTTGTTTTCCTGTTGCTTGCGTTTTCGAAATGGCTGTTTCGGAAATGTATTTAAAAACAACCTTTACAACACATACAACCCAAACAACCTTCATGCTTGCCACACTTGCGGGTGTCGTATTTGTTGTATGGGTTGTACCTGTTGTTTTGAAAAATGGTGGGAATAGTCCCTAAAAAGTAGAATATGAGAGGAAACCGCAAAATATCGTCCCCCATCTTGAAGCTTCTCCTGAATTGGGACGGTGTTTCCCGAGAATTTTGTTTACTTTTGCAAGTCTAATACATTTTTATCATTCACAAGCACACTACAATTCATGTACAAGTACATAGAAGCACACTACAAGCTTTTCGTAAACAATGGCGATGGACTCCATCTGGTAGAGAAGACGACGGAGGACAATCCCGTGAAGTTCTACACGGGCCTTGGAATGGCTCTCGACGCTTTCGAGGAGAATATCGCGAAGTATGGCGATGGAGAAAACTTCGAGTTCACCATCGGCAAGGATGATGCCTATGGCGACAGACGCGACAACCTGGTCATTGACATCGCCAAGGAACATTTCGTGAAAGACGGCGAGTTCGACTCCGCCAACGTGCGCGAGGGCGCCATCATTCCGCTGGCCGATGAGACTGGCAACCGTTTTGTCGGTCGCGTTGTGAGCGTGGGCGACGAGAACGTGCGTGTAGACCTCAACCATCCGTTGGCTGGCATGGACATCACGTTCAGCGGCAAGGTTCTCGTGAATCGCGAGGCATCTGAAGAAGAGATAGAAAAGTTGAAGGCTGCCAGCCACTCTCATCATTGCTGCGGTGGTCATTGCCATCACGATGGTGAGGGTGAGCATGAGTGCCATTGCCACCATGACGGCGAGAATGAACACGAGTGCTGCTGCGGTCACGATGGTGACGGCGAGCACGAATGCCACTGCCACGCCTGATTATCGCTTTTCGTGGGCCGGTCATGTGCCGGCCCATATTTGTTTATTCAAAGTTGTTGTTTTCGTAGGAATCGTCAGCATCACCCAAGCACAACAATACGACGATTGCTATCAAGGGTGTCCCGAACAGACTAATAATTATCCATAGTGCCGCGTTGCGGTTCCTTCGTTTGGCCATTACGGCAACCAGGGCATACATTCCTAAGTATATGCCTATAAGAAAGATGAAGCCAAATATAAGCAATCCGACTATCCATTTGGCATCATTGGCAGTTACATTTGATGATGCGGAATCGTCGGCAGGGGGAGTCTCAGATGCTTCTTCCTCAGTCGTATTGTATCCTATGAGCTTGAACCTGATCTTGAATTTGTGTGACATGTCAAGTCTGGCTTCTGAGCGATAATACGAATAGGATCTGTCGTGTTCATACGCGGTGATATTCACTTTCTTTGTCATTCCTGGAGCGATCTCAACCTCGGACGAATAATCCTCATAGTCGAGAGCGTTGCCTTTCATGTCGAGATACGTGATACGGAAAGTGACATTATGGATGTCTTCGTCGGTGTTGTTCTTCAATGCCAACGTTCCTTTGTCGTCAAGCCATCCTTGTTCGTATGAGACCATGGTTACCGCGTTGAGTGTGTCTTTTGACGTGGCCGACACGCTCAATGTCAGTGTCAGCATGAGCAGTAGCAAGATTTTCTTCATATTGTCTTTTTTAGATTTGAACGTGCGTTAATGACCCTTTGGCCTTGGCCACGAGTCGCCTCTTAGCCGTATATATGCAAAAAGAGGGTTTCACATAAAGTAAAACCCTCTTCCGCATCTTGTTGTGACTCCGCTGGGATTCAAA
>DAIOUH010000107.1:0-6673 GCA_036751585.1 Prevotella sp. | reverse complement strand
CCCGGAACCTTCTGATCCGTAGTCAGATGCTCTATTCAGTTGAGCTACGGAGCCAAACCATTAAGATTTAATTGCCTCGAAAATTAGTGACTCCGCTGGGATTCAAACCCGGAACCTTCTGATCCGTAGTCAGATGCTCTATTCAGTTGAGCTACGGAGCCATATTTCTGTAAGCGTGTGCAAAGGTACTGCGAAAAATCGGAAGCACCAAACGTTTCGGGGCTTTTTTTACCTAAAAAGGCAAAAAAGTGCGGATTTGCAGTAAAATACTCTCATTCTTCTATCTTTATGCAATAAAGTTTCCATTTTTGCCATTCGGGTCGCGGACGGGCACAGGGCCCGCCCCTGCAAAGCATTTATTGAATACCGCGTAGCAACCATTAAAATCTTTTCATTGTCCCTGCCTCTTTTCCATCTTGATGAGCAGCAGTCCGATGCCGACCCATGCCAATTCCCTGAGGCGGACGATGAGCGCCACGAAGATGCCTGCCGACGCTGGCAAACCGAGCGAAGCCGATGACATGAGGAAGCCGCCTTCGCGACCGCCAAGTTGCAGGGGAATGAAAAACAGAAGGTTGGCGAAGAGCGACGTGAAGGCGAGGATGAGGATGCAATCAAGATAGTTTGGCGAGGGCATGAGCACCAACAGCACGAAATAAATCTCCAGTGCCGACGCCACGCGGCAGGCGAGTTCGAGCAGCACCGATGCCACGAAGAATACCTTGTTTTGTCGGTGCAGCGCGGCTATCTGGCTGTCGATGGTGTCGAGTTGTTGCCTGTGCCTTTCCACGAAAGACCCCGCCCATCGCCTAACGAAAGGCAGGTATCGCAAGAAAGCCATCAGCCTGTTTGCCATTCCCTTGCGATAACCCGACACGAAAAACATGATGCCGAGCACGCAAAACGCTCCCGTGGCGGCCGCGAGTGGCCACAGCGCCACGCCAACGTGATGGATGACGAAGAGCAGGATGAGGGAAAGCAGCCAAAACCAGAAATGGCTGAAGATGTGGGTCATGACATAGAGGATGACCGACGACGAGGCGCGCTCCACGCCAATCTTGGGCGAGAGCGCCATGATGCGGTAGGGCTCGCCGCCCATCAAGCCGCCTGGCGTGGCATAGTTGAGCGCGAAGCCCGACACCGTGATTTTGTAGAGCCACGCGAAGGACACCGGCCGCTTGGCGTTAGCCACGGGAAGGCTCGCGTCATTGGCCGAAGGCTGGCACACGCCTTTGATGATGAGATACCACGACGCGGTGTTGAGCACGTAGAGTGCCGCCCACAGCACCATGACGGCAACAAACCAATAGCCGGCATGCTTCAGGCCTTGCCACACTTGGGCGAAATCGAGCTGCGTGACCATCACGGCGAGCACGATGACACCGAAAATGAAAAACGCGTTTTGGTATTTCTTCTTCATCTTTGCTTATAATAACAATGGGACGGTCTTCTGCCGTCCCACTTTGCAGGGGGACGGTCTTGTGCCGTCCCACAAAAAATGTCATAACCTTTTCGGCGGCCATGGCATTATTTCTGGGCCGGCACAAGACCGGCCCCTGCATTGCCGCCGTTGGTCCCTTCGTTGCCGCCCTTGTCGCCGTCCTTGCGGAAAGAGTGCTTCTTTGGAATGGCGAAGCGCACCTTCTCGCTGTCGTCCTTGCGCTCCTTGTATATCTTTTGCAGCGGGTTGGCGTAAGGAGCGTCGAAGTCGTGACGTGCCCTGAAACCGTCTATGGCGAGATATATGGCGTTTCTCATTGCCGTGGCGTCAGCCTTGCCCATTCCGGCTATGTCGTAGCGTGGCGACATGTCGGGCGATGTGCTGATGATAGGCAGTCCGGCGAGGTAGTGCACGTTGCCTTCCGGACACAAAGCCTTCATTGGCGCAACGCCTTGGTCCCAATACATCGACACCACGGCGTCGAAAGCCGTGAAGTCGCCGTCGCCAAAGAACTTCTCGCTTTGGTATGGCCCGAAGACGCACACGCCGGCGTCCGACAGCTTCTGTATGGCTGGCATCACCATCTCCTGCTCCTCCTTCTCGGGGTGCGCGTCGGTGTCGTTGGGGTTGAGCGCCAGCACCGCTATGCGAGGGTTCTCAATGGAGAAGTCGCGGCGCAAGGTGGCGTAGAGCTGTGCCACAGTGTTGATGATGCCCTCCTCGGTTATGGCGGCGGGCACGTCGCGCAGGGGAATGTCGCTTGTCAGCGATGCCAGCCTCATGTTCTCGCCCATGAGCACGTCGAGCCCCTTCTTCTCGCTTGCGAGACATACCTCTATGAATCGCTCGTTGCAAGGGAAGTCGTAGCCGTCCACGTGCATGTTGTTCTTGTCCACCGGTGCCATCACGAGCACGTCGAAGAGCCCGTCCTTGAAGTCGGTTATGGCGCGGTCGATGCTCTTTATGGCGGCGCGGCTCGCGTCTTGCGACGGCATGCCGAGGTCCACCTTCACGTCGTCGTCGTAGGCGGTGAGAAGGTTCAGTCTGCCCTCCTTGGCCTCCGAAGCGTTTGAGATGATGCTGAACGTGTTGCCGTCAAGTCCGAGAGCGTCGCAATGATACGATGCCACCTTGGGCGAGCCGTAGATGATAGGCGTGCAAATGTCGAACATTGCCGGCGACTTGAACGCCTTGAATATGAGCTCGTATCCAATGCCATTGGTGTCACCGTTGGTCAGTGCCACGCGTATTTTTCTTTTGTCCATATTTCGTTTGTGTTTATTATTGTTGTTTCAATCATGCTTGTTTGAGGGCTTGCCACTCGCTTGCCTTGGTTGCGATTGCGCCCTGCCTATCGATTGCAGCACCGCTTCCATCTGCCTCATAGCGTTGCGTTTGCCCTTGCCTGGGGCGAAGACGAAGCCCTCCACCACAATGTCGCTATTGGGGTCAGCCTTTGGCATCCTCACGCGTCGGCAGATGAACGGTCCGCCCATGTTGTCGCCTGTCATCTCCCACAGGCCACGAAACACGGTGCCAGTGGCGTTCATCGCCACAGTCTCGGTCACGGTGGCCATGTGCATCTGGTCGGTCTCGCCCTTGATGTTCCTTGCCAACGCGCTGTCGCGCTGTGCCACGGGGTCGCCATCGTGTGGCGCCTTGTAGACCACTATGTTGCTCATCACGCTTGGCGAGCCATTGCTGAACCACACGAAGTCGCGATCCTTGCGGCTCGACACCATGTCGAGCGGAATCCACATCCCCACGTGGAACATGCTGTCCACTATTCGCTCGGCCTTCACGTTGCGATGGTCGCGCAGCATGGCAAGCGACTTCCTCATCTCCGCCGTGTTGAGAAGGCGCAGGAGCGTGGGCGCTATCCTGCCAATGCTGTCGGCCACCACCCTCATGCTGGGAGCCGTGACGGAGACCACTGTCTGCGGTTCCGCCCACACGTTGCGGTCGTATCTTATCCTCACGGTGCCGTAAAGCCTTGGTGATGTCCTCACCACGACAATCTCGCGCGTTGTCCTCAGCGTGGCGCCAAAGGCGGCGGAGTCTACCGACGAGACGTCAAACTGTGGCTCGCTTTGTGGCAATCCGGGCATGTCGGCCTGCAACGCTGTCCTCACGATGTCGGCACTGTCGCCGACGAGTAGCACCTCGTACAACTTGCCGCCCGAAGGCGGAAGCAAGCCACGGCGTTCGTCGCAGGAGGAGAACAGCAAGACGATGGATAATGCGAGGAGAATAACCTTGCTCATGATGTCGCTCTGGAAACTGTTATTCAGTGCCGCGATGCTTCGTGCTCAACAAGCCGCACGCCGCCTCGATGTCCTGTCCGCGACTCGCCCTGATGGTGCAATAGAACCCGTGGGCGGTGAGATAGTCGCGAAACGACTCCATGCGCTCCGGCGTGGCGCCATGCAATGGTACGTTGGGTATCTGGTGGAAGCGTATCAGGTTGATATGGCAGTCGAGACCTTTCAGCAACCGGCATATCTCGCGTGCGTGGGTCTGGCTGTCGTTGAGGCCGCCAAAGACGATATACTCGAACGTGAGGCGCCGCTGGTGCGAGAAGTCGTAATCGCGCAAGAGGTCAACAACGTCCTTTATCGCCATGCCTTTCTCCGCCGGCATGAGCTGTTCGCGCTGCTCGTGGATGGGCGAGTGGAGGCTTATTGCCACTTGGCAATCGCTCTCGTTGAGGAATCGCTGGAGCTTGTCTTTCAATCCCACCGAGCTCACGGTGATGCGCTTCGGGCTCCATGCCCAGCCGTAAGGGGCGGTGAGTATGCGCGTGGAGCGCAACACGTTGTCGAGGTTGTCCATTGGCTCGCCTTGCCCCATGTAGACGATGTTTGTCAGGCTGTCGGCCTCGGGTATGCTGTAGGCCTGGTTCAGGATGTCGGCCACGGTGAGGTAGCCGTGGAATCCCTGCTTGCCTGTCTGACAGAAGAGGCAGTTCATCTTGCAACCCACCTCGCACGACACGCACAACGTGGCGTGGCCACCCTCCTCGGGAATGTAGACCGTCTCCACGAAACGCTTGCGCGACGTGTCGCCATCGGTCGTCCTCACGGGGAACAGGTATTTCACGGTGCCGTCCTTGGAGTGTCGCGACTCTATCGGAGCCATGCAACCTATCTCGTAACTCTCCGCCAACTTGGCGCGGTTGCTCTTGGAGAGGTTGGTCATCTCGTCGATGCTCTTGACGCGGCGCTCGTAAATCCATTTGGCGATTTGCGTACCGGTGAAGGCGGGCATGCCAAGTTGCTTTGCCACGTCCTTCAGCTCGTCGAGAGTGAGACCTAATAGTGTTTTCTTTTCCATATACCTGCAAAGTTACGAAAGTTTATCGAAATTTTGTGACGATAACTAATATAAAAACGCTACCTTTGCATAAATAAGAAATCCCTGCAACCATGATAAAAAAATATGAAGGCACGCCGTTGGTAAGTGTTGGCATCGTCGGTGCCGAGAGCATAACGTTCACGCTCAACGGCTACGGTGCCGACAATAGCACCCGCACTGCCACCATGCGCAACGGACTGATATTCTACGACGGCAAGGCGCACACCCAGCTGTGCTTCAAGCCCCAGTCGCCCGCCGACAGTTTCTCGCTCAAGGATGTCGTCATCGGTGTCAACTTCCATTGGCAGCGGCGTGAGACGCAGACTTTCCGCGGCTCGCTCCGCCTCTTGGCAGACGGCGGCAAGATTTGGGCAATCAACGACCTGCCCGTGGAGGAATATCTCGAGAGCGTCATCTCAAGCGAGATGAGCGCGCATTCGAGCCTTCCGCTCCTCATGGCCCATGCCGTCATCTCGCGTTCGTGGCTGATGAGCCAGATTGACGGCAAGTCGACACCAAACACTCAAGAGTCTCATGGCAACGCCTTCATTCGCTGGTACGACCACACCGACCACACGCTCTTCGACGTGTGCGCCGACGACCATTGCCAGCGCTATCAGGGCATCACGAAGGAAACGAGCCCCAACGTGGCCGAGGCAATCAGGCGCACGCGTGGCGAACTGCTGACTTATGGCGGCGAGATATGCGACGCGCGATTCTCCAAATGTTGCGGTGGCGCGATGGAGGAGTTCCAGTATTGCTGGGACGACACGCCCAAGCCATATCTCAAGGGCATTGGCGACACGCCAGAGGAGACCATTCCCGACCTCACCATCGAGGAAAACGCGCGCAAGTGGATTCTCAGCAGTCCGAAGAGCTTTTGCAACACCACCGACAAGCGCATTCTGAGCCAGGTGCTCAACGACTACGACCAGGAAACGACCGACTTCTATCGCTGGCACGTGAGTTATTCGCAGGAAGAACTGTCAAGGCTCGTGGAGAAAAAGTTGGGGGCTGGGCTTGGCACCGTCATCGACATGAAGCCGCTGAAGCGCGGCACGAGCGGCAGAATCTACGAGCTGCAAATCACCGGGACCAAGAAGACCATTGTCGTGGGCAAGGAGTTGGAGATACGTCGCGCCTTGAGCGAGAGCCACCTTTACAGTTCGGCGTTTGTCGTGGAGAAGCATGGCGACACCTTCGAGCTCATCGGCGCTGGTTGGGGCCATGGTGTGGGACTTTGCCAAATCGGAGCCGCCGTTATGGGCGACCAAGGCTATAGCTACGACAAGATATTGAAACATTATTACCCTGGGGCAGAGATAGAAAAAGCATGGTAAACACGCAAGACAACAACAAGGCATCAGACAAGGGAACCCGTCGGCCATGGTCGTGGGTCCCCTCGTTGTCCTTTGCCGACAGTCTGCCTCTCGTGGCAGTGATGGCGGTGTCGCTTATCTTTTACAAGCAGATGGGACTGTCCAATACCGCCATCACTTTCTATACCTCGTGGATGTATCTCCCGTGGATCCTCAAACCCATTTGGAGTCCGTTCATCGACTTGGTGAAGACCAAACGTTGGTGGGTGCTTGCCACGGAGGTGCTGCTCGGTGCCGCCTTTGGTGGCGTGGCGTTCACCATCCCCACGTCGTTTTGGCTTCAAGGCACGCTCTTCTTTTTCTGGGTCGCCGCCTTCACGGGTGCTTCCCACTGCGTGGCCGCCGATGGCTATTACCTTCTCGCCCTCGACGAGCGGCAGCAAGCGTGGTTCATGGGACTTCGCCAAGTTGGCGACCGCCTTGCCACGATAGTGGGGCAGGGCGTGCTGGTGATGGTGGCTGGCAACTTGCAAGTGATCTTCCGCGGCTCAATAAGTTA
>DAIOUH010000106.1:1386-9026 GCA_036751585.1 Prevotella sp. | reverse complement strand
TTCGTCTATCGGTTAGGACGAGAGATTTTCATTCTCTAAAGAGCAGTTCGACTCTGCTATGGACTACTTCTCTTTTAGCATATTACACAGAAATAATAAAGAATAAAGATAAAGATGGCAAATCACAAATCGTCAATCAAGAGGATCCGTCAGACAAAGGTCCGCACTTTACACAACAAATACTATGCGAAGACGATGCGCAACGCCGTGCGCAAGCTCCGCGCTACCACTGACAAGGACGAGGCTGTAAAGCTCTATCCTACAGTGCAGAAGATGCTCGACAAGTTGGCAAAGACCAACATCATCCACGCAAACAAGGCCGCAAACTTGAAGTCAAGCCTTGCAGCACACATCAACAAGCTGGGCTAAGCCACAACTTGCATAAAGAAAGGAAAAAACTATTAAGCCGCTTCTCCATAGAGGAAAAGCGGCTTATTTTGTTCTTTTTTGTCATGATTTATTAGCTTGATTATCTTTTTTTTAGTACCTTTGCAAGGTAAAACAAGCTCATAAAAATGGCAGAAAATCAACATCCTGAAGATAACTATTCAGCCTCCAACATCCAAGTTTTGGAAGGCTTGGAAGCCGTGCGCAAACGCCCGGCCATGTACATCGGTGACATATCTGAGAAAGGACTTCATCACCTCATCAACGAGACAGTGGACAACTGTATCGACGAGGCAATGGCAGGCTATTGCACAGAAGTGGAAGTGACCCTGAACGCCGACGGAAGCTGCACCGTTGAGGACAACGGTCGAGGAATACCAGTGGACGAGCACAAGAAGCTCCACAAGTCTGCCCTCGAAGTAGTGATGACGGTGTTGCACGCTGGTGGTAAATTCGACAAGAACTCATATAAGGTTTCCGGTGGTCTGCACGGCGTGGGCGTGAGCTGCGTCAACGCGCTTTCCACACACATGATTTCGCAGGTCTACCGCGATGGTCATATCTATCAACAGGAATACGAGAAGGGTAAGCCCCTCTATCCAGTGAAAGTCATCGGCGAGACCACCAAGCGTGGCACGCGCCAACAATTCTGGCCAGACCCAACAATCTTCTCGACAACCACATTTCAGTGGGACATCGTCTCGCGTCGCATGCGTGAGCTCGCCTACTTGAACGCTGGCATAAAGATAACGCTCACCGACCTTCGCCCTGACCCAGAGACTGGCAAGACGCGCCAGGAGGTCTTCCACGCCAAGGACGGCCTCAAGGAGTTCGTGAGATACATTGACCGTCATCGTCAACATCTCTTCGATGATGTCATCTATCTCAAGACCGAGAAGCAAGGCGTGCCTATCGAGATTGCCATAATGTACAACACCGATTACTCGGAAAATCTGCACTCTTATGTCAACAACATCAATACCATAGAAGGCGGCACGCACGTCACGGGATTCCGTATGGCACTTACACGCGTCTTGAAAAACTACGCCGACACGGACCCACAAATAAAGAAGCAAATCGAGAAGGCAAAGATAGAGGTTGCCGGAGAAGACTTCCGCGAAGGCCTCACCGCTGTTATCAGCATCAAGGTGGCTGAGCCTCAGTTTGAAGGCCAGACCAAGACCAAGCTCGGCAACAGCGAAGTGTCTGGAGCCGTGAATCAGGCCGTGGGCGAGGCATTGACCAACTACCTGGAGGAGCATCCAGACGAGGCTCACAAGATTTGCGAGAAGGTCATCCTTGCTGCCACGGCACGTATCGCCGCTCGCAAGGCACGTGAAAGCGTACAGCGCAAAACGGTGATGGGCGGAAGCGGTCTGCCCGGCAAACTCGCCGACTGCTCAAACAAAGACCCGAAAGATTGCGAGATATTCCTTGTCGAGGGTGACTCGGCTGGCGGTTCGGCAAAGCAAGGCCGTGACCGATACACGCAAGCCATACTTCCTTTGCGAGGAAAAATCCTCAACGTGGAAAAGGTGCAATGGCACCGCGTGTTCGAGGCAGAGTCGGTGATGAACATCATTCAAAGCATCGGCGTGCGCTTCGGCGTAGAGGGCGAGGACGACCGCGAGGCTAACATCGACAAGTTGCGTTACGACAAGATTATCATCATGACCGATGCCGATGTCGATGGCTCACACATCGACACGCTTATCATGACGCTCTTCTTCCGCTTCATGCCAAAAGTCATAGAGGAAGGACATCTCTACATCGCCACTCCCCCACTCTACAAGTGCACTTACAAAAACAAGATTTCTCAATATTGCTACAACGACCAGCAGCGTCAGGCATTCCTTGACAAGTATGGCAACGGACAAGAAGGCACAAGCATCCACACCCAGCGATACAAAGGTCTTGGCGAGATGAACCCAAGCCAGCTGTGGGAAACGACAATGGACCCGAAGACCAGGCTTTTGAAGCAAGTGACTATTGAGAACGCGGCAGAAGCCGACGAGATATTCTCCATGCTCATGGGTGATGACGTGGAACCACGTCGCGAGTTCATCGAGGAAAACGCCGCTTACGCCAACATCGACGCATAGGCTCAACAACACAAGAAGACAACAAAGACACCCAGGTACACACATTGCCTGGATATAAACCAAGGAAGATTTAAGATGGAATTTGACACCAAAAGAAAGAACGGCATTGTTCGATGGGTCTCCATCTTAAGTCTTCTTTTTTTATTTGTCTTTTGTCAAGCCGTTTCCATGGCTTCCGACTTCAATACGGCTTGGATATTCGCCCCGCGAACCGATAGCCTGGCGCGCGTCTTCTTTCGCAAGACATTCCTTTGGCAAGGCATGCCAAGCCAAGCGAAACTCACCATTGCCACGACAGGCTACTGCAAGGTTTACGTCAACGAGTGCAAGATAGGCACCGCGCCTTACCTGCCACTGCGAAACGAGAACGATACCGATGCCGTGGAGCAAACATTCGACGTCACGCCTTACATGAGGGAAGACAGCAACGTTGTGGCTGTGTTATATTCACCATTGCCACATCATGTCACTAAAACGCAAAAGCAGATAGCCATAAACTTGTATGGCGTCGACCATAAGCAGCGAGACTTTAGCGTACACACCGATGCCTCATGGCTTTGCATGGAATCATATTCAAGACTATCACCAGACGGAACGGAGATAATAGACGGTAGTAAGCGCGACCCACAATGGAAAGCAGCTACCATCTACAACAACGCCTTGTGGACGCAAGCCGCTGAGGCTGAGGACTCCGCCACCTCGACTTATGCCGAACAGACGGTGCTGCCAAGGATAAGCCACATAGACACGTGGTATGGCGACAGCATCCAGGGCAACACGATATTGCCTCCACAAGGATTCTACGGCTTCTTCAGGGCAACGCTCAGGGAGGCGAAAAAAGGCGAGCGTATCAAGCTCGGAGACATTCTCTATATATGTGATGGCCGTTTAGACGAACAAGCATATCCTGAATTTGGAGCGAGTTATGAGAGAGGCCTCACCATTTCGGGCAAGGCAAGCAGAATAACCGCACTTGAGATGATAAACATAGGTCAACAAAATCCATCATTTTACCACTGATAATGAAAATCAAAACCGAAATGCAGTCTATCACGATAGAGAGTGTAAGACAAGTAGCCACTTGTCAATGCCTTGGCGATGACCTCGCGTTGATCGACGAGTGCCACTCTATCATCTTCCCCGTCGAAGCGAAACGCCTCGAATGTTTCGCCTTCGCCTTTTGCGACAAAGGTTGCGTGAAATACACGATTGACACCATGCCCCAAACCGTTACCGCTGGCAACTGCATCATCGTCAGTGCCGGACAAGTCATAGACGACGTGAAGATAAGCGAAGACTACGAAGGTCGTGTGGTCTTCATTTCGCAACAATATGTGCAAGAGGTGTTGACGGGCATGCATGGTCTCTCCTACATTTTCTTGTTCTCTCGTTTGCATCCAGTGTTCAGCATGAGCCGTAACGAGGCACGCAACATCTTGAGCTTCTATCTCCTCATAAGGCAGAAGATAAGTGAGACTGACCATAGGTTTCGCCGCGACACGGTAAAGGCGCTTATACAAGCCTTCCTCTACGATGCCGGCAACATTTTCTGGAAAGTGTATGAAAACGAGGAGGGGAAAAGCACACGCAACGAGGAGATATTCATGCATTTCATCGGCATGGTGGAGAAACACTTCAAGAGTGAGCGCCGCGTCACTTGGTACGCTTTGCAATTGCACATGACCCCAAAGCATCTTTCAGAGACCATAAAAAAGGTGAGCAGGCATACCCCAGGCGAATGGATAGACAACTACGTCATGCTTGAACTAAGGGTATTGCTGAAAAACAGCACATTGTCTATTAAGGAAATCGCTGAGAGGATGCATTTCCCCAACCAGAGTTTCTTAGGAAAATACTTCAAGCAGCACACTGGCCTGTCACCAAAAGAATACCGCAGCAATTAAGGCAAGTCAATCGCTCTCCAACACTTGCGCTGCCACTTCTTCCAGCTCTTTGTACCAAGCCTCACCAAAACGCATTGTAAGAGGGCCTTTAAGAAACTGGTATACGCGCATGCCGAGTTTCTTTCCAAGCGTCACCGCGTCGTGGCACACGTCCCAACGGTTGTAGTTGATGCCCACGAGACCCATGTCAAACTTCTTCTCGCGTATTGGGTACAAGGCGCACGAAATTGGTTTGCACCACTTGGTGCGTCCATCGCGAAAAGCGCGTTCAAAGGCGCATAGGCAACAATTGGGTATAACAGCCCCACCGTTGAAATCCTTTATATCGTGATAGCAAGTGAACACGCAGTCTTTCTTGCCCACTATGCTCGTCACGAGGTCACCGTCGTTGTCGGTATACGCCACGCCCTGCTTGTCTATCACGCTCTGCGCCGATGCAGACAGTTCATCCCAAACGGCATCAAGATTGTCTTCCATTGACGCTATCTCATCGAGCGTGACAGGCGCGCCAGCGTCACCCTCCACGCAACACACGCCCTTGCATTTCGACAGGTCGCAACAGAAATACTCTGTTATTATGTCGGGCGAAACCAACACATTGTCTATTTGTAGAATATGTAGTTCTTTCATCATGTCACCAATCTATCTCCGTCTCACCGTTTGCCCTAAGATACTCGTTACACCTTGAGAACTGATGCTGCCCGAACCATCCTCCACGGTTGGCAGAGAGCGGTGACGGATGCACCGACTCAAGTATCAGGTTCTTGCTTTGGTCAATGAAGCCACGCTTGCTGCGAGCGAACCCTCCCCAAAGCATGTAAACGATGTGTTCCCTGTGCGCCGACAACGCTTTTATGGCTGCGTCGGTGAAGAAGCTCCACCCCATCTGCTGATGGCTGTTGGCAATATGCGCCCTTACGGTGAGCGTTGCGTTGAGCAATAGAACACCCTGACGTGCCCAGCGCGTCAAGTCGCCATTGGCGGGGATTGGCTTGCCGAGGTCATCGTGTATCTCCTTGAAGATATTTACAAGCGATGGAGGCATCATTACACCCGTTGGCACTGAGAAGCTGAGTCCCATGGCCTGACCCGCCTCATGGTAAGGGTCCTGCCCGATTATCACTACCTTCACCTTGTCGAAAGGCGTGAGATTGAAGGCATTGAAGATGAGGTGCCCAGGAGGGTAACAAGTAGTGGTCTTGTATTCTTGCCTCACGGCATCGGTGAGTTGCTTGAAGTAGGCAGTGTCAAACTCCGGCTGCAAATACTTCTTCCACGAAGGTTCTATCTGTACGTTCATAAGCGAGATTATTAGCGTGTCTTGTTAAAGAAATCGGCGGCATAACGGCCCATCTCCTTGTATCCTGCCGCGTTGGGGTGCAGACGGTCGGCAAGGCAAAGGCCCTTGCGCATGGCTTTCGGGTTCTTCGGGTCGCGCATGAGGGCATCGAAGTCGATAAATCCGTCGGCTATTTTCTGCGACCTTATCCATGAGTTCACTATGCGTCTGCCCTCCTCATGGTCGGCACTGTAATAAGAACTGCCACGCATGGGCGTTATCGTGGCAAGGTATACTTTCTTGCGCTTCTGGTGGCATTTCTCTATCATGTTCCTATATTCCATTATGAGGTTGTAAGCCGTTACCACTCCATAGCGGCTTGTGCCCAAATCGTTGATGCCCTCAAAAATCACCACGTCGGAAACGCCATGCTGCGCCATTATGTCGCGGTCGAAACGGATCTTCGCCGCCTCGCCGTAACCACTGTATGTAAGCACGCGATTGTTGCCTATGCCGAGGTTGAGCACACACCATTGCATGGCCATGTTCTTCTTGTTTTCGGCTTTCAGCCGTTCCGTTTCCTTTTGCCTGTATGGGCCGTTGAGCCAATAGCTCATCTCGTCTGGCCAACGGTTCTGTTGGTCTGTCGTGGAGCCTTTGCCATCGGTTATGCTGTTGCCTATTATGGCAATGCCACGCGCGTTGTTTGTCAAGACCTCAAGGGCGGCTATGTTAAACCATTTCTCATATTTGAAAGCCTTTGAGAAATCGGTCTCTGGCGTGCTTATGCCTTTCAATATGTAGCTCGTGGTGCGCGATCCCATGTGCACCGTTGGCGACTTGGGCGCGGTCTGGTAGTTGAGCGTGATGGCGACTTTCTCCATTGGCTTGAGGTCAAACGTCAATGGGTCGGAGAAAAGGCTTTTGCCTGGTTGTATGGTGACACCGTCTTTTCCGTTGAACTTAAAATATTTTGCCGTCTTGGGCTCAACGCGTGAGGAGTCTACCGAATGGGCTATGTATACGCCGCGGAGCACCACTGGCTCAGTGGAGAATATGTTGCTCAATTGCAACCTTATGACCCTGCCCCCTGCCGACACTTTCACGATTTGCCTCACCGAGCGATCGCTCATCTGGTTGTTGTAAGGCATGAAAGTCTTTACGGGCACTTGCATCGCCGTGGCCCACGTCCCCTTCCATTCGCCAATGACGGTGCCAAAACCTACAGGACGCCACGCCTTAGCGTAAAAAGGCAAGCACAACATAAAGAAAAGCAACAATTTGCGTATCATGATTCTCACTTCGCTATCTTCTTTCCGCCGACAATATATATGCCATGAGGCAATTGGCGCAAGTCATCGCCGACTCGCTTGCCGTCAATGGTATACACCGCATTACGTTTTCCAGAAACATTATTGGCCTCAACGTTTTTAATGCCTGTCGATGACCTCGGTGTCATTCGGCTCACCACCAGGTCATCGAGGAAGAACCGTTTTGCCGGCACAAAGGTAATGGTGCATCTGCCTGAGCCTTTCACGCGTAGGCTGTAAGTGGTCCACTCGCCTTTCTTCATCGTGAGATTGCCATTGTCCAACAGCTTGGCATCACTGCCATTCACGGTGATGGCAAGGCTCGTGCCATCTGTGGTGGCATCCCAGCCAGCAGCGCGAAACGATATTATGGCAGTGTCGCCTTGAAGGGTGAAGGCGGGAGAAATCACCGCTACTGAGCTCGGTTTTCCAAACCTCGCGCACTTGTCGGCTCCATACATGTAATTGCCCATAAGACCGTCAACATGCTTCCAACCTTTATTGTCGGGCACGAAAACCGAAAATGCTATATTGCCGTTAAACTTTCCGTCGTTGCCGCCAGTTCCCACGCAACCGTCAAAGGTTTCCTTGAAGATGATTGAGTCATCGTTCTCATTTGTGACATTATCCGCCCAGCCAAACGAGAACGCCATGGTGC
>DAIOUH010000106.1:0-1286 GCA_036751585.1 Prevotella sp. | reverse complement strand
ATGTGCTCTATCAGCATTCCGCTGCCGGGAAGATACTTGTCGAAACCCGTTTTCTGACGGTTCTCAAGGATATAATACTCGTTTCTGTTGCCCTTATTATATATAATGTATGTTTGGCCCATGTCGGCGAGTTGCGCCATATCCTTAACCGTGGTTGACTTGTCGAGCTCTATTGGCTTGGTCCAGCCGCACACCATCTTCTCATAGCCAGAGTAGCCTGCCGGCACATAGCCATCGCCATTGTAAGAGCCATAATCCATCAAGTCCCATGATCCCATGCCAAAGTTCTTGCCGTCACTTGCCGTGTCGTACAGGTCGGGGAAGCCCATGCAGTGGGAAAACTCGTGGCAGAACGTGCCGATGCCCGACAGGGTCATGTCGCTGTTCAGCTCCGAGGCGCAGGCGTATGTGTTTATCGTCACTCCGTCGAGGGTCAGCTCTTCATCGTAGTTAGCCAAGTTGTCCATGTGCGGCCATATCAGGTTTGGATTGTTTGTCGTGTCGTGCTCGCCATTGCCGGCATACACCACAAACACTTCCTCCACCTCGCCGTCGCCATCCCAATCATATTTTGAGAAGTCCACGCTCGCGTCCACTGCCTGGCAAGCCTCCCTCACCATCTCCGTGGGCCGCTTGTCGTTGCCGTATTTATCGTTTTGGCCATAATAGCTGTAGCCATGCGAGAGGGTCACGGGACCGGCTACATCAAAGTCGAGGAGGAACTGCCCGCCGCTCTGAGCCTTGAAATAGTCGCTTATCGAACCCTTGAAATTGTTTTCGCCATAGTTTTCCTCATTGGCTATGCGGTAGTATAATTGTTGCGTTGCGCCAAACTTCGACGTGTTGAACTTGTTGTCGGCAAAGTTCACCAATATGATGAGCCCATGCCTCTGACCTTGAAACTTGCTCTCCGTGTCGTTGCCTTGTAACGACCGCCTTGCTTTCATGGCATTCCTGCGCTTCGCGGCAGCCATCAGTTCTCTTGACGCCACGGCTTTACCTTTTCCGAGACTGTCCACCCCGAAGCACCTTCCGTCTTCCGCTTGCCACCAATGGGCATGCTCGTCACCGCAAAGCCGCGCCTTCACCGTCGAGCCATTGCCCAACGTTATCGTCCACCACACGCCACGCTTGGCAGGCACGGCAAACACGTATGCCACGAGCATCAAGAAAGACACCAAGCAAAGAAACCGTCTCGTCATAATACTATTCTTCTTTCTTCCATTCTTCTATGCACCTCTTCTCCAGCGAGAAGTTCACGCCAACCTTTATCAGCTTGCGACTGT
>DAIOUH010000105.1:0-9033 GCA_036751585.1 Prevotella sp. | reverse complement strand
ACGTTCATGAACATATAGTATAGCCAGCAATTGACCATCATAGGCACCATAAGCATGGACAGGCGCAATGAGCCCCACACGCTAAGGGCATGGATTGGGTTTGACGATAGCTGGCGCTTAACAAAGCCAAACTTGAACAATCTCAACGACAGCGGAATCAGGATAATGGTGAGGAGCTCCATGGCAATCGCCACATAATACTCTTGCACCTTGTTCTCAGTCCAGCCGCCAGAGAGCAGCAGGTCGTTCTCGAATAAGATAATGATGCAAAAGCAGATGAAAATGGGAATCCAAAACTCTACGAGGAGTAGTTTTCGGGAATTGTTCATCAAGAAGTTATATGGTTTATTGGTTGTGAGACGATTATTCTATTGGCGTGCGGTTCACGATAGAGCGACCGAGAGTTACCTCGTCGGTATATTCCAGCTCGTTGCCCACGCTTATTCCCCTTGCTATGACCGTTTGCTTGACATTGTAAGGCTTGAGTTGTCGCGTGATGTAAAAGTTGGTGGTGTCTCCCTCCATCGTGGAGCTGAGGGCGAGGATCACTTCCTTGATGCCTCCCTCGGCCACCCTGCTTACGAGAGAGTCAATCTCTATGTCGCCAGGGCCAATGCCATCCATTGGCGATATTATGCCTCCCAATACGTGGTACAGTCCATGATAAGTCTGGGTGTTTTCTATCGCCATGATGTCTTGCACGTTTTCCACTACGCATATAGTGGAATGGTCGCGTCGCTCGTCAGAACAAATAGGGCACACGTCCGTGTCGCTTATGTTGTGGCAAATGCGGCAATACTTTATCTCGTGCCTTAGCTTGCTGATGGCATCGGTGAAAGAATCTACCGAAGCCACTGGTTGCTTCAGAAGATGCAGTGCAAGACGCAGCGCCGTTTTTGGCCCTACGCCTGGCAGTTTGCCAAGCTCATCGGTGGCGCGCGCAAGCAGCACGGAAGGGTACTGCTCCATCATTTGCCAAGATAGATGCCGAAGCCAAGACGAAGGCCGATGGTGGAGTAGTCGGAGTGTTTCTTTATGCTTTGTTGATAATAGATGCTTGGCTCAATGGTTATGGTGTGGCTAAGGAAGAAAGCGTAACCCACCTCAATGCCAGGCATGAAGTCGTTGTAGCTTTTTGAGTGGACATATTTGACATTCGCGCCGAGGAAAATGCCATTCTGCGTGATGTAGTAGCGACCGCCCACGCCAACGTTGAGGCTGTTGCTTTGGTCCTTGCCAGGATGGTCGAAGCCTGCCTGGGCGTAAGCCAACAAGTTGTCGGCGGCGAAGACGCCTGCTTGCGCGCTAATGCCGAACTTCGCCTCGTTCATGCCGTTGTAGCTGAGGTTGAGGCCGGAAAGTGACGCGCCGATATATGTCTTTCCCTGTTCAAACTGTGCGCTTGCCGTGATTGTGGCAAGAACAGCGAAGATTAGAGTGAGAACCTTTTTCATGGAAAACGTTTATTGAAGTGTTTGTTTACTTGTCAGGAATAATCTCTTTTTGGAATTGCTTTAACCCAAAGCAATGTCAAAATCTCAGTTCCTTGAGGATGTCGGCCATCTTTTGCTTCGTTTCAATATTTGTCGGTACAAGCGGCAGACGAAGCACGTTCTCGATGAATCCCATGTCGTTGAGGAGCGCTTTCACGCCAGCAGGGTTCCCATCGATGAAGAGCAGCTTATAGAGCTCGGTAAACATGTGGTGAATCTTGCGCGCGGGCTCGTACTCGCCATTGAACTCCAGGCGTATCATCCTTGAGAACTCTTTGGGCAGGGCGTTGCCAATGACAGAGATGACACCCACCGCTCCACTCGCTATCATGGAGAATGTCAGCGCGTCGTCACCACTGATGACTTCGAAGTTGCGAGGCTTGTTCTTCAATATCTCATCGACCTGTTCCAAGCTGCCGGACGCTTCCTTGATGCCGACAATGTTGGGGAACTCAGTCGCCAAACGCACGGTGGTGGTGGCTTTCATGTTGACACCTGTGCGTCCCGGCACGTTGTACATCACTATTGGCAACGGGGCGTTCTGCGCTATGGCCTTGAAGTGCTGGTACAAGCCTTCTTGCGATGGTTTGTTGTAGAATGGGCAAATGCTCAGTATGCCGTCTATGCCGCTCCAGTCTGTGGTCTTCATCTCTTCGATGACAGCCGAGGTATTGTTGCCTCCGCAATATTTGAGCAATGGGACGCGACCTTTGTTGACATCCTTGATGACCTCGGTTATCTTGTCTTTCTCCTCGCGAGTAAGGCATGGCGCCTCAGCCGTGGTAGCGAGTATGCAGAGAAAGTCAGCGTTGTTGTTTATTTGATAGTCCACGAGTTTGGCGAGTGCCTTGTAGTCAACCTCTCCCTCTTTTGTGAACGGGGTTATTAGTGCAATGCCTAATCCTTTGAAAATGTTCTGTGCCATTAATATAAGAAGCTATGTTATCTCATCGACGCCCTGCGTCGGTCTTTTTGCAAAGTTAGCCTTTTTGTATTTAATATCAAAGAAAAAAGCCTATTTACTTCCAATAAATAACAAAACCATGGATAAAAGCACCAATAACAGGTCTATGGCCTTGCCTTTGAGGTTGCGCTCATGGAAGAAAACGGCTCCGAAGAGGAAGCTCACGAGCACGCTGCTTCGCCTTATCATGGATATGATGGAAATCATGGCACTTGGCAAGCTGAGAGCGTAAAAGTAGAGAAAGTCGGCAGCAGAGAGGAATATGCTTATCCCGATTATCGACCAGCTCCAGTGGAACTTGTCAATCTTGCGTCGTGGAAACCAGATTATGGCGAGCATTATGAGCATCATTGCCGACTGGTAGATGTTGTACCACGATTGCACTGCCATGCGGTCGAGTCCCACGCCGCCGTCGGAGGGTGACGCCATGAGATATTTGTCGTAGAGCCCGCTGACGGCTCCAAGTATTGCCGCCAACACGATGCAACCTATCCATTTGTCGTGAGCGAAATTGATGCCTTCTTTCTTGCCCGACCTGCTGAGCAAGAGGAAAGACGTGGCAGCCACCGCCACACCAGCCCATTGCCACGCGTTGAGCCTCTCGCCATAGACGAGCAAGGCTCCCACGAGAACCATCACGGGGCGAGTGGCGTTGATTGGCCCCACTATCGTCAGGGGCAGATGCTTCATCCCGATGTATCCGGCCAACCAAGAGGAAAGCACTATCACGCTCTTGAGGATGACGTAGCGATGCATCTCCCAACCGCCGCCTCCGACATGAAAGGGACTGCTTGACGGCAACGCGCCCGTGGCTGACATTACGATGAGTGGCAAGAAGATGAGTGAGCAAAGCACGGTGTTGATAAACAACACCGGTATGACGGCGTTGCCCTGGAGTGACTTTTTCTTGAACGAGTCGTAGAATCCCAAAAGGGCCGCCGACATGAAGGCTAATAATAACCACATAAGTGTATCGTCTCTATATATGAACAACCCTACCAAGGCTGTCGGGTCGTGGTAGGGTCGTGGTTAATGTCTTTTCGTTTGTCTTAGAATGGCAGGTCTTCGCCAGAAGTGCTGTCATCGCTGCTGCTGAGAGGGTCAGATGCCGGTTGTGGCGTGGTGCCTGTGGTAGCTGCTGGTGCCGGGCCGCCCAGCTGAGGACCCTGTGGTTGTGGAGCTCCAGTGTTCACGGCGTTGGGATCCACGTGGTCGCATTGATAGCAATTGATGTCATTGAAATAGCGGTCTTGCCATGCGCGGGCGTTGATGTCGAGCCACACGTGAACGGTGTCGCCTTGGTGGATGTTGAATTGCTGGATCCTGTCTGCGCCAAACACGCGGAAAAGGCACGCGCGAGGATACTGGTCCTTTGTCTGAATTACGTATTCTTGCGATTTCCATGCGTTGCCAGAGCGTTGTGACACGCCTTCCTTGGCAGGAAACTCTTTTATGATTACGCCTTCAACTTCTATTCCTTGTAAAGCCATAGTTGTATAAATTGTATTTGTGATTTCTGAATAATATGCGAAATTAGAGAAAAAATCGCTTATGGCAAAGCGTTTGGCGATTAAAAAATGAAAAAAGTGAAAAAGCCTTTTCGTTTTCTGACAGTTTTAATAAATAATATGTATCTTTGTGCGATATAAATGAAGTAAAATATAACAAAAACTAAGATACGATGAGATTCACACTTTCCAGCACGGTTCTCAACAGCCGCTTGCAAACCCTTGCGAAGGTCATCAACAGCAAGAACTCTCTTGCCATCCTTGAGAGCTTCCTCTTCCAAGTCCACGATGGGAAGATGGAAGTCACGGCCTCCGACAGTGAAAACCTTATGAGGACAATCATCCCCCTTGATGAGTGCGACTCCGAGGGCGATTTCGCCATTCCAAACCGCACCGTACTTGACGCGGTGAAGGAACTTCCCGAACAGCCTCTCACCTTTGAGGTAAACCCCGAGACCTATGAGGTGGCAATAGAATACCAGAACGGACGATACAACTTCACTGCCCAAAACGCCGAGGAGTATCCGCAGAAGTCGCCTATCGGTGATGATGCCAAGACGTTGACAATCAATGCCAAGATCCTGTGCGAAAACATCAACCGCACGCTCTTCGCCACCGACAACAACGACATTCGCCCCGTGATGAACGGTATCTATTTCGACTTGCTGCCAGACTGCCTCGCTTTCGTGGCATCGGATGGCCATAAGCTCGTGCGTTGTCGCTACATGGGAATAAAGAGCGAGAACCACGACTCGTTTATCCTCCCCAAGAAGCCGGCAATGCTCCTTCGCGCCGTGCTCGACAAGAGCGAGGACGATGTCGTCGTCAAGTTCAATTCCAATTGCGCCGAGTTCCACTTCCAGGGTGGCATGCTTTCAAGCACGCTCATCGAGGGCGTGTTCCCCAACTATAACGCCGCCATCCCGACAGACAACGCCAACGAACTGGTGATAGACCGCAAGGCTCTCTTGGGCGCTATCCGTCGTGTGTTGCCTTTCGCGAGCATGAGTTCTCAGCTCATCAGGTTCCATCTCGACAATGGTTGCCTTGAGCTGTCGTCAGAAGACCTCGACTTCGCCACGAGCGCCAAGGAGAAGATTGTTTGCGAATACAATGGCGTGCCATTGCAAATCGGTTTCCGAGGCGATTTCTTCTCAGAGATACTCAACAGCATAACAACCGATGAAATCAGGATGCTCCTTGGCGATCCAAGTCGCGCAGGTGTCATCTATCCCACCGAGCAGCCCAAGGACCAAGACGTGCTCATGTTGATTATGCCATTGCTTTTGGGTGAGTAGAGCCATGCGTTTGAATCTTACAAAACCGCTTGTGGTCTTCGATTTGGAGGCCACAGGCCTTGATTTGGTCAACGACCGGATTATACAGATTTCCTATGTCAAGGTTTCCCCTGATGACAAGGAAGGCGAGGAGGAGCGAAAGAGTATCTTCGTGAACCCTGGCAAGCCAATACCTGCTTTCGTACAGCAGCTCACCGGCATAACCGATGACATGGTGAAAGACGCGCCAACGTTCAAGCAGTTGGCAAAGCAACTTGCCGACTCATTCATGGGTTGCGACTTCGCCGGATTCAACAGCGACCGCTTCGATGTCCCGATGCTTGCGGAGGAGTTTTTGAGGGCGGGCATCGATTTCGACTTCTCAAAATGCCGGCTCATTGACGCGCAAAACATTTTCCACAAGCGAGAGCCTCGCAACCTTGCCGCGGCGTATAAGTTCTACACAGGCCACAAGATGGAAGACGACTTCCGCGCTCATCGTGCCGACCAGGACGCTGAGGCCACTTACCGTGTGCTGATGGGAGAGCTCGACAAGTATGACCCGGCAACCGTTGAAGAGCCTTCGCAGGCGCTTCCAAACGACATGAATGTCTTGGCGGAGGAGTCGAGAATGAACAACAACGTGGATTTCGCTGGCCGTATAGTGTGGGAAGACGTGAAAGACAAGAATGGCAATGTCGTGACCGACAAGGACGGCAAGCCCGTGCGCCATGAGGTTTTCAACTTCGGAAAGTACAAGGGGCATGTGGTTACCGACGTGCTTCATCGTGACCCTGGCTATTACAGTTGGATGCTCAACGCCGACTTCACGCTCAACACCAAGCAGGTGCTGACGCGCATAAGGCTCAGGGAGGCAAAACTTAACATGAATGCGTAGGCTTCTGCTCGTGTTGGTCGCCATGGTGATGGTCTTGTCGGCGCAAAGCCAAGAGCTTAACGCCAAGATCACGATAAACCACAATCAGATAAGTGGCACGGACGCTTCTGTCTTTGACAATCTGCAACAAACCTTGACGCAGTTTGTCAACGACAGGCAGTGGACAAGCCTGCAATTCGCCAAGAGGGAACGCATCACGTGCAACTTCAACATCACGGTCACCAAATACGACCAGGCGAGCGGCATGTTCACCTGCAAGGCCATCATCCAGGCAAACAGGCCTGTGTATAACGCCTCTTACAATTCTACATTATATAATAATACCGACAACGATTTCAATTTCGTTTTCAGGCAGTTTGACCAATTGGAATTCAACGAAGAGACGGTGGACAATCAGCTCACGGCCCTCTTCGCCTATTATGCTTATCTCATCATTGGCATCAATCTCGACAGCTTTTCGCCTCTTGGCGGAAACGATGTCTTGGAGCGTTGCATGAACCTCGTGAACAACGCGCAGAACCTCGACTTCACCGGATGGAAGTCGTTTGACAACGACCGTTGCCGCTTTGCCATTATCAACGATTATCTTAATGGAGGCATGCAGCCATTCAGGCAGTTGCAGTATGATTATTACCGCAAGGGCCTCGACGAGATGGCGGCTAACGCCGACAGGGGACGAGCGGAGATAACGGCGGCGATAGAAAACGACTTGAAGAAATGCCACGAGGATCGGCCGCAGAGCTTGTTGCCGCAAATATGGACCGACTACAAGCGCGACGAGCTTGCCAACATATATAAAGGCAAGGGCACGCCGAAGGAAAAGGAAACGGTATACGACATCCTTTTCTCCATCAATGCCTCGCAAAACAACGCGTGGGAAAAGATAAAGCAATAAATCAGAAATGCTCAAACAACTTTACATAAAGGACTTCACGCTGATAGATGAGCTCAACATCCAGTTCAACCCTGGCTTCTCTGTCATCACAGGCGAGACGGGTGCTGGAAAGAGCATCGTCATAGGCGCGCTGCATCTGTTGTTGGGACAGCGAGCCGACTCCAAGCAAGTGAAATTGGGACGAAAGAAATGCGTCATCGAGGCGCATTTCGACTTGTCGCGCTACGACATGGAGTCGTTCTTTGACGACAACGAGATAGACTACGACGCAACCGATTGCATATTGCGGCGAGAGGTCAGCGAGAAAGGGAAAAGTCGTGCTTTCATCAACGACACTCCCGTGTCGCTCGCCACTCTGCGCGACCTTGGCGACCAGCTCATAGACATCCATAGTCAGCACCAGAACCTCTTGCTACAGAAGGAAGACTTCCAGCTCAATGTCGTGGACATCATAGCTGGCGACTCAGACCTTCAAGCGCGTTATAAGGAGAAATATTCTGCTTGGCTTAAAGCGAAAAAGGCTTATGCCGACTATGAGGAGGCGTGCCAGCGGAGCAAGGAAAACGAGGAGTTTCTTCGTTTCCAGTTTTCTGAGCTCGACAAGGCAAAGCTCGTGAAGGGCGAGGAGCAAGATCTTGAGCAACGCTCGCAGACCATGAGCCACACCGAGGACATAAAGAACGCGCTTTTCACGGCCTCTGAAGCGTTGTCGAAAGAGGACGTGGGAGGAATGGCCATGACCCGCGCCGCCGCCGACAGCATGCGCGACATCGCCGAGGTCTATCCTGAGGCCAAGGCCATTGCCGACAGACTCGACTCCGCTTACATTGACCTCAAGGACATATCGGGCGAGATAGAGGGATACCTTGAGAACGTTGACTTCGACCCGCAAGAGTTGGAGGCCATCAACGAGCGGCTGGATCTCATCTATTCGCTGGAACAGAAGTTCCACGTCTCATCGTCAGACGAGCTCATCTCTGAGCAAGAGAAGATAAAGAGTGAGCTCGACAGCATTGACGGGGGCTCGGAGCAACTTGCGGAACTCAAAGCCGAGAGCGACAAGGCTTATGCCGATTGCCTTGCTGTCGCCAAGGAGCTTAGCGAGGTGAGGAAGAAGGCCGCCGTCAAGGTGGAGGAGGAGATGAAGCAAAGGCTCGTGCCGTTGGGCATCCCCAAGGTCCGTTTCGCCATAGATTTCAAGGAGGGTGACTGCATGGCTTCTGGAATAGACAGGGTGCAGTTCCTCTTCAGCGCCAACAGCAGCACGGCATTGCAGCCTGTGGCGCAAGTGGCATCGGGCGGCGAGATAGCCCGTGTCATGTTGTCGCTCAAGGCTATGATCAGCGGTGCCGTGAAGTTGCCGACTATCATCTTCGATGAGATAGACACTGGCGTGAGTGGAAGGGTGGCAGAGAAAATGGCGCAAATCATGCGCGAGATGGGCGACCACAACCGTCAGGTGATTTCCATCACCCACCTGCCGCAAATAGCCGCGATGGGCACCACTCATTATAAGGTGAGCAAGGAGGAGACACCCGATGGGACAGTGAGCCACATGCGCTTGCTGTCACAAGCCGAGAGGGTGGACGAGATAGCGCAGATGCTTAGCGGAAGCAGCATTTCGCAAGCGGCGATAGACAACGCCCGTACACTGCTTGATAACGCGAAGTAAGACATAATGACAATGATAAATCCTAATAAGACAACAATGAGAACAAAGATTATACGACTCCTATTGGCCTTGGCCCTCATGCTGCCCATGTCGGCCATGGCACAGCCAGCCACCGTGAAGAAGGCCGCGCAAAGCGTCTTCTCGCTGACGACATACAATGCCGATGGCACCATCCATTCTTCATCGCATGGCGTCTTCACCGGAACCAATGGCGAGGCCATCGCCATGTGGCATCCCTTCAAGGGCGCGGCTCGTGCGGTCATCATCGACAGCAAGGGCAAGCAGTATGACGTGGATGCCATGCTCGGCGTGTCTGAGAACTACGA
>DAIOUH010000104.1:0-9151 GCA_036751585.1 Prevotella sp. | reverse complement strand
TTAACGTTGCTTGTCTTCCCATGCCATTATCAGTCCTACGACCTGCGAGTAGCTCTTCCTGCCTTCAGCCACGTTGTTGCCTCTGAGATATAGGTCGAGGATTAGGTCTTGCGCGGCATTTATCACTTTGCTCCGCTTGGCGAGCCAGTAGCGGCGGTCGCCTTTCGCCAAACGGATAATCTCTGGGCGGATGTGCTTCAAGTACATCTCGCCTTTTTTTTGGCCAAGGATGTCGAACACGTCGTTGACGACATGGAAGAATATTTGGTAATATCCGCTAAACCTCACAGCCTTGTCTGGCGAGGCGGTGCAGACGATGTAGCTGTAGAAGTTGGCCTCGCCCTCGTTGGCCACGCCGAGGAAATGAGCAAACTCATGGGCGTAGGTGGCAGGATATTCGTGTGGTCGGATGTCACCGTTGAGGGTAAACTCACAGAAGAAAGGCCCCATGCTGCCAGTGACGCCAGCCATGGAGCTGAGCCATGAGAACACCATCGTCTTGACATGTGGACGCTGGTTAAAGGGGGCGTTGATGCCGCAACCGCCCATCCTATAATATTCTTGGAGGATGCTTTCCTCCCATTTCACCTTTTCTTTATAATCATTTCCCTTTTCCCTTAACCATTTTGATTCTTCACTCTTCACTCCGCATTCTTCACTCTTCACTCCGCATTCTTCACTCTTCATTCCGCACTCTTCACTCAACTTGTTGATGCTGTCAGCATATTGATAAGCGAAGGTCTTGAACCTTGTCTTGCTCACCTCCACAGGTCTCATGCCTATCCTTTGATAGATGTTAGGTTGAGAATAGTTCAAGCCCCACGCCGCATAGAACCAAACATACACCCATAACAAGTATTCCACGACCCGCCAAACCGCTTTTTTCGTCCTTTTCATCGCTGGATAGAGTATTGCCCAGGCAATGCTGAGAAAGATGAAAATGTCGCCCATGGCAAACGGTACCAAGCCCGAGATAGGCGATATGACACTGCCGATGACAGGATAAACGTGAGTGGTGTAAAAACTGCCCATGGCTGGGCTAAGCCTTATGGCGGTGACGATGGCGAGCAAGGCAATGAGCACCCAATGCCGCCATTGTAAACGGTCAATATGCAAACTCTTGAGATATTTTACCTTCATAACGCAAAAGTACGAAATATCTCGTGCTTTTTGTCAAACAATGACTATCTTTGTGGCATTAAAACTTTAATACCTGAATATTGTGAAACGATTAACATCTCTTTGCGCATTATTGCTCATGCTATGCATTAGTGCCGTGGCCAAGGACTTTACGGTGAAATCACCCAATGGACGGCTAAAAGCCGCGATAGCCGTTGGCAAGACCATTACTTACCAAGTGACATACAACGGTCAGCAGTTGCTCGCGCCGTCGCAAATCTCCATGACGGTTGAAGACGGAGAGACGTGGGGCGTTGGCTCCAAGCTCAAAGGCACCACGACGGCCAAGCGCAACGCCACCATCAAGGCGCAGAACTATAAGAAGGCAGTGGTGAAGGACTGTTGCAACGAGTTGACCCTCGCGTTCGGCGACTTCTCGCTCGTGTTCCGCGCATACGATGAGGGCGTGGCTTATCGCTTCGTGTCTGGCTCGATGAAATCGCTGAAAATCGTAGGTGAGCAGGCTGATATGAACTATCCTGCCGACATGGAGACGCTCGTGCCATACGTGCGAGAGAAGGGAAGCATAAAGAAGCAACTACACAACTCGTTTGAGAATTGTTACACCTCGGCTTGCTTGTCGGAATTGAGAGACGGACAACTCATTTTCCTCCCTTACATCGTAAAGGCGGAAAATGGCGTGAAAGTAGTGGTGGCGGAAAGCGACGTGGAAAACTACCCTGGAATGTTCGTGAAGAAAGGAGACAAGGAAAACAGCCTTGACGCCGTCTTCGCGCCTTACCCAAAGGCCGTGAAGCAGGGCGGACACAACGAACTCGAACAATTTGTTACCGCTGCGGAAGATTATATCGCCGTGGCAAAACCCAACCAGAAGTTCCCGTGGCGCATAATAAGCGTGTCGGCGGAAGACAAGGACATCCTCGACAACGACATGGTGCTTCGCCTTGCCTCGCCATCTCGCTTGACAGACGCCTCGTGGGTAAAGCCCGGCAAGGTGGCATGGGATTGGTGGAACGACTGGGGATTGTATAAAGTGCCGTTCAAGGCTGGCATCAACACCCAGACCTACAAATATTATATCGACTTTGCCGCCAAGCACGGCATTGAATACGTGATCCTCGACGAGGGATGGGCGGTGAACAAGAAAGCCGACCTCTTCCAGATAGTGCCGGAGATAGACTTGAAAGGCATTGTGGACTATGGCAAGCAAAAAGGCGTTGGCATAATCCTTTGGGCTGGCTACAAGGCATTCGACCGCGACATGGAGCGAGTGTGCGAAACCTATTCGGCCATGGGCGTGAAAGGCTACAAGGTGGACTTCATAAACCGCAACGACGCGGAGGTGATGAACTTCCTTTACAAGGCAGCGGAGACTTGCGCCAAATACAAGCAGGTGCTCGACTTCCACGGCATCTGTCCGCCCACGGGACTGACGAGGACATGGCCAAACGTGATAAACTTTGAGGGTGTCAATGGTCAGGAGCAAGACAAGTGGTCTACGATAAAAAGGTACGACCAAGTGCAATATGACGTCACGGTGCCATTCGCCCGCAACTTCGCCGGACCGATGGACTATACCCAAGGAGCCATGCTCAACGGCACGCGCTCAACCTTCCGCCCGTCCAACACGGAGCCTATGAGCCAAGGCACACGCTGCCACCAGCTCGCCGAATACGTGGTCTTCCTCTCGCCGCTCAACATGCTTTGCGACAGTCCGACGCATTACGACGAAGAGCCGGAATGTACCGATTTCATCGCTAAAATCCCTACCGTATGGGATGAGACCGTAGCCTTGAAGAGTGAGGTGGGAGAGTATGTCGCCGTGGCTCGCAGGTCGGGCGGCAAATGGTATGTCGGCGCGCTGACCAACTGGACACCTCGCGACCTCACGCTCGACCTCACGCCGCTGAAAGTGGCAGGAAAGACTGCCGTGGTGTTCAAGGACGGAGCCAACGCCGAGAAGTTCGCGCAAGATTACGAGAAGACGACCATCACCGTGCCAGCCGACGGCAAGGTGACTATGCACCTCGCGCCAGGTGGAGGCGTGGCGCTGGAGATATAATAAGGCGTTGGCAATATAACGAGCAGTACCACGGTTTGGTACTGATACTACCACGGCGTGGTATTGCGAATACCACGGTTTGGTATTAATGCTACCACGGTTTGGTACTGCGAGTACCACGCCGTGGTATTTTTTTTGGTACGACCATGCGCCGTTTCCGGTGAAGAATATTGTCATAAACCGTAAAAAGAATGTCTTAATATTTGTTGGAACGCGAAAAAGTTTGTAACTTTGCAGTGTTCAGTGGAATGAGGGACTCCCAAGGCGAGTTCCTCATTTTTTTATAACTTCAATACATGATAGACAAGAACGTCGTAAAAGCATTAGTAGAAGAGTGGCTAAAAGACAAGGAGTATTTCCTTGTGGACTTAAACATCAGCCCCGATGACAAGATTACCGTCGAGATAGACCATGCGGATGGAGTCTGGATAGAAGATTGCGCCAAGTTGAGCCAATACATAGAAGACCATCTCAACAGGGACGAGGAAGACTATGAGCTCGAAGTGGGCTCTGCCGGTCTTGGTCAACCCTTCAAGGTGGCGCGCCAGTATGAGATTTTCGTTGGCGAGCCAGTGGAAGTGCTCGATGCCGACGGCAAGAAGACGCGCGGCGTGCTCAAGAGCGTAGACGGTCGCGACTTCACCGTCACCGCGAAGGAGAAGGTGAAGGTGGAAGGCAAGAAGCGCCCCGTGATGATGGACGTGGACCACAACTTCAACATGGACACGGTGAAATACACCAAATACTTGATAAACTTCAAATAAAAACAATAAAAAAGATATACAGCTATGCCAGCAAAAAAGATTGACGACGGGCAGGTGAACATGATGGGTTCTTTCCGCGAGTTTCAGGATACAAAACACATAGACCGCACGACTCTCGTGAGCGTGCTTGAGGAAAGTTTCCGCAACGTACTTGCCAAGATCTTCGGTTCGGACGAGAACTTTGACGTCATCGTGAACCCCGACAAGGGCGACTTCGAGATTTACCGCAACCGCATCGTCGTGGCCAACGGCGAGGTGGCCGACGAGAACAAGGAGATTTGCCTTGCCGACGCGCAGAAGATAGACTCCGACTATGAGGTCGGCGAGGAAGTGTCAGAGGCCGTGGATTTCGCCAAGTTTGGCCGCCGCGCCATCCTTACCCTTCGCCAGACCCTTGCCAGCAAGATTCTGGAGCTGGAGCACGACGCCCTCTACAATAAATATAAGGACCGCGTGGGCAAGCTCATCTCCGCCGAGGTCTATCAGGTATGGAAGCGCGAGGTGCTCCTCGTGGACGACGACAACAACGAGCTTCACCTCCCGAAGAGCGAGCAGATTCCTGCCGACGTGTATCGCAAGGGCGAGACCGTGAGGTGCGTCATCGAGCGCGTGGACAACGAGAACAACAACCCTCGCATCATCCTCTCGCGCACGAGCCCAACGTTCCTTCAGCGTCTGCTTGAGAACGAGGTGCCTGAGATTCAAGACGGACTTATCTCCATCAAGAAGATTGCCCGTATGCCAGGTGAGCGCGCCAAGATCGCCGTGGAGAGCTACGACGACCGCATTGACCCGGTGGGAGCTTGCGTGGGCGTGCATGGAAGCCGCGTGCATGGCATCGTGAGAGAGCTCGACAACGAGAACATCGACGTGGTGAACTGGTCGGCAAACACCAAGCTCTTCATCCAGCGCGCCTTGAGCCCAGCACAAGTGACAGAAATCAAGCTCGACGAGGAAGAGCGCAAGGCAAGCGTATACTTGCAGCCCGACCAGGTGAGCCTTGCCATCGGACGCAGCGGAATGAACATCAAGCTCGCCTCGATGCTGACAGAATATACCATTGACGTGTTCCGTGTCGTGACCGACAGCGATGAGGAAGGCCAGGTGGATGACGTGTATCTCGACCAGTTCAACGACGAGATTGACCAGTGGATCATTGATGCCATCAAGGGCATTGGCTTGCAGACCGCGCGTGAGGTGCTCAACGCCCCTCGTGAGATGCTGGTGGAGAAAGCCGACCTTGAGGAAGAGACCGTGGATCATGTGTTGGAAGTGTTGAAAAAGGAATTTGAATAAAGAAGGTAAATTATTTATATGAGCATCAGATTAAACAAAGCATTACGTGAACTGAACATAGGACGCCAAACGGCAGTTGGCTTCCTGCAAAAGAGAGCCGAGGGGCTTGGAGAGGTCAAGGACGACCTCAACTTCAAGCTCAACGACAAGCAATATGCTGCTCTCGTGGAGGCATTCAAGAAGGATGCTGCTGTCAAGGAAAAGGCAGAACAGCTCTTCAAGAAGCCGGAGAAGAAGAAAGACCGAGACAACTCCAAGCGCCGCGTAGACAGCGGTCTGGAACTTGGCGGACACCAGAAATACACGCCGCTGGGGAAGATAGACCTCGACAGCGTGGGAAAACGCCCAGTGGAAATCAAGTCTGATGCATCTCCTGAGAAGAAATCCGAAAAGCCTGAGACTGCTGCCGTCAGTCAGAAGGAAGAGGCTGCCGCCGTGAAGAAGGAAACGGTGGAGACCACGAAGAAACCAGAAGTGAAGGCGGAGAAACCAAAAGTGGAGGTCGCCAAGGTTGAGCCTGCCAAGGCTGAAACCCACAAGGCCGAGGCTGTCAAGGCAGAGCCGGCTAAGCCAAAGCAAAGCGAGACCAAGCCAGTTGAGGCCAAGAAGCCAGCCGCGCCACAGCCCGCGCCACAAGTCAAACCCGCGCAGCCCGCAGCGCAGGCTCCACGCCCAAAGGATGCCAAGCCTGCCGACAAGAAGCCCATGCCAAAGCAGCACCAGGTGATACAGAAACCCAACGCCGTGAAGGTGGCAGAGGTGACGCAGCCTTCGAAGGAGACCAAGAAAGGAACGGAAATCTTCCGCACGAAGACGGAGACACGCATAGACGACACGCCAAAGGTGACCGTGCTCGGCAAGATAGACCTGAGCGCTATCAACTCAAGCACCAGGCCAAAGAAGAAGTCGCGTGCCGAGAGGCAGCGTGAGCGTCAGCGCCAGCAAAACGGTGGCAACAATTCCAACGCCAACAACCGCGGCAAGCGCGAGCGCATCAATAATAATAAGGTGGACATCAACGCCGCCGCCAACCAGCAGGGCGGAAACAAGAACGGAAACGGCAAGAAAAAGAAAAACCGCAACCGCGACAACAAGCCGGCTGAGGTTAACGACGAGGACGTAGCACGCCAGGTAAAGGAGACGTTGGCACGTCTGACCAGCAAGAGCCAAAACAAGAAAGGCGCAAAATACCGTAAGGAGAAGCGCGAGGCCGTGCAAGAGAAGCTCGACGCTGAGGCACGCGCTGAGAAGAAGGAGAGCAAGGTGTTGAAGCTCACCGAGTTCGTGACCGTGTCGGAGCTCGCCACGATGATGAACATCTCCGTGACGCAGGTCATCTCCACGCTGATGAGTATCGGCATCATGGCATCCATCAACCAGCGCCTCGATGCTGAGACCATCAACATGGTGGCGGAGGAGTTTGGCTTCAAGACAGAATATGTGAGCGCAGAGGTGCAAGAGGCCGTCAGCGAGGAGGAAGACGACGAGAGCGAGCTCGTGCCCCGCGCACCGATCGTTACCGTCATGGGTCACGTAGACCATGGTAAGACATCGCTGCTCGACCATATACGCAACACCAACGTCATCGCCGGTGAGGCAGGCGGCATCACCCAGCACATTGGCGCTTATAGCGTGACGCTGAAGAACGGCCGCAAGGTGACATTCCTCGATACCCCAGGCCACGAGGCGTTCACCGCCATGCGTGCCCGTGGTGCCCAAGTCACCGATATAGCCATCATCATCATCGCCGCCGACGACTCGGTGATGCCTACCACCAAGGAGGCCATCGCCCACTGTCAGGCGGCAGGCGTGCCAATGGTGTTTGCCATCAACAAGATAGACAAGCCAGGGGCGAACCCCGACAGGATACGTGAGGACCTCGCCAACATGAACCTCCTCGTGGAGGAGTGGGGCGGTAAGTACCAGTGCCAGGAGATAAGCGCCAAGAAGGGTATTGGCGTGGACGAACTCATGGAGAAGGTGCTGCTTGAGGCAGACATGCTCGACCTCAAGGCCAACCCCAACCGCAAGGCCACGGGTACGGTCATCGAGTCGTCGCTCGACAAGGGTCGCGGCTATGTCTCGACAGTGCTCGTGAGCAATGGCACGCTCCACGTGGGCGACATCGTGCTTGCTGGAACCTCTTGGGGCAGGGTCAAGGCCTTGTTCAACGAGCGTAACCAGCGCATCGACAACGTGAAGCCGGCAGAGCCGACCATCGTGCTCGGACTCAACGGAGCCCCGACAGCCGGTGACCAGTTCCACGTGATCGACTCTGAGCAGGAGGCCCGCGAGATTGCCAACAAGCGTGAGCAGCTGCAGCGTGAGCAAGGCTTGCGCACGCAGAAGCGCCTTACGCTCGGCGACATCTCGCATCGTATCGCGCGTGGTGAGTTCCACGAGCTCAATATCATTGTCAAGGGTGATACCGACGGTTCTATCGAGGCATTGTCCGACTCGTTCCTCAAGCTCTCTACCGAGAAGGTTCAAGTCAACGTCATCAGCAAGGCCGTGGGTCAGATTTCCGAGAACGACGTGATGCTCGCATCGGCTTCCGATGCCATCATCGTGGGCTTCCAGGTGCGTCCTTCGGCTGACGCGCGCAAGCTCGCCGACCGTGAGGGCGTGGAGATCAACACCTACTCAATCATCTACGATGCCATCGACGACATCAAGGCTGCCATGGTCGGTATGCTCGACAAGGTGAAGAAAGAGGTCGTCACCGCCGAGGTTGAGGTCAAGCAGGTGTTCAAGATTTCCAAGGTGGGCACCATTGCCGGTGGTCTTGTCACCGAGGGCAAGGTCCACTCCAAGGACAAGGCTCACGTCGTGCGCGACGGAATCGTGGTTCACACCGCTCCTATCGCCGCCTTGAAGCGTTACAAGGACGATGTCAAGGAGGTCGTTACAGGTTTGGAGTGCGGTATCTCGCTCGTCAACTACAACGACATACAGGTGGGCGACATCATCGAGACGTTCACCGAGATCGAGGTGGAGCAGAAACTGTAATTCCACATTATCTATATAATAATCCGTTATGCTTTGCGTGCAAGCAAGGCATAACGGATTTTTTTATTATTTATGGATGAAAGACAACTGTCCGCGTAACGTTGCCGCTAAAAAAAGCGTTAATTTTTCGGTAAACAACCGCATTATTCGTAATTTTGCATTTTAAACGAGAGGGAGTATTGCGCCCTTTTATCTGGGTGGCAAATCACTCCAAGCAGAATAGAGAAATGGAAAATAAAGAAAAAGAAAATGCCTTTGTGCGCCAAGTGACTGAGCAGAAATATGAGTACGGCTTCACCACCGACGTGCGTACCGACATCATACCAAAAGGTCTCAACGAGGATGTAGTGCGGCTCATATCCAAAAAGAAAGGCGAGCCAGAATGGATGCTCGACTTTCGCTTGAAGGCATATCGATATTGGAAGACCCTTTCCGTTCCCACGTGGGGACACGTCCATGTGCCCCCCATCGATTTTCAGGCTATATCTTATTATGCCGACCCATTGGCAAGCAAGCCCAAGAACAAGGAGATAGACCCTGAGCTTGAGAAGACGTTCGACAAGCTCGGCATACCCTTGGAGGAGCGGTTGGCCCTGAGCGGCACTGCCGTGGACGCCATCATGGACTCCGTGTCGGTGAAGACAACCTTCAAGGACAAGCTCCGCGAGAAAGGTATAATATTTTGCAGCATAGGCGAGGCCATCAGGGAGCATCCCGACTTGGTGCGCGAGTATTTGGGAACGGTTGTGCCCTATCGCGACAACTTCTTCGCCGCCCTCAACAGTTGCGTGTTCAGCGACGGCTCGTTTGTCTATATCCCCAAAGGCGTGCGTTGCCCGATGGAGCTAAGCAGCTACTTCCGCATCAACGCCCGCAACAC
>DAIOUH010000103.1:0-9205 GCA_036751585.1 Prevotella sp. | reverse complement strand
GTCAACCAGGAGGCCATACTCTTCAACGATACCATAAAGAACAACATAAAGTTCGGAAAGGATGATGCCACCGACGAGGAAGTAATCCGCGCCGCGAAGATAGCCAACGCATACGACTTCATCATGGAGACTGAGCACGGCTTCGACACCAACATCGGTGACCGTGGCGGTCGTCTGTCGGGTGGGCAACGGCAGCGCATCAGCATTGCCCGCGCCATATTGAAGAACCCTCCAATCCTTATCCTCGATGAGGCTACGTCGGCCCTCGACACCGAGAGCGAGCGGTTGGTGCAAGACGCTCTCTATCGCCTTATGAAGACGCGCACCACGGTAGCCGTGGCGCACCGCCTGTCAACTATCAAGAACAGCGACGAGATTTGCGTTCTCCACGAGGGAAGAATAGTGGAGCGTGGCACCCATGATGAGCTCATGGCAAAAGACGGCTATTACCACAAGCTACACGATATGCAGCAATGAGATTATTTCTCTTAAATATACCTTATTCGTATATCAAGGTTCCCGAAATGCACCAGTAGCTGTTGCTGCCGCCTTCAGGAGCGCCCTGTGGAATTTTCACGCAAACAGTGTGCTTGCCGGCCTTCAGGTTGCCGACAGGTATGTATTCGGGATTGGTCATTGTGCCCGGACACCAGTTGGAGCGGCTAAGGTCTGATGAGCTGAGGCCGTTGGAGAAGTTGCCGGAGCACGGGCTGTTGTTGCGGTAGGTTCCGCAGTCGTCACGCCATGGGATGAACGTTATGATCTTCTGTCCGTCCACGTATATCGTGTTAGGCTTTTGGTTGAATTCATCGCCGCCATCCCAGCCGCCGTGCCCGGTGGTGAGATAATATAGGCGTGCGTTTCTCACGTCGCTCTTCAATTCAAAAGTTGTTGTCAACGAATCGTTGAGCATGAATATGGGGTAGGGTTGTCCTGCCTGCTCCATGTAGTTCACGGTGTTGAACAGTGGTAGAGTCTTAGGCATGGTGCGGTCGGCTTCTGGATAATATTTCAGCTTCACGCTCAGCCTATGGCCCTTTGCGTCCCAGTTGCCAATGTAAGCCCCAATCCACACTTCGCCCTTTAGATGTTCGGCAATCGATGTCACCTCTGCCTTATACGTCACCGAGTCTACCCATGTCTGTCCAGGCACCTTGTTGTGGTTGTATTTGCGCACGCCGAATCCTGTGAAGAATCGCATCAGTTCCATCGGCACGTCATATTCGGCTGTTGACGTGAGTCCATGGTAGTCGGTGTCACCGCTGTGGAACGACGGCACGCTGTTGAGATTGCGCAACGCGTCGATAAACGATTGTGCCTTGCCAGTGGGAATCATGAATATTGAGCCAGTGCGGTCGTAGGCGTCGCCATCGGAGTATTGCACTGCTTCCACAAACACCTGACGGTCGCTTATGCTGTCGGGAAGTTTCACTTTCTTAAGAACCACGGTGCCGCCCGCTGCCGCGTAGGTCTTTCCCGCTTCAAGTTGTCCGTCGGGCAGCTTGGCGTTGTTGAAGCATATTGATTGCTGGTCGAACACGGGCACGACTATTACCCCGCTTTGGTTGACAGCGTATGAATAGTTGCTCTCGTCAAGATAGTGTCCCCAGTCGGTTGGCAAAAGCTCGCTTGGTTTCTTCATGGCCTTTATGCCTATGGCCTCCTGCACGGAGTCGCCGTTTCGCACGACGCGCAGCACGAGACCATCGGGCACGCCAGCCCATGTCTGTGGAGTGCCACGGAATGCCAAGTCGTTGGTATACCACACGTCGATGGTGTTTGAGTTGACGATGGTGCGCACTACCTTGCAGTTGAGCCCAAGATACTTTTCTTCCTTCACCTCCTTGAATCCCTTGCCATATTCAAATGGGGAATTGGTGTAAATCACCTCGTCGTTGGGCATAATGGCACGGCGATAACTGCATCTGCGGCTATAGTCGATATATCTTTCCTGTTGCAGGCGTTTCGTCTTTGGCGCGTCGGCTTTATCCTTTTTCTTGTCTTCTGGCCATACGTTTTCCAGCTTCACCTGATCGCCATACACTTTCATGACCGTGCTCCCAGGATTTACCTTGCCTTTGTATGCCGACTGGTAGGTTACCATTATGCCTTGTGCCTTCTTTAGTTTTTTGGCATAGTTTTGCGCTTCGGTAGCCGTACACATTAGTAGGCTGACCAGCAGAATGCAGATTTGTTTCATTTATTGTCTTTATGATGTTGCGTTATGTGAAACTTTGTGTCATATATGTATGCAAAAATAGCAATTTTATTTCTGATTAGCAAATGACGATTGCAATAAATTCTCTTGATGGTGACACATGGAAGAGTGAAAACAATAATCGGGTGATTATTCTCTGAAAACAAATCAGATAAATAATCACCCGATAATAAAATGCTTTTATCGCTTTGCTAATCTTGCGTGTATTGCAAGCGATTAGAGCTTCTTGAATTCCGCGAAAATCTTGTCGGCGGTGGCTTTCATCTCCTCGTCGGTGAGCTTCACGTGCTTGTGGAAGTCCACGTCAGCCTCTGAGTCGATAGGGATGAGGTGTATGTGAGCATGGTTCACTTCAAGCCCAAGCACCACTTGGGCCACCTTCTTGCATGGGAATGCCTTGCGGATGGCGATTGCCACCTTCTTGGCAAACACCTCGAAAGCGGCGAGGTCGTTGTCGTCCATGTCGAAAATATAGTCAACCTCCTTGCGTGGCACCACGAGGGTGTGAGCCTTCTTCACGGGGTTGATGTCGAGGAACGCGTAGAACTTGTCGTCCTCGGCGCATTTGTAGCTGGGTATCTCGCCAGCTGCGATCTTACTGAAAATAGTAGACATATATTTTATCCTCTTGTTTTATTTGTTGCCCGAAGAACCTCTTATTCAGCGATGCTGATCTCGTCGATACGCACTTTTATCGTGCCGCGCGGAATCTTAATCTCAACCACTTCGCCAACCTTCTTGTTGAGCAGGCCCTGTGCGATAGGAGTCTTGATGGAAATCTTGCCTTGCTTGAGGTTTGCCTCACTCTCCGACACGATGGTGTAAGTCATCGACTTGTTGTTTTGCAGGTTCGTGATCTTCACCTTCGACAATATTTGCACCTCGTCGGTCTTGAGGCGACTTGTATCCACAATCTTAGCGTGCGCTATGGTAAGCTTCATCTCGTTGATTTTCGCCTCGAGATGGGCCTGGGCCTCCTTTGCCGCGTCATATTCTGAGTTTTCGCTTAAATCTCCCTTGTCGGCTGCCTCGGCAATGGCCGCAGAAGCCTTAGGGCGCTCCACAGACTCAAGTCTGCGTACTTCGGCCACGAGCTTGTCGTAACCTTCCTGTGACATGTATGCCATGATAAAAACAGTATTAAATAATTAGTTAAATGTGTTATTATTCCCTATGGAAACAGACATACGAAAAAGAATTCCGACATTCTTTCTTGGAATGTCGGAATTCCTTCTCTTACATGTGTCTTTAGTCCTATTTTTTGCAAAGTTAGCCTTTTATGTTGATATTGGCAAACTTTTGTGTGCTAATTTGCTAAATATTTTCAGAAAGGAGCCCTTTTGGTGAGTGTCATGGTCTTGCCTGTGGTTGGGTGCCGAAAGGTTATGGCCTCCGCATGGAGGTAGAGGCGGTCGCTTTCGGTGCCATAGAGCGTATCGCCTTTTATGGGGTCTGCCAATCCAAGCTGATGGGCGCAATGCAGCCGGAGCTGGTGCGTGCGCCCTGTTCTCGGCCAGAGCCAAAGGCGATTGGTGTCCACCTGTTTATAATATGTTATCGCCTCGTGGCCATGCTCCTGGTCTATTACCTGTCGAGGCCTGTCGTTGAGGTCCGGGCGCATGGGCAGCGAGATTACTCCTTCCTTTGGTGTGCCATCTGGCAGGGGACGGCTCAATACCGCCACGTAGCGTTTCCTTATTTCGTGATTTGCGAACTGTCGTTGCAAGTCGTGGTAGGCTTGCAAGGTCTTGGCTATTATCATCAGTCCGCTTGTCGCCATGTCGAGTCTGTGCACGATAAGCGGCGATGGGCTGTCGGTGAATCTTTGCCTCATGATGGAGAGCACGCTTGCGCGCTCGCTCTTGCCTGGCACGGAAAGCAGTCCGGCAGGCTTGCAAACTACGCAGATGTCATCGTCGTCATAGACGGTTTGAAGTCGCGCCACCAAGTCGTCGTCTCCTTTATCGCTCTCCAACGGGTTGGCGTCAACGTCCATGCCTTGCAACATCCATTTGAGTATGGGCTTACATTTGCCGTTGCAAGCCGGGTAGAAGTGGAGATGGTGCCGCACCTCACCCTTTGGGCTCTCTCCCCACCAAAACATTGCCATGGCCTTCGGGCGCAATCCATGCAGAAAGGCATATTGCAGCAACCGTGGCTCACAGCATTCACCGCTGCCGGCTGGCGGAATCTCTCCGCCGCGAATCTCTATCAGGTCTTTGCTCTCGCCCTTGGAGTTGAGCATACGGAAATGGCGGAAGAGCCACCTTTGCAAGTCGTCGCTTTTTTGCCGCCTGAGAGTTTTCAAGCCCAACAGTCGGTCTTTTTCCTCAGTAACGTCTTTGTCTGCTTCCCTTTGTCTGAGTTTCCACCTGTGCAGCTCGGCGTTTTCAAACTGTCGTCTGCGCGCATAGTCGCTGTCGCTTTCACCATCGCGCTTTCCTTTTAATGACGTGGGACGCTTGTCGGCCATGCGTTCATGCTGCCTGGCGGTCTCTATATTAATAATGTGTAATGATTGGGCTTTTATGTCTTTGTTTAGTTGGGTTATTTCCGCCTCGTGCAGTTTGAAATAGCCGTCTGGTCGCAGGTAATCGAACACGGCTGGCACAAATCCGTCCCAGTCGGCGCGACCGCATATCTGTCCGCTATATCCAGCGATGTATTTAACCTGTCTTCCTCTCGTCAAGTCATCGTTTCCGTCCACCACCAAGACCCCGAACATCTTTCCCTTGTCTATCTCCTTCCTGAATCCATCGTCCACGCGCGTGTCGCTGAATGGCGATGGCTTGCCTTCAAGCCAAGCCGTCAGTTCTCGGGTCGCGATGACGCACTCCGGTGACGGGGTATAATAGAAAGGGTTGTTCATGTGTAGTGGACGTTCACGTGAAGAGCATGATAAGCATTTGCGCTATCACGACCCTTATAAACATTCCTATTGGGTACACCGAGGCGTAGGATATGCTTGCCGTGTCGCCCTTGCAATTGTCGTTGGCATACCCCAACGCCATTGGGTTAGCCATTGATCCGCACAGTATGCCGCAGATGGTGCCGAAGTCGTATTTGTGTGTATGCAGGGCGATGATGCCAATGATGAGCACTGGAATGACGGTGATAAGGAAGCCGATGCCCACCCATGCCACGCCTTCCGGTCGCAGGATGGTCGTGACGAAGTCCTTGCCCGAGTCGAGGCCGAGACAAGCAAGGTATAGCGCGAGTCCCAGCTTGCGCAGCATGAGCGATGCCGACCGTGTGGTGTAGGATATGATGTGGCTCTTGGGGCCTAACGCGCCAACTATGATGCCCATTATTATCGGTCCGCCAGCTATGCCAAGGCGCAGGCTGCTGTCCATGCCAGGTATGGCTATTGGGATGGTGCCCAGCGCAAGGCCAAGGATGATGCCGAAGAATATGCTTCCTATGTTTGGCTCCTCAAGGGTTTTCACTGAGTTGCCAAAGAAGTGCTCGGCGTTGTCGAGGTCCTCGTGCTTGCCCACTATGGTCACTCGGTCGCCGTATTGCAGGCGCAAGTCGTCGCTGGCGAGGAGCTTGATGTCGCCACGCACCACGCGGCTCACGTTCACGCCATATCCAGCCCTCATGTGCATGTCTCTCAAGCGTTTACCGTTGAGGCCGGAGCGCGTCACCACGCACACACGGCTCTCCACGTTGGCGTCGATGGCGTTCCAGTCAACGTTGCTCTTGTTCCAGTCGTGATCTTCCCTCTTTCCGAAAAGCAGTTCAAGCGACTTCTCATCGTTCTTGTTGGTCACCACGAGCATGGAGTCGTTGACATGAATCACGGTGCTTGCCATTGGCACGATGACATCCTTCCCTCGCCAGATTCGCGAGATTATGAACTTCAGTTTTGTGGTGTGTGCCACCTCGGATATTGTCTTTCCCAATATGGCAGGGTTGATGGCGCGAAATTGCGCTATGTAGGTCTGGTCATCGTCTGAGAGCGGCTTGGCCTCCATGTCTTTTGGTTTCACGAAGACCTTTCTTATTATAATCATTGCGATGATCACGCCCACCACGCCGAGCGGATAGGTCACGGCTGTGGCGAGAGCCACGCTGTTGCTTGGCAGCCCGAGGTGCGCCAGTGCTTGCGTGGCGGCACCGAGCGCGGGCGTGTTGGTGGTGGCGCCGCATAGCAGACCCACCATGTTGGGAAGGCTGACGCCCGTTAGCGGAATCAGCACGAGCGCGAACAGCGTGCCGAATATGATGACGGCGAGGCTCCACAGGTTCAAGGCCAAGCCTTCGGAACGAAGCGACCCGAAGAAGTTGGGGCCGACGTGAAGGCCGAGGCAATAGACAAACATCGACAGTCCGAAAGTCTCAATATAGTCGAGGATGTTGCTGTCTATCGACAGTCTCAACTCTCCTGCCAGGATGCCTATGAAAAACACCCAGGCTATGCCGAGCGAGATGCCCTTGACCTTGAATTTGCCAAGAGCAAGTCCGATGGTGATGATAAGCGATACGATCACCACCGTTTGTACTGAGGAATGTATGGTAAGAAGGGATGAAAAATAGTTCATTGCATTCTGCAAATAGCCTTTTACAATATGTTGAGATAGCTTTCCACGGGTATTCCGGCGTACTTGTCTTTCATGTCCTTGTTGTGGTCTATGAGATAGTAAACCGCGTCCATTGCCTTTCTGGTGGATGGTTTCAGCTCCATGCCATTGAGCAGATGGCCTATGAGCACGGCTGAGAAGATGTCGCCCGTGCCTGGGAAGCGGACTGGTATCTCGGTGTAGCCTAACAAGAAATGTTCACCCGTCGTGTGGTTGAAGCCTGCCACGCAGTGTTGGCCGTCTACCGTGACAGACGTTATGAGCACCGACTTGGCACCTTTGGCGTGGAGCTTGTCGAGCAGTTGAAATGCCGTCGCCCTGTCCACGCCCTCTGGGTGATAAGGCGTTTCCGTGAGGTAGCACGCTTCAGTATAGTTGGGGTATATGAGGTCGGCAATGGCAATCATCTCTTCCATGCTTTGTATTGTCGCCGGTGTCACTCCATTGTAGAGCTTACCCTCATCGCCCATGATTGGGTCCACGAAGATGGGCGTGTTCAGCTTCTCTTGTTCTTGACAGTAGGTGGATATTATCTTCGCCTGGCGCTCAGAGGCTATGAAGCCTGTGGCTATGGCATCGAAGCGGAACCCGAGTTCTTTCCATACGGGAAAGACGCCTGTGATATAGTCGGTGGTGTCGAGGAGGTTGAACTTGCCGTATTCGAGATTGTTAGACACCAATGCGGTTGGGAGGTTGTAGGTGGCGTGCCCCATGTAAGAGAGGATTGGAAGCATTGCCGCCGATGCGACCTTGCCATAACCACACATGTCGTTGATAATAAGAATCTTTTTCTTAGCCATGAATTGGAATGGGCTTAAATGATGTCATAAAGCTTTATAGGTGCAAAATTACAATAAAAATCTTGCATGGAGTTGGTTTGAAGCCAAAATGTAGAGACTTGATCGCGGACTATCCTTGGATATTTGTGTCCATCTGCATTAAGGTGAAGTTTATAAGGAGTCCTTGTCCAACAAGAAATCAAACACGTCCATGAATACGATGCCGTCATCGTTTTGGTATTTCTTGATTATGTCGCCCGTTATCACATATTTCATGAAACTATCGTCAATACGTAGCAAGGAGGCAAGTTCTTGTTGTGTCTTCTCCTTGTCAGGCAGACTGAGAGCCGACTGGATGTAGCAGCGCTTGTAGCCTTTGTTGCATACGAAATCAACTTCAAGCATTCGTCTCACTTTTGTGCCTTTCTCATCCACGCCATTTATTTCCACGTTGCCAATGTCCACGCTGTATCCACGATGGCGAAGCTCATTATAAATGGCATTCTCCATGAGATGAGTCTTCTCTTGTTGGCGGAAACCGAGAAGCGCATTGCGGATGCCTAAGTCAGAGAAATAATATTTCATCGGCGTTCCGATATACTTACGGCCTTTTACGTCATAGCGATAGCAGGGCTCAAGCAAAAAGGCATCCGCAAGGTATTCGATGTATTTCTTGATGGTTGCGGAGCTTATAGAGACATTTTTCACCGACTGGAAAGTGTTGGCAAGCCGTTGTGGATTGGTGAGACCACCAATGCCAGAAGCGAGAATCTTGAACAAATCGTTGAGTTCCGCGTCGTTCTTTATATTGTTTCTATTTATGACATCTATCATGTAAGTCTCTGTCAAGAGATTGTTCAAAAGTTTCACTTTCTCTTCTTCTGTTTTCTGTAAGACAACTGGAGGCAATCCACCATAAAGCAGATATTCGTTCCAGCCATCCTGCTTGTCACCATCATAAACCGTCATAAATTCAGCGAAACTAAGCGGTGACACATGTATTTGGTATCCTCGTCCACGAAATTCAGTAATGATGTCTTTTGACAGGAAACGTGCATTGCTCCCAGTCACATAAACATCGGCATTGTCGATGTGCAACAATCCATTCAGTACATCTTCAAACTCATCAAGCATCTGTACCTCATCAAGCAGAATGTAATAAGGCTGCTTGTCAGTGATTTTCTCTTTTACATACTTATAAAACTTGTCTGGATTACGAAAGTCCTTGAAGGCATAGTCGTCGAAAGCCATTTCTATAATGTGGTCGGGCATGACCCCATCGTCTTCAAGAAAACGTTTGAAGAGACGGAACAGCAGAAAGGATTTTCCGCAACGGCGCATGCCAGTGATGATCTTTACCAGTCCATTATGCCGTGAGTTGATTAATTCTTGTAGATATTTTTCTCTATTTATTATCATGGCGCGTAAGATTTTTGCGGATTTCCGCAGTTTTCTTTCGCAAAGTTAATGCATTTTGCTTGTTTCGCGAAAGATTTTTGCGGATTTCCGCAATTTTCTTTCGCGGCTTTCGCCTCACGCTTGCCCCGCGTCGGCCTCACGCTTGAATCGCGATGGCCTCACGCTTGAATCGCGTCGGCTTTACGCTTGAATCGCGTCGGCCTCAC
>DAIOUH010000102.1:2663-9372 GCA_036751585.1 Prevotella sp. | reverse complement strand
AGGCCATCAACAAGGAGACGTTTGAGGACGACGTGAGAAACCTTTGTATGTAAAAATAATTGATATAAAGCAAGAATCTGCCCAAATAGGGAAAACCCAACTGCCAAGTAGGGTTTTTCCACCACGCGTGTCACGTTTTGGCTATATCTTTGCATTGTCTTTCAGAAAGAGACAACGCGAACAGCTTGTATCAAGCACGACGCGATAATAGAATAGAATATAAACAAAACGTAATTAAAAATTTAGGAGACAAGACTATGAAAAAGTTTTTAGCTTCCGCTCTGATGCTCCTTGCAGCATCAACCGCGACATTCGCACAGCACGCAGCAGGTTCTTTCTCACTGCAACCAAAGGCAGGTATCAGCATTGCTGACATGACCGACACTCAGGGCACAACAAGCCGCATCGGTTTCGTGGGTGGCCTTGAGGGTGAGTATCAGGCCACAGACATCTTCTCGCTCTCTCTTGGCGTGAACTACTCTCAAGAGGGCTTCAAGCTGAAGAACTCTGACGATAAGGTTAAGCTCGACTACATCAACGTGCCAATCTTGGCAAACGTTTACCTCACAAAGGGTCTTGCCGTGAAGGTCGGTGTGCAGCCTGGTTTCAACGTTGGCAACAGCGTCACGGTGAATGGCAACACCACAAGCTCAAGCAAGAAAGACTATGACGGCATCAAGTCGGTGGCTCTTTCCATTCCTGTGGGTCTCTCTTACGAGATTAGCAATGTGGTGCTCGACGCGCGTTACAACTGGGGCGTGACAAAGGCTTTCGATGGTTTGGACAGCAAGAACAGCGTGTTCCAGATTACCATTGGTTACAAGTTCCAACTCTAAATAGTCGCGAACACTTAACACACACAATTTGAGAGAATATAAACAAAACAGGGCGGCCCGTGATGGGTCGCCCTCTTTTTGTTTTGGCAGCCTGTCTTATACGGACTGGTCTGCCTTTTTATTTCGTGATTATGTTTTACTTCACTGTGATGAGGAAGTAGTTTTTCTTTCCTTTCTGCAAGAGGAGGTACTTTCCGTCGATGAGGTCTTCCGACGTGATTTCTTGGTCAAATGCCGTGAGCTTCTCCTTGTTGAGGCTCACGCCGCCGCCCTTGACGAGCTTGCGCATCTCGCCCTTTGAAGGGAAGATGTTGAAACCATCGGCGCAGAAGAGGTCAATGGCCTTGCCGCCAAGCTGTGCCTTTGGCAGGTCGTAGTGGGGCACGTCCTTGAACACGTCGTTCAGCGTTGCCTCGTCGAGGCTTGCCAGCTGGTCTTTCGTGGCTTTGCCAAAGAGAATGTTTGACGCGGCGATAGCCATGTCGAGAGCCTCCTTCGAGTGTACCATCGTAGTGACCTCTTCAGCCAGGCGGCGTTGCAGTATGCGGCGGCCTGGATCCTGCTTGTGCTCCTCGGTGAGCTGCTTTATGGTGTCTTGGTCGAGATCCGTGAAAATCTTGATGTAGCGCTCGGCGTCGTCATCGCTCACGTTGAGCCAGAACTGGTAGAACGCGTATGGAGTGGTGCGCTTCGGGTCGAGCCACACGTTGCCGCTCTCCGTCTTTCCGAATTTCTTTCCATCGGCCTTAGTGATGAGTGGACAGGTAAGGCAGAAGGCCTCCGCCTCGTTGCCAAGCGTGCGGCGTATGAGCTCAGTTCCGGTGGTCATGTTGCCCCATTGGTCGTTGCCGCCAAGCTGGAGGCGCACGCCATAGTGCTGGTATTGATAAAGGAAGTCGTAGCCTTGGAGCAGTTGGTAGGTGAACTCGGTGAACGAGAGGCCGTCGCGAGCCGTGCCGTTGAGACGCTGCTGCACGCTCTCCTTCGCCATCATGTAGTTCACGGTGATGTGCTTGCCTACGTCGCGCACGAAGTCGAGGAACTTGTAGTCCTTCATCCAGTCGTAGTTGTTTACGAGCTCGGCCTTGTTTGGCTCATTGCTATCGAAGTCGAGAAACTTCGACACTTGCTTCTTTATCGCCTCCTGGTTGTGATAAAGCGTGTCGCTGTCGAGCAGGTTGCGCTCCAGGCTCTTGCCCGAGGGGTCGCCAATCATGCCCGTCGCGCCACCCACGAGAAGGTAAGGCTTATGTCCGCAACTCTGCAAGTGGCGGAGCATCATGATGCCGCACAGGTGGCCGATATGAAGAGAATCGGCGGTAGGGTCAGTGCCGAGATAGGCAGACACGAGATGAGTTTGCAGATACTCCTCGGTTCCTGGCATTATCTGTGCGAGCATGCCGCGCCATTTCAGTTCTTCAACAAAATTTTTCATTGATTATGGGTTTTTCTTTATGCTCCCTCCCTCGCGAGGCGGGATTTGTCTTTAATAGCTATGTGTCGTAGTGGCTTGCCTGTGTTTCCATGACACCTTGTCATGGCACTGGGTCGTAGCCGCTGCCTCCCCATGGATTGCATCTCAATATGCGCCAGATGGCGAGTGCGAGACCCTTGACGGGACCGTGCTTCATTATCGCCTGCCTCGCGTATTCCGAGCAAGTGGGCGTGAATCGGCATGAGGCCGGGGTGTACGGAGTGATGAATTTTTGGTAGAAGATTATCGGTAACACGAGCAACCACGACAAGGCGCGGCTCACTATCTCGATAACCTTTTTAGCCGTTTTCATTAGCCTTCTCCTTTACCCTGTTGAGCAAGTTTACCACTCGTTGCTCTACGTCGGCGCTGTCCCACAGTTTCGTGTCGAGCCAAATGAAAGCCATGGCAAGGTGCTTGTCGCCCACGATGTCCTTGTGATTGCGGTAAGCCTCCCTCACCTGTCTTTTCACGCGGTTGCGCTTGTTTGCGCGGTGCAAGTTGCGTTTGGGCACCGAGATGAGCATCTCGCAACAGTTGCCTTCCTCCATGGGCATATACACCAAGCGGAGCGGAAAGGCTGTCATGCTTCTGCTCTTGCCGCCCTTGAAGAGGCTGTCTATGAGCTTCTTGTGGTACAGGCGCTCGGTCTTTGGCAATGTGTTACCCATGGCTTGTTGGCTTTATGCTTTCTTGCCGTTTTCCTTGGCGAGGAAATCCTTCAGTGCGCTGATCATCGATGGGTACTCCGGCGTGCCAGCCATGAGGTCTACATTGAGGTTAGCGTCCTTGACGGCTTTTGCCGTGACAGGGCCGAAAACGCCAATCTTCACTTGGTCCTTCTTCATCTCAGGGAAAGCCTGTGTCAAGTATTTCACTCCGGTGGGCGTGGAGAAGATAAGCATGTCGTAGTCGAAATGCTTGATCTCATCCTCGGTGAACGGATCGGAGAGCGTGCGATACATCACGCACTCAGTGAAGTGCAGTCCCTTTGCGGTGAGCTTCTTGGCTATGTCGTCGTTGTGCACGCTGCTCAGAGGCACGAGATATTTCTCAGTCTTGTGCTTGACCATCAAGGGTATGAGGTCGTCAATGCGGCCAGTGGTGCCGAAGAAGACCTTGCGCTTGCGATATTGCACGTATTTCTGGATGTAAAGTGAGATTGTCTCAGTGACGCAGAAATATTTCATCTCCTCTGGGATGTTGAGTCGCAACTCCTTTGCCAGTTTGAAGAAGAAATCGATGGCATGGCGTGAGGTGAACACCACAGCTGTGTGTGAGAGAATGCTAACTTTCTGCTGGCGGAACTCCAAGTTGGTAAGACCCTCCACCTTGATGAATGGTCTAAACACCAGTTCTACCCCATATTCTTTCTCCAAAGAAAAGTAAGGTGAGGTCTCGCTTGTCGGTTTCGGCTGGGATATCAGAATCTTCTTTATCATCTTGAATTTGAATCCTAAAAATTATCCTATTTTGTCCTAAAAAATTGTCTTTAAATAGTCACTGGTTGCCATTATTATACCCCAAAGTATGCCTAACGGCATCAGTTCAAGTGCACAAAAGTACAAAAAACTTTGCAGAATGGCCGCCTCTCTCGCGAAAAAGATAATATATGTCTTGTAAAAAGACAATATCTTGGAAATCAAGACCACTAAAAGGGTATAAATGACCGCGCTGCTGACACTTATGTGGAAGAAGGCGAACAGCAAGACTATTGGGAAAAGGAGTATGCCCTCCATGGATATGATGGAGAGAAACGACTTCATCCATTGTATGTTTTTTTTCTTGTCGAAAAACACCCAGTCCACGATGCTGTAAAGCAGGAATTTCACGGCGAAATAGCCTACGTTGATTGCGGTGAAGAGACCCAAGATTTGGTAATGGGCGATGGAGAACGACTCCTTGGCGAAGTCGTGCGAATAGATGAAGAGTATCAGCGCGAGCAGCAGGCATGTCTGCGCCACGAGGAAGAGCTGGAACCTCATCTCGCTGCTGGTTTCGGTTATCACCGTCGTGCCTTCCCTTGGCGTGCGGAAGAAGTTTTTCAGCTGCCGTTCCAGGAAGTGTCCTGCTTGCGCTATGGTGATGGTGGCTATGACAAAGCAAAACAGCAGCACCGAGGTGACCAGCGAGTCGCCTGCTATGGTGTATGGCACGGGGTCGCCGGCTACCCCACGGCGATATATGGCATATTCCGGCCTGTATATCGAGTCGGGTTGCACGAGCGAATGGCTGTGGTATAGGGGCTTGGTGAAGTTGCCGGTAAGCTTCGGGTCTGCCTTCGTGGTTGGCGTGCGCATGGGGTTGGGCATGTGCAGCCAGTCTTTTTCCACGAACTTGTAGTTGGCCCTTATCGCCGAGTCTTGCTGCCAAGGCGTGGCCGTCTTGGGCAACCAAGAGAGGATTTGCGCCGGCGAGTGCCATCCCTCGTGGTGGGTTGAAGCCGTGCTCCGTGAGTGTGCCTCGGGTTGCACGGCCACTTGTGCTGAGTCTTGCTCTGTTATCATCTTTGTCTATTTGTCTGCAGACGCTGGCTGGTCTACAAGCCAAACTCTTTCTTTATCCTGTCCACCTGGTCGAGTTTCTCCCAGGTGAAGAGCTCCACCTTCATGGTCTTCGTCTCATGGTAGCGGGAGGTGAACGTCTTCTCCACCACCTCGTTTTTCCTTCCCATGTGGCCGTAGGCGGCCGTCTCAAGATACATGGGTTGTCTCAGTTTGAGCGCGCGCTCTATGGCGTGTGGCCTCAAGTCGAACATCTCTTTTATCTTTCGCGCTATCTCGCCATCGCTCATGCCGACGTGGCTCTTGCCGTAGGTGTCCACATACACGCTCACGGGCTCTGCCACGCCAATGGCGTAAGCCAGCTGCACGAGCATCTCGTCTGCCACGCCTGCCGCCACCATGTTCTTGGCTATGTAGCGCGCGGCGTAGGCGGCTGAGCGGTCAACCTTCGACGGGTCCTTGCCCGAGAAGGCCCCACCGCCGTGAGCTCCCTTGCCTCCATAGGTGTCCACTATGATTTTGCGGCCCGTGAGTCCGGTATCGCCGTGGGGGCCTCCGATGACGAACTTGCCAGTGGGGTTGACATAATACTTGATGTCGTCGTTGAACAGGGCGAGCACTTTCTCGCCCAATTGGGCTTTCACGCGGGGTATGAGGATGTTGAGCACGTCCTGACGAATCTTGCCAAGCATCTCCTCATCGGCCTTAAGCTGTGCCTCGCGCGTGTCGTCAACGGGTTTCACGAAATCGTCGTGCTGGGTTGACACCACGATGGTGTCTATGCGCTGCGGCACGCCATTGTCGCTGTATTCTATCGTCACCTGGCTCTTTGAGTCGGGGCGGAGGTATGTCATCTCCTTGCCCTCCTTGCGGATGTCGGCGAGGGTGCGCACTATGAGGTGGGCGAGGTCGAGCGTGGCTGGCATGTAGTTCTCCGTCTCGTTGACGGCGTAGCCGAACATCATGCCTTGGTCGCCGGCGCCTTGGTTGTCCTCCTCTTGGCGAGAGACACCACGATTGATGTCGTCGCTCTGCTCGTGAATGGCGGTGAGGATGCCACAGGAATTGCCGTCGAACTGGTATTCCGACTTGGTGTATCCAATCTTGTTGATGGTCTTGCGGGCTATGGTTTGCAGGTCGATATACTCTCTTGAGCGAACCTCGCCCATGATGATGACCTGTCCGGTGGTGTTGAACGTCTCGATGGCACAGTGAGACTGTGGATCGTAGGCAAGAAACTGGTCGAGAAGCGCGTCACTAATCTGGTCAGCTACCTTGTCGGGGTGACCTTCTGACACGGATTCTGAAGAAAACAAATAACTCATTGTTGCATTACTTTTTTACGTGGACCAACGCAAGTAACTGTGAAATCTGAGGGACATTTCCCAGTTTTAGCATTTTTTTGTGTGGTTGCAAGCAGCCAAATCCTTCCACAATTGTTAAACATGTCTTTTAAATGGACTGCAAAGGTACTCACATTCTTTGAATTGGCAAAGGGTTTATGCTTTTTTATGTCATTATCATGTGAAGTCGCATGCTGTTTTCAATGTTCTTCCTCTTCTTCGATGATATGGTCGTTGGCATTTTGGGTGTCATTTGCCATCAACTTCTTGCCGTTTGCCATGGGCTTGGCATGTTCATTCCCCTATGCTGTCAAAATGTTTTACAAAAGCTGCTCTGAGAATCGAAAAAACGCGAGCGAGCGGTATTTTGCCCGCAAATTCGCCTTTTTGGGTGATTATCCATATGTCCTTGATTATATGTGCTTTATGCTTCAGAGGTTTTTGACAGAGGTTCCCGTGAAACACTTTTTGATTGCCATCACGCTTATATCGCGTTTCCATCACGCTTATATCGCGTTGCCATTGCGCTTGTATCGCGTAGGCTTCGCGCTG
>DAIOUH010000102.1:0-2563 GCA_036751585.1 Prevotella sp. | reverse complement strand
CCATCACGCTTATATCGCGTTGCCATTGCGCTTGTATCGCGTAGGCTTCGCGCTGATTTCACCACGCGATTCAGGCGTGATGACGGAAACTTGCCGCTTGATCATGTGCCGACATGCGCGAAAACGCGCTCACGACCCTGTCTCCGTTTTCCGGAACGCACACGTTTGAGAGAGCTTTTTTTGATGAATAATATTGACAAGACATGGCCACGGTTGGTGCCCATGCCGTGTAATCTCGCTTTGGGCGTGGTGGCGTTCTACCAGCTATTCGGCTCTCTCGCCGAATGAGCTTTCACGGGAAGCCTTGCCTCCCTGCGGCTTGTCGTCCCCAAAAAGCATCTCACCAAACTTATAGCCGAGGAACATGGCGCAAATGTTACCCCAAAAGCCCAAGTGTGGGGCTTCTGCTTCTGTTTGCTGCTCTTGCGAAATTCGCGGTGCAGGCTGATTCTCCTCGTTTCTCTTATGATGACGTGAGGGCTTGTTTTCCTTTCGCATGCCTGTTTGCGCGCTGATTATTTCGTCAGCTTCTGCCATAAGCCTCTTGCCAGCCACGACAAGCCTCGAAATCTCTTCCTCGTATTCTCTTTGGCTTTTTCCCCCTTTGTTTCCCATGATTGGCGTATTTGTTTACTGTTTGGGTTTGCTATTTTTTGTTTGCAAATATAATGATTAAATCTGAATCTTGGCGCTAATGGCTCGACTATAAATGTTAAATTCAAGTTTGCGGCAACATCTTTTGCCTTATTTTTAGTGTATTTCGGGGAAAAGCATTATTTTTGCAAAGTCAACAACCCACGCCGTGCCATCATCTTGGCTTAATTGGCAAGAGTGGCGGGACTTTGCGAAGGCAGAGGTGGACCTTGCGGTTGTGGGTGGGCCACTACTTAATGTTAAAGCGTCACTAACGCTTTGTCTATGACCGTTCTGAACGTAGGAAATTCAAGACTATAAGTCTAAGGCAATGTGAGAAGTGGCTGCTACGGGTATGATACAACTGTATCCCGGGGTGTGTAGCGAGGGTTCACCAAACAATCCTCATGCACACTTTTTCTGGATAACGTGCAAATACCGGCGTGGGCAGACACATCTACTCGTCACTTATAGGGGCTTTCCTACGGCCTGGAACGGAAGACGGGGAGAAGTGGAAGCCTGCGTTTTTTTTGTTTTGTAGTGGAGGGGCTTTCGTGTAAACAGTGGAAAGTGATAACAGGGCAGAGGCTTGTCGCGTCGCGCCCTGAGATGAGATATTCAGAAAAGATTAAAAGGCAACTGCTAACTTAATGAAACTGGAAAAAACATGGGGCGCGCCAATTGGCGTGCCCCATTCATTTGTGTGTTTATAATACAAAGCCTCGTCCGTACATCTTATTAATCCAGAGGTCAAAAAACTGTTCAGTAAGCGAATATCTGCCATGCAGTTTGGTGATAACGCCACTTGCCATAAGTTGCTTGGCGGCATACTGGTTGGCACTGGCCGAGGAAAGTTTATGCTTCTTGATAAAGGCTGCAGAAGTGATTCTTTCCACTTCGCCCTCAGTCGCTATGGCATACAGTAGCGGTTTTTGTTTTTCGGGGATATTTGACAAGAATTCTTGGAATATGGGTTCTTTCGATTCTATGATGTTGTTGATGGCTTGAAGGATGAGGTCTTTCGTGCAGACATCTCCTCCTGTTTCAGTGATTAGCGCGAAAACCTCATTGAATGTGCGCTGCATACCGTATGTGTTGCCGCGGAACAACTGGTACACTCTCCGCACGTAAGAAGGCTCTATTGCCTTGCCGAATTTTGACATCCAGCCACACACGAAGTCGGAATATACCTGCGCATCTATTGCCTTGAGCTCCAATATGTCCGCGCTGTTGTAAAATGGGTGGGCCGCAGAGACGAACATCTCTTGCATGACATGATACTCACTGCCGGCAAAGATGAATTGGCAATTGGAAAGTACCTGGATATGGGTCCTAAGTAGTGCCTCCACGTTTTTCTCTGGATATTTGGCTATCTGCTGAAACTCGTCTATTGCGACGATGCAGGGACGGTCTGCATGCTCCAAATAATAAAAGATTTCCTCCAATGTCAACTCAGGGCGGGCGATGTCACCCAAGCTTAAATCGAATGTCGGCGTATTGGAAATGGGGTCGAAGCCAAACTGGCCGCTTATAGATTTCAGCGTGTGGATGAAGGCTGTCATCATCTTCTTGCTTTTTGGCAATACGGTCTCATAAATTTTGCGACCCAAAAGATATGTAAACTCTTGTAGGCTTGTGGTATGCAATATGTCTATGAAGAATGTGTAGTATTCATCCTTCTCAAACTCAAATTCATAGCAGAAGCGCACCAACCCGGTCTTTCCCATGCGGCGAGGGGAAATAAGTACCAGGTTATTGCCGTTTTCTATTGTTTTAACGATTTTCTTCGATTCGACAACTCGGTCGCAGAAATACTCTCGCTCAATCTTGCCTGTTACCACAAATGGGTTTTTGATTCTTGCCATACTATTACCGTTCTAAATTGGTATCATGGCAGGTGGTACATTGCCATGTCACACATTGCCGATGC
>DAIOUH010000101.1:0-9375 GCA_036751585.1 Prevotella sp. | reverse complement strand
TCATTACCACGAAAGGATGGTTGGGGTCGTGGGTCACGTCAAACTCGGCCTGTCCTTCCAAGAAGACCGTGCGTTCTTTTCCGCTAAAAGCCTTGGGATACGTGATTTTAGAGTCGGCATAGAGCCAAACCTTCGTGCCGTCGGGCAAAACCATGTCGGCGCTTTTGCCCGATTTTGTCGTTATGGTGTTGCTCTCTGTCGCCACGTCGGAAGGCGCGAGACCCAACGCGTTGAGCAGACGCTGGGGTAGGGCGGCACTGCTGACCTGCGTGGCAGGTGCCGTTGTTACCGAGCTTGAAGCGCGACGATGAACGGGGCTTGACTTTATTTGTGTTGTCGTTTTTGGCGTGCTGATTGCCAAAGAACGCTGGTAATCAGCAGACCCTTTCCAAAGGGAAACGCTTAAGATAAAGGCTAAGCTCACCGTGGCGGCTATCGCTGCCCACCATCGGGCCATTGTCATAACGTTGGCCTTTTTGCTCTGTTTCGCCTCGATGCGACCCATCACTTGAGAGTATGCAGCCTCCATGTCGGCCTTGGAGAAGGTTTGTCTCACGCTGTCTCGCACAATGGCTTGACGCATACACTCAGCGTCGTGGAGCATAGACAAAGCATCACCCTCCTGCGCGAGTTGCGCAAGAAGTTCATCATCCTGATTGCCGTTGACCTCCAACGCGTCAACGACTTGAATCCATTGTCTTTCCTTGTCTATATTGTCCATCTTTTGCGATGTGTCTATAAGTTTGACGTAATAGTACCCCAAAAGGTTCCACTGCGTTATATTTATTTAACCTCTTTCCTCAATATTTTCAATGCCTGCACGATGTGCTTCTTCACCGTGCTGGTGCTGATGTTCAGTTCCTCTGCCACTTCAGCATAGTGTTTGCCTTGAAAATAGCAGGCTTCCAAGATGCGTCGTGTTTGTGGCGTGAGGGTTTCAATGAGTTGGTACATCTTTTCTATTCGGCTTTCAGTCTCCTTGAGCCTTGCGTCGGTGTCATCGGTCTCTTCTCCATATACACCTTTGTAGAAAATCTCATATCTCTGCCGAGAGACACTGCTGCGAATGCGATCTATGCACTTGTTTCTGATGACACGATAGAGAAAGCCGCGTTCGTTGCCATCTTTGATGTCATCGAGATGCCCCCACAACATTTCGAAGGCATCGCCGATAATGTCACGGCAAGCCTCCTCGTCTTTCACCATGCCATAGGCGAAAGCATAAAGCTGTGGATAGTATTCGCGGAACAGCCGCTTAAACTCTTTCTCTTGTCCCATTCTAAAGCAAAATTACGCAAATTGGTTGAAATGCACAAGTCTTAGTATGCTTTTGCGCCATTATTTTATCGTTTATGTCTCGTTTGGTGCCGATTTGTTAGCATGATGCCATTTGCTCGCGATGATTAGCGTGCGCTTGACATCTTGCTTTGGCAATAGCTTTTTGTGAATTTTGTTCCTGTTGTATAAGGTTTTTGGCAGATAAATTCTTAACTTTGCAAGAAATCATACGACCACATGGACGACGATAAGACAAAAAACAACGATACCAACCAAGACGACGGACTTACTGAGGATCAGCATTCCGACTATCAGCCAGCCGACCGCTTCGATGCCAGCGCGGTGCATCATCTCTCTGGTATGTACAAGAACTGGTTTCTCGATTACGCCTCATACGTAATCTTGGAACGAGCAGTGCCTCATATCGAGGACGGTCTTAAACCAGTGCAACGTCGTATCCTCCATACCATGAAGCGAATGGACGATGGTCGATACAACAAGGTCGCCAATATAGTGGGCGAGACCATGAAGTTTCACCCTCACGGCGATGCTTCTATAGGCGATGCCTTGGTTCAGCTTGGACAGAAAAACTTGCTTGTGGACACCCAAGGCAACTGGGGAAACATACTCACTGGAGACCGTGCTGCCGCGCCTCGATATATTGAGGCACGCCTGTCCAAGTTCGCATTAGAAACGGTGTTCAACCCCAAGACCACGGAGTGGCAGCTGTCTTATGATGGTCGCAACAAGGAGCCGGTGACCTTGCCGGTGAAGTTTCCTTTGTTGTTGGCTCAAGGCGCTGAGGGCATTGCCGTGGGCTTGTCTTCCAAGGTCTTGCCACATAACTTCAATGAACTTTGCGATGCAGCCATCAGTTATCTGCATGGAGAGGAGTTTCACCTGTACCCAGACTTCCCCACAGGCGGAGCCATCGACGTGGCTCGATACAACGACGGACAACGCGGTGGCATGGTGCGCGTCAGGGCCAAGATAGAGAAGCGCGATTCCAAGACGCTTGTCATCAGTGAGGTGCCTTACTCAAAGACAGCCGCGTCGCTGCAGGACTCCATAACCAAGGCGATAGAGAAGGGAAAGATAAAGGCAAGGAAGGTCATCGACATGACGGCACGCCACGTGGAGATACAAGTGGTGTTGGCGCCAGGCGTTTCGCCCGACAAGACCATCGACGCCCTTTATGCCTTTACCGATTGCGAGATAAACATATCGCCAAACTGTTGTGTCATCGAGGACGACAAACCGCAGTTCCTCACCGTGTCGCAGGTGTTGCAGCATTCCACCGACCGCACCATGGGCCTTTTGCGCAAAGAACTATTGATACGCAAAGGCGAACTTGAAGAGCAGCTTTTCTTTGCCAGTTTGGAGCGCATATTCATAGAGGAGCGCATGTACAAGGAGCGGGCCTTTGAGCAAGCCGCCGACCAAAAGGCCGTGCTGCAGTTCTTGGACAAGGAGTTCACACCGTGGAAGCCGAAGCTCTTGCGCGAGATACGCGAAGACGACTATTTGCGCCTGCTTGAGATAAAGATGCAGCGCATACTGAAATACAACAAGGACAAGGCCGACAAGCTCATGGCGAAGATAAAGGCTGAGCTGAAAGGCATTGAGCATGACCTCGCCCACATGACCGATGTGACGGTGGCGTGGTTCAAGCACTTGAAAGACACTTATGGCAAGGATTACCCGCGTCTCACCGAGATACGCTCGTTTGACACCATTGAGGCAACAAAGGTGGTCGATGCCAATGAGAAACTGTATATCAACAGGCAGGACGGCTTCATAGGAACAGGATTGAAAAAAGACGAGTTCGTGTGCAACTGCTCCGACATCGATGACATAATCATATTCTTCAAGGACGGTAAATACAAAGTCATAAAGGTTGCCGACAAGATTTTCGTGGGCAAGAACGTGCTGTGGGCACAAGTGTTCAAGAAAAACGACTCGCGCACTATTTATAATGTCGTGTATCGCGACGGCAAGAAGGGACCTTATTATATAAAGCGATTCAGTGTCACGTCCATTATTCGTGACAGGGAGTATGACCTCACCATGGGCACGCCAGGCTCGCGAGTGTGTTATTTCACCGCCAACCCTAATGGCGAGGCTGAGATAATCAAAGTGACGCTTGAGCCAGACTTGGCCAACAAGCGGCAGGCACTGTTCATAGAAAAAGACTTCTCGGATATTCTCATCAAGGCGAGAACGGTGAGGGGCAACCTCTTGACCAAACGCCAGGTGAAGCGCATCACACTGAAGAGCCACGGCCATTCCACGCTCGGAGGAAGGAAGGTGTGGTTCGACAACGACGTGCGACGGCTCAACTACGACGCTCACGGCAAGTATCTCGGCGAGTTCAGCGACGACGATTCCGTGCTGGTCATGCTTAATGGCGGCAGCTATTACCTCACCGACTTCGACCTCAACAATCATTTCGAGGACAACATCACGCTCATCGAGAAATACGACCCGCACAAGGTGTGGACAGCTCTTCTCTTGGATGCCGACAACAATGGTTACCTCTATCTCAAGCGTTTCCAGCTTGACGCGAGAAAGATGACGCAAAACTTTGTAGGCGACAACAGTGAGAGCCGGTTGTTGCTTCTCTCCGACACCCCTTATCCTAATATTCGCGTGACGTTTGGTGGAGCCGATAGCGTGAGACCTTCAATGGACATTGATGCTGAGCAATTTGTCGGTGTCAAGAGCTTTAAGGCAAAGGGCAAGCGAGTATGCACTTGGCAAGTGGACAAAGTTGAGGAGCTTGAACCGCTCAGGCAGCCGGAACCGCAAGACAATGGCGATGACAAGACTCCAGCTGATGACAACGAGAACCTTGACCCTGACGCTGGAAAGTCGCGTCAGCAGATTATCGACGAAATCACAGGCCAACTAAACCTCTTCGATGATAAGGAAGGTAAATAATTAAAGATAGATTGATGGCAAAAGGCGCAATGAGAATCTTCACCTGTTGGGCTGGCATCTTGACTTTTACGTTGCTCATGGTTAGCACTGGTGCCAAGGCTCAGAAAGAGAGTGCCAACTTGATAAGTATTGGTCATGTTGACATTCTCGATACTTACCTCTCGCAGGAGAAGGCGACAGGTTTGGAGTTGCGCTACAACAAGGAAAAACTCAACCGCAAGTTTGTGGCAACCACCGACAGTGGCTCCACCGCTACGATGCTGCGCAAGTGGTCATCTTACGTGTCGCAAGAGGCGTTGGTGTCAAAAGCCGGCACCCGTGGCAACGCCAACTCTTTTTTAGGTGCTTTGTACAACCTGCGCTTTGGGTGGCATTATAACATAGACCCCTCTCCGTTAAACGTGAGGTTCGGACTTCTTGCCGACTTCACCTTGGGTGGTCTCTACAACACGCGCAACAGCAACAATCCGGCACAGTTGAAACTCGCCTTGAGCGTTGACCCTTCTATAATGGCCACGTGGCGGTTCCGCGTCAAGGGCAAGCCATTCGCGCTTCGATATGAGGCCTCCGTGCCGGCATTGGGCATAGCCTTCTCGCCAAACTATGGTCAAAGCTATTACGAGATTTTCACTCGTGGCAACTACGACCACAACGTGGTGTTTACCTCGCCAGCCTCGGGCTTCCAGATTCAGCAACAGCTCTTGCTCGACTTCCGTCTTTGGCACACGACATTCACCATTGGCTATCTCAACGACATAAGGCAGTTGAGTGCCAACAGTTTGAAATATCATCATTACACCCACGCGGTGACAATAGGATGGAGGTATTGACCCATGAGAAAGACGTTGAACCTTCTTTTAGTTTTCCTCTTGCCTTTCATGATGGCGGCGTGCGTGACCGAGGATGAGTATGATGATTCTCCGCAAGGCAACTTTGAGGCCTTGTGGCGCATCATGGACGAGCATTACTGTTTTTTCAAGGAGAAAGGCATTGATTGGGATTCTATCCACACCGTTTATCAGCCCCAGTTCGATTATGGCATGAGCGAGAGTCAACAGCTCGAAGTGCTTGGCAATATGCTCGCAGAGTTGCGAGATGGACATGTAAACCTCTTCGCCTCTTTCGATTACAGTCGCTATTGGGGATTCCACGAGAATTACCCGAAGAATTATAGCGACTCTCTCGTGCGTGCGTATCTTGGTACCGATTATCGCATATCCAACGGCATGCGTTACCGTATTCTCGACGATAATGTAGGCTATCTGCGTGTGCCAACGTTTGAGAACTCCTTTGGCGCGGGCAATCTCGACGACATCATGTTGTATTTCCAGCCGTGTTTGGGCTTGATAATAGACCTTCGCGACAATGGCGGTGGAATGTTGACCTCGGCTGAGAGCCTTGCAGCCCGCTTCACCGACAAGGAGACCCTTGTGGGCTATATGAGGCACAAGACGGGCAAGGGACACGACGATTTCTCGGGTTTGGAGAAGCAGACGCTCAAGCCTGCCAAGGGCATACGCTGGCATAAGCCTGTGGTGGTACTTGTCAACCGCTCGGTCTTCTCTGCCGCCAACGAGTTTGTGAAATACATGCGCCACTTCCCCAAGGTGGTTATCGTTGGCGACCGTACTGGCGGTGGAGCCGGACTGCCTTTCTCATCTGAATTGCCAAACGGATGGAGCATTCGCTTTTCGGCATGTCCTATCTACGACACTGACATGCGCAGCACCGAGGACGGAATGGATCCTGACGTGTATGTAAGCCTTTCATCCACGGACATCAACCGCGGGACCGACTCAATGATAGAGAAGGCTCGTGAGATAATAAGAAAATAAGACAATATCTATTTCATACTGATTAGACAATATCAACAATGAACCAATATTCCATTCTCATATCCCAAAGCCTCAATATCAGGCAGGAGCAAGCGGCTGCCGTCATCGAGCTTCTCGATGCCGGTGCGACCATTCCTTTTATCAGTCGTTATCGCAAGGAAGCCACGGGAAACCTCAATGAGGTGCAGGTGGCTGCCGTGAGCGACCTTTACGAAAAGCTGAAAGAGTTGCAGAAGCGCAAAGAGACAATCCTGAAAACCATTGACTCGCAAGGCAAGCTCACCGATGATTTGCGCCATCGCATAGAGAACTCATGGGATGCCACGGAGATAGAAGACATTTACATGCCTTTCAAGCCTCGTCGCCGCACACGTGCGCAAGTGGCACGTGAGCAGGGCCTTGAGCCTCTCGCCAAGCTGATACTTATACAAAAGGAGCACTATCCAGACATGGCGGCGCGTCGATTTGTCAAGGGCGACGTGAAAGATGCCGCACAAGCCATAAAGGGCGCGCAAGACATTATTGCCGAGGACATCTCTCTCGATGAAGGCACGAGGCAGACAGTGCGCCGCAACTTCCAGCATGAGGCGACGATAGTGTCGCGTGTTATCCCCAAAATGAAGGATGAGGACAAGGCTCAGAAATACAGCGATTATTTCGCTTTCTCCGAGGAGCTTCGCCGTTGTTCCTCGCATCGTCTTCTCGCCATGCGTCGTGGTGAGGCTGAGGGCGTGCTGAGGGTGAGCATAACAGGCGATGACGAAGGCAACGTGGAACGGCTGAAGCGTCACTACGTGCGAGGCTTTGGCTCGTGTCAGACCATCGTGGCTGAGGCCGTCGAGGATGGTTACAAGCGACTTGTCGAGCCTTCGATAGAAAACGAGTTCGCCGCCCTAAGCAAGGAAAAGGCCGATGATGAGGCCATACGCGTGTTCAAGGAAAACCTCAAGCAGTTGCTTCTCGCCGCGCCCCTCGGACAGAAACGCGTCATGGGCGTTGACCCTGGCATACGCACTGGCTGTAAGGTGGTGGTGCTCGACGCTCAAGGCAACTTGCTCTATCATACCGTGGTTTTTGCCGTGGGCGACCGACGCTCGCGAAACGGGATGACACCATTGGAGCAGTTCGATGACTTGGCGCACAAGTGGCGGGTTGACGCCATTGCGTGCGGCAACGGCACGGCATCGCGAGAGACTTCCGACATCTTGCGGCAGATTAAGGACATACCAACTTACGTCGTCTCCGAGGATGGCGCGAGCATATATTCCGCTTCCGAGGTGGCACGCGAGGAGTTTCCCGACGAGGATGTCACCGTGCGTGGGGCGGTGTCGATAGGCCGCAGGCTTATGGACCCTCTTGCCGAACTGGTGAAGATTGACCCGAAGAGCATTGGGGTGGGGCAGTATCAGCACGACGTCGACCAGGGCAAGCTCAAGCACAGTCTTGACCAGACGGTGGAACTTTGCGTCAACGGTGTTGGCGTGAATGTCAACACGGCGTCAAAAAACTTGCTTACCTATGTCTCCGGCCTTGGTCCTGTACTTGCTCAAAACATCGTGGACTATCGCAAGGCCAACGGTCCTTTCACCTCGCGTGCGCAGTTGAAGAAAGTGCCACGGCTCGGTCCTGCCGCCTTTCAGCAGTGCGCTGGCTTCTTGCGCATACCCAATGCCAAGAATCCGCTCGACGCTTCCGCCGTGCATCCAGAGAGTTATCCCATTGTGGAGAAAATGGCGGAAGACTGCGGGTGTTCCGTGGGAGACTTGATAAAGAGCCCGGAGCTGCGCAAGAAGGTGAATATCAACAAATATGTGACCAAGAGCGTAGGCTTGCCAACGCTCACCGACATCATGAAAGAGCTGGAGAAGCCAGGGCGTGACCCACGTGGCAAGGCCGAGACTTTTGAGTTTGACCCACGTGTGCACACTCCCGAAGACCTCGTGCCGATGATGGAGCTTCCAGGCATCGTGACCAATATAACCAATTTCGGGGCTTTTGTCGACATTGGCGTTCACCAAGACGGCCTCGTCCACATCTCACAACTCGCCGACAAGTTCGTGCGCGACCCCAACGAGGTGGTGAAACTTCATCAGCACGTGCGCGTGAAAGTGATGGAAGTGGACAATCGCCGTCATCGCATCTCATTGACAATGAGGGGTGTGGCGCAGCAGTGATTTTGTGCTGCGCGTTGTCTTGCCGCGTATGCTTAATTGCCCTGCTCTTGCACGAGGAACATATCGCCTTCCTGGTCGCATATCCAGAGATTGTCGCCCTGGAAGTCGATGCCCTCGGGTTCAGCAGTAATGCCTTTGCCTACAAGATTGAAGAGTTGGACTTGCTTTTTGGCTTTCAGGTCAAAGACCGCGAGTTGTCCGCCTCTCTTGTATCCTCTCACTTGATACATCATGCCGTCCTTCACGGTCACGCCTTGCACCACCTCATACTTGTTGATATAATAGAATGAGAAATAGTCGGTTTCTTCTTTTAGATCAATGGTCATTTTGCCCTTCTTGAAACTTGGCGTGGCTATCTTGAAGATTCTTGGCGTGCGGTCTTCTGGCCCGTTCCATGCTATGACATACATATGACCCTTGTCTGCGCTGTCGAAGCAGGCAAGGGTATTTTTGTACCCATCCCAGGTTATGGTCTGAATGAGCTCAAGTGTCTTGCCCACCAAACGGTAGACGTTGGTCGTGTGGCGGTTGGACGCTTGCGCGACATAGAGAAGCGGCCACTTGTCGGATGGGGCGTATCTTTGCCCGAACGACACGGTGTTGCAGTGTACTGGTGCGCTTTGTGCCACGCTCAGCTCGCCTATGCTTTTTTTCTTGGTGAGATTGATGAGAGTCACCGATTTCAAGGCATCAGTGAAACTCACGGCGGTGTCGCCTGAGATTACCATGTCTTGAATGCTCGTGCCATCGGTCTTTCCGTAGTTGAATACCTTTTTGAATGTCGGGTTCTTGAGGAGACCAGATTGTGAGCAAGCTGGCAACATGGCGACCAGGAGAAGGTTTAAGATAAGTAGAATCTTTTTCATGATTTACACATTGAAAGTGAATTGTTGCTTTTCTGTTTAGTTTCGATTTGCTTTGCAAATGTAGCTCATTTGTTTCGAATATGCAAGGCTTTTGTCCAATAATGTTACGGGAGCGAGACATTATTGCGGAAAGCAAATTGAATGTCGGGGCAAGGCGTTTTTTCCGGCTCCTTTCTTGTCGTTGTCGGCAAAAAGTGATAATTTTGCACACGTCAATCTTGCACACACTTTATTCGTGTGCAAATGTATGGCTTGCAGACTTGATAATCAAGAAAACACGTA
>DAIOUH010000100.1:9059-9577 GCA_036751585.1 Prevotella sp. | reverse complement strand
TTGCGTCCGAGATTAACTTCCTAAACAAAGGAGATTACACTTTAAGTATTGTTTTGATTGGCGCAACTTATGAAGGATTATTTAAAATCACATAAACTATGCCATTATATGGGCGATTTTAGGTGTAACATTTGACCAATATTATAGAAATTCAAATGAATCTATTGTAACTCGAGCAAAAATAGATAGTAGTATTTAATCAAAAAATTTTAATCATGGATTTACAAACTTTAATTCCCGCTTCAGATAAGCTGACGGAGGAGATGCAAAACATCTATGGAGGTCTTCGAAACTCTGATCCAGATATCATTTGTTCAACAGGACTTGTACAAGTACCGAATGAGCCAGTGATGTGTTCTGCTAATATTAAAATCTTCTAAATTTAGCAGGCTTCAGATGACAATGCATTAAGAATTCTTTTACTCTTGTTCAAGACCGTTATTATTGGATAATGGTCTTGAATATGATTTTCTAATATTCTTATGATTATATCAAGGTACAGTATCTTATATTATTCC
>DAIOUH010000100.1:0-9049 GCA_036751585.1 Prevotella sp. | reverse complement strand
ACCAGGACTAATTTCTGTGCAATTCTTTCAAAGGAATTGTATAATACGTTGTCGTTATTGAAAGAAGGCGATTTTAATTTGGAATCATTAAATATTCCCCATGATACTCTTCTGCAACTTATTAAAGGAAAAGTTATTGTTAATTCACATGAAGACGATGACTATTATAACTTGAAGAAATACCTGAGATATAATCAAGCCTTTTCAAGAGAGTCTTTAGGACTAATCATAGTTCCGACTTTGGCCTGTAATTTTAAATGCCCTTATTGCTATGAAACAAATTTAGCTTCAAAGAGTATGAGTGTATCCACGATGGATCAGATATTAAGATTTGTTGAAAATACGGGTTGTAAAACAGCTAATCTTTGTTGGCATGGCGGTGAGCCTCTCTTGGCTTTTGAACAGATGCATTATCTTCTAAACAAACTCTACAATATGCGGAATCTAAAGATGAAAACGCATTCAATGGTTACGAATGGTTTTCTTTTAGATTCCGATAAATGCAAAATACTTAGCCAATACAATATCGGTCATATTCAGATAACGATAGATGGAAATCGAGATTTTCATAATAGGAGCAGAAGACATAAACTGGGTATTCCGACGTTTGATAAGATATTAGAAAACATAGAAAATGTCTTTACCTATATTCCTTCATGCCATGTAACAGTGAGGGTGAATTTGCGAGAAGAAAACAAATATCAGTTTCCTTCTTTATATAAGGATTTAAGACAAAGATGGGGAGGTCAGAATTATTCTGTTGACCTTGCTTTTGTGAATGATGTGAACAGTTCCTGTAATGTAGCTTGTCTTCCGAACAAGGGGAAGGTGAGTCTGCTTAAAGAATTGTCTGAAAAATTCGGTATAAATGACATCCAAACAACAATATCTCCCAAAATAGGAGGATGTACCGCTACATGTGTAAATTCTGTCATAATTGGTCCTGATGGAGAGATTTATAAGTGTTGGGTTGACGTAGGGAAGCCTCAAAAAGTAGTTGACAGTATTTTTGAAAATAAGGTGAGAAATTATATTCTACCTTCTTATATCGTAGGGTCGGATATGTTTTCAGACAGGAGATGCCATGATTGTGCTTTCCTCCCCATGTGCGATGGGGGATGCGTTGTTAGAAGATACAATAAACTTCACGGTGGAGCGGATTACGATCCTTGCCCTTTATCTGAGGAAGATTTCTATACTCTATTGGATATGTACATAAAACAGAAGTGAAAATGATATTATTACGCGATACTTTACAGAGATTGTATGCCTGCATAATTATCCTTTTGATGGCAACTACGGGCTATGCCCAGGGATTATCGGGTATTGTAAGAGATGAGAATGGGAACGGAGTGGAGTTTGCGAATGTCGTTCTATTGTCGGCCGACTCCAGTTTCATATCCGGAACAATTACTGATGCCGAGGGGCAATTCAAAATAGCGATGACAAAGAATGAGGCTATCTTGAAAGTCTCATGCGTGGGCTATAAGGATGCCTTTGTCAACTTGAGCAAAACAGCCGGCGATTCCTTGATTAATGTTACGCTCCGTAAAAATGACATTCTTCTATCAGAGGTGACGGTAAAGGGTAATCTTCCGGTGTTTCGTCAAAAGGGGAATACACTGACGACGCAGGTGCAAGGAACTATCTTGTCGAAAATCACTTCTGTCTCAGATTTGCTTTTGCAGATTCCTGGTGTCGTAAAAGGCAAGACGGGAGAAATTGAGACTTTCGGTAAAGGCGCTCCAATCTTTTTTATCAATAACAGGGAGATTAGGTCAAACGATGAGTTGGACCGTCTCACTCCTTCTGATATTAAGCATATAGAGTTTATCGCATCCCCAGGTGCCAAATACAGAGCCAATGGCCGATCTGTCATCAAGATAACGACCATCCATAACACGGATGGACTCTCCTTGTTGGCGCGAGGCAAGGTCAGTCAGAATGAAAAAACATCGTATGGACAAAGTACACGCTTGGGTTACCAGCTCAAGAACCTGAGTATTACGGCAAGCTATGATTATGAGAATTATCGTACTAAAGTTACCCAGCCTTCTGTTTATAAATTAAATTCAGGAGGGGACAACCATCGCTACGATGTTAAGCAATGGGGTCGTGCTTCCGATCCAAAGCTCACTTTTGTTCTCGGCATGGATTATACGATTAATAAGAGTAATTCAATTGGTTTCTCATGGGATGGCAGCACGAATAAGGACTCTGAGCATCGGAGTGAGACCCTTAACTACGCGTTGAATGGAAATCAGATTCAAGCTTCCCAAATCGCGCACGGTTATAGCAATAAGGTGGCTTATCATCACCTGAATGCTTTCTACATATTAGACAAGAATAACTATACATTGAGTTCGTATGCTGATTATATCCACAACAACAACGATTATAACCAGAACACGAATGAATATGTCGATAACGGCCAGAATATCAACACTGTCAGTATCGGTGACGGTAAGCAGGATCTGTCCTCATTGAAAATAGACTACACACAGAAGATAGGCAAGACTTTCAATCTGTCTTTGGGAGGAGACGTGTCTTATACCAAGTCAACAGGATATGTCAACGTCTCTTCTCAAAGCATAGGCAACTCCTCTTATAAGTCACAGGAATACAGATATGGTGCCTATCTGGAGCTTGGCAAAACTTTCGGTGAACTTGCCACGAAGATAGGGGTAAGGTATGAAGACTATATCTATAAATACAATGACCTGACTAATCAGAATAAGACCCGTAATGATTTCACGAACTGGTTCCCTTCTTTTAGCGCGTCCTACAGCAAGGGAGGCTGGAGCAATAGTCTGTCATTTTCTTCCCAAATCGTGAGGCCTACTTTTAAGCAGATGAGTAATTCCGATTACTATTCCAATGAGTTCATGTACCAGCATGGTAACCCTCAACTGAAACCTACCCGCATTTATCAGGCTCAATGGAATACGGGCTATAAGTTTATCACCTTGTCTGCCAGCTATACGTATAAAAAAGACTTTATAGAAGCTTATTTTGACAACAACGGTAAGGACAATGTTATCTTTTCTACCTACCACAATGTTGACAACATTCAGAATCTCACCTTCATGTTAAACTTACAGAAGCGTTTCGGCTGTTGGTCTCCGTCTTTGACGCTTGGACTTGACCAACCGTTTTATAAGACCGAGTATATGGGGCAGCAGATTCGACATGACAGGGCTCTGCTTTATTGCGTTCTGAATCAACATCTGAGTCTTCCGCACAACTATATGATTTCTGCGTATGTTTATCTCAATGCCGGTGGCAATCAAGGTGTCGTGAAACTCTTGCCGTTCCATAATTTCAACCTGACGCTGCAAAAGACTTTCTTCAACGACAAACTGACCGTCAGTCTGCAAGGCAACGATCTTTTCCGTGGAATGAAGTTCAGGGAGCATTTGATGATTAATCGTGTCGATTTATCCCAGACCGAAGATTATCATCTCTGGAACTGTTCGTTTAATGTGACATACAAGCTCAACTCCAAGAGCACGAAGTATCGTGGCAAGAACTCCTTAGGTGATGAGATAAAGCGACTATAGGTAACTATAATTTGCTGAAAATCAATTGGTTTGCTTCTGCAATGAAGTCGCATGGCTTTTACAGTGTAAAGTCACTGCCTTTTCAGTGTAATCGCATTTATGCAGGTTTATTCTTAAAGAATCCAACGAAGTTATCGAAATCTCTAAGAATGCTTCGCAACGATGAATTGGATGACTGAACTATGATAGCAGCAAAGTTGGATATGCCCTCTGCCACTATTTCTGTCACTTTAATAACATAATCGGCATTGTGTTCGTATTCCTTGAACCATCTGAGGAAAAGGCGTTCACGCATCGTCTGTCGATTGTCGCCCGTCTCACATTGATAAAGCAATATATCGGGATTACATTTGAAAAATTCCTCTATGATAGCAAAAATGGTATTCTTGACTTTACTATCGTTTGGTGACGGTTTGTTGTTCTCATTCAGTATTGCAAATTCATAGGCACCGCTTTCCCAAATCGTCTGATCATCAATGAACACTATACGGAATAAGACTCCATAATCCGTCTTGAAGCCATACGACTGTATGCCAGCTTCCCAAACAGAATATGGCGACTTCAGATTAAGACGGTTTAAGTCGAGTTTTTTCATTTCTCCACTTTGCGTAGTTGCGCGAACTCCTTTTCCGTCTTCTCTACCCACTCACGCTTGCGTTGCATCATCTTTTTGAATGCTGCTACAACATCTTCTCGTGTGTTATATTTTATTGCCGTGTACATAGCATAATTGTTTATCTTATGCAAAGATAATGATTCTTTTGTAATCTTAGAAATATTTCTTAGAAAGTTTCTGCCCCTATGGAATTTTAGTCACGGATTGGTATTGGGCATAGTCGTGCCTGCTTTATATTGTCCTTGCTCATGCCAAGCACCTTACCGTAAAGGCAGTTGTCTTCCTCGCTAAACGCTTCCTGTATAGCCTTTATAATTCATAGTTTCCATATAAGCATGAGTAGTAAAATAATAAAAAAAAGCCAAGGCACTGATGACAATGCTTTGGCTTTTATTGTGTACCCAGACTCGGGCTCGAACCGAGATGCCTTGCGGCACTGGTGTTTGAGACCAGCGCGTCTACCTATTCCGCCATCTGGGCAAGACGATGGAAACAAGCCTTTGGAAGACCTTATCCATACAAACGTGGTGCAAAGGTAAGATATTTTTTTGAAAGCAGCAAGCCTATCGGCGGTTTTTTGATAATTTTGCAGTATGAAACGGCTAATAATAGAAAATTTGACCATTGGCTACCGCCACAAGGTGATAGCGGGACCGCTTGACGGGCAGATTGGCGGCAGGGAGCTTGTTTGCCTCATCGGTAGGAACGGCCTGGGCAAGTCCACCTTCCTTCGCACTTTGGCAGGTTTGCAGCCCGCGCTCTCCGGCGACGTGAGGTGGCAAGACGGCGACGCGGTCGTGTCGTGCCGCAGGCTCTCCAATGAGCGGCTGGCAAGGGTTTTCAGCGTGGTGTTGACAGAGCAGCCAGACGCCATGAACCTCAGTGTCCACGACGTGGTGGCAATGGGGCGGATGCCCTACACGGGATTTTTCGGCACCCTTGGCAAGGACGACGAGAGCATGGTGGAGCAAGCCTTGAGCCTCACGGGCATGTCGGCTTTCGCCAATCGAGACATCAGCGCGCTGAGCGATGGCGAGCGGCAAAAGATAATGATAGCGCGCGCCATAGCGCAACACACGCCCGTGATGCTTCTCGATGAGCCCACGGCGTTTCTCGACTATGAGAGCAAAAAAAACACCATGTCGATGCTTCATTCCGTAGCCATCGACATGGATAAACTCGTGTTGGTGTCTACCCACGACCTCGACATAGCCTTGCGCTATGCCGACCGCTTCGTCACCATGACACCCGACGGCCTTCACGAACTCGCGAAGGCCGACGTGGAAAAGATAGTCAGGCGGAAGCCTTCATGCCCATTCTCGCCTCCACGACGTTGACAACATAGTCGCCAAGTTTCTCGCACTCCTGGATGATGTCCATGTACATTGAGCCAGAGGCGTAGTCGTATTGGTGGTTGTTGATGTCGGTGAGGTTCTCGTTGCGCAACTGGTTGCGATAGTTGTTTATCTCGTTCTCGATGTTGAACGAACGTGTGGCGTTGAGTTCCTCCTTGTGGCCTTTCAGCAGCACGTTCATCTGCGATAGCGCGTCGTCCACAAGTTCGAACATCTGGTGTATGTGGTCGTATTGGCGCTCGTTGAAGTCCTCCTTCGACTTGAACTTGCGGTTTATCGTCCTGCCCATGTTGTTGCAGGCGTCGCCAATCGACTCCAGTTCTGATATTTGGCGCAGCATGGAGCGAATCTTGCCCTTGGTCTCATCGGAGAGGTGGGCGTTGCTCACCTGGTCAAGGTATTTGGCAATCTCTATCTCCATGTTGTCGGATATGTTCTCATATTTCTCTATGCGGTCGTATATTTTCACGAACTTGTCCTCGTTTTTCTCCCCGAGCAAGTCTCTCACCATGCTGAACATGCGCTGTATGCGCTCCGCGAAGCTCTGAATCTCCTTTTGTGCCTCCAGCACCGAGAGCTCAGGAGTCTTCATGATGCCAGTCTGTATGAAGCGCAGGCGGAAGTCATCGTCGTCGGTGTTGGCCCTTGGCTTCCAAACCCAGCAGCACACTTTTGACACCTGCTTGACAAAGGGCAACAGCACTATGGTGTTGGAGACGTTGAAGCACGAGTGGAAGGCGGCGAGGGCGAAGGTGAGTTGTGTGCCTGTGGGGGTGCCTACCATGGGGTTGAACCCTACGAGGCCGCAGGCGAAGTTGACGAAATGCTTGAAGACGCACAGCACCCAGATGACACCGAAGACATTGAAGAAGAGGTGGCCAAAGGCTGCGCGGCGCGCCTCGGTGTTGGCGGTGAGCGCCACGAGGTTGGCGGTGAGCGTGGTGCCTATGTTCTCGCCAAGCACGAGGGCGATGCCAAGGTATATGGGAAGTCCTGCCTGGGTGCACAGCATCATGGTGATGGCCATGAGCGCGGCGGAACTTTGGAGAATGCACGTGAGGATGGTGCCGAAAAGGAGGAACAACAATATGGTTCCGAAACTATTGGGGTCGAACGAGGCGAAAAAGCCTTTCAGCGCGTCGAGCTCCGCTGGTGGAAGCTGACTTTCGCCAAGTGTGGCGAGGGCGAGAAACATGAAGGCTATGCCGAAGAGGAAGTCGCCTACATATCGGTTTTTCTTTGAATAGATGAGCAACAGTCCGAAAAGGAAGACTGGCCATACGAAGTCGCTTATCCTGAACGAGAAGCCCGCCGACATGATCCACGCGGTGAGCGTCGTGCCTATGTTGGCACCCATGATCACGGAGATGGCCTGAACCAAGGTGAGCAATCCGGCGTTTACGAAGGAGACGGTCATCACTGTCGTGGCCGTGCTCGACTGTACGGCTACGGTGGTGAGCATGCCCGTGAACACTCCTGAGACGCGGTTGGTGGTCATCGCGCTCAGCACGTGGCGCAACTGCGGACCGGCCAGTTTTTGCAGGGCCTCACTCATCACCTTCATGCCATAGATGAGGAGCGCGAGGGCACCAACAATCTTTAATAAAAGAATCGTCATATTTTAACTATGTTTATAATACGGCTATTGCTTTGCATGACGGAATTTGCTAATTTTACACCGTGATTATCATTCAAAGAATCATTTAACTTATATATAAATGTGTCGCAAATGAAACAGGCATTACAAATCCGTTGCAAAAATAATAAAAAATCACTTAACATCGCTCCTGGAAGCACATTATCTGATATTTTTTTTCAATCAGGGGTCAAAATGAACCCTGAGCCGATATGTGCCAAGGTCAACAACAAGGTTGAGGGCATGCATTTCAGGCCGTACCGCAACAAGGACGTGGAGTTTCTCGACATGACCTCCGGCTCGGGGTCACGGTGCTACACGCGCACCCTCTTTTTCATCCTCTGCAAGGCGGTGCACGACCTCTACCCTTGCAGCAGGGTGGTGATAGACATACCCGTGAGCAATGGCTACTACGTCAACCTCTCGATAGGTCACGACATCACCGCCGACGACACCGAGAGGATAAGGCACAGGATGCAGGAAATAATAGACGCGAAGATAGACATCCACCGCCATGAGGTGCCAACGGAAGACGCCGTGAGGATGTTTGCCGAGAAGGGCGACACGGCGAAGGTGAAGTTGCTGAAGAGCTATGGGCGGCTCTATACCACATACTACCAGATGGACGACTACGTGGACTACTATTACGGCTCACTGCTCACCAACACCTCGCTCATCTATCTCTTCGGGCTGGAGAAATACTACGACGGGTTGCTGCTCCGCATACCCGACTTGAAAGACCCCATGACGCTGCCCGAGATGACGAGGCAAGACAAGATGTTCGGCATATTCAAGGAGCACCACCATTGGCAGGACATCATAGGGGTGAGAACCGTGGGCGACTTCAACGAGCTTGTGGACAAGGGCGAGGCGACGAACCTCATCAACGTGTCGGAGGCGTTGCAGGAAAAGAAGATAACGGAGATAGCCAACGAGATAGCCTCGCGCAAGGGCGTAAAGCTCGTGCTGCTGGCAGGGCCATCGTCGTCGGGGAAGACCACCACTTGCAAGCGCCTGTCGATACAGCTCATAGCCAACGGCATAAGGCCCCTGCCAATATCGCTCGACGACTATTTCGTGGACCGCGAGTTGACGCCGAAGGACGCCAATGGCGAATACGACTATGAGAGCATCTATGCCTTGAACCTCAAGCTCATAAACGAGCAATTCAACAAGCTCTTCAATGGCGAGGAGGTGGAGCTGCCTAAATATGACTTCCAACAGGGCAAGTCGAGACCGAGCGGCAGGAAGCTGAGGATGGAGCCAAACAACGTGCTCGTGGTCGAGGGCATACACGCCTTGAACCCGGAGCTGACCTCGGAGATTCCCGAGAACCAGAAGTTTAGGGTGTATGTGTCGGCGCTCACCACCATACTCCTCGATGACCACAACTACATACCCACTACCGACAACCGCCTGTTGAGGCGCATCATACGCGACTACAAGTATCGCGGGGTGAGCGCGCGAGACACGATACACCGCTGGCCCTCTGTGCGCGCCGGCGAGAACAAGTGGATTTTCCCATACCAAGAGAATGCCGACGCCATGTTCAACTCGGCGATGCTCTTCGAGCTTGCCGTGATAAAGCAGCAGGCGGAGCCTTTGCTCCTGCAAGTGCCGGAAAACGCCGAGGAATACTCGGAGGCTTACAGGTTGAGGAAGTTTCTCGAATACATCAGGCCGATACCCAACCGCGACATCCCGCCAACGAGCCTCTTGAGGGAGTTCTTGGGCGGAAGCTCGTTCCACTACTAAATGTCACGGCTGGCTTAAGGGCATGAGCCATACGGCAAGCCAAGTGGCGTTTCTTTAGGATAAACGTTTGAAAATGAGGGCTTTGGGCATTCAAGCGTAAAGGCGTCGCGATTCAAGCGTAAAGCCA
>DAIOUH010000099.1:0-9684 GCA_036751585.1 Prevotella sp. | reverse complement strand
AATCGCGTCGGCTTTACGCTTGAATCGCGTTGCCTTTACGCTTGAATCGCGCCGCGATTACGCCGTAAAGCCGACGCCTTTGTTTTTACCCTCTATTTCCTGTCCATCGCTCTCCATGCATAAGCGATATACGCGAAGACGAATGGCACGAGCAACGAGACATAGAACATGGTGCGGAGAGTGAACTCGCTGCTGCAGCTGTTGGCGATGGTGAGTGAACTTTGCAGGTCGGCGTTTGACGGATAGTAGGCCGTGCCGCCCCATCCGGCAACGAGGAGCAGCGACAGCACCACCAGCACAACGCCTATGCCGGCAGGCCAAATGCCACGCACGTAAGTTGGACTCACCACCGTGCGCACTACGCCATAGAGCAGTAGGACGACACCGACAAGCGTGATGATTGCCAGGGGCCACATCGCGAGATAGTTGTGCAGGTACTTATGCGGTTCCATGACAATCATGGCCGTGGACGTGTCCACGGCGTATCCGTCTTTTAGCATCAGGCGGATGAAGAACGCGAGAAACAGCACGAGAAATGGCACCGTGGCATCCACGAGGCGAGCCCTGCCACGAGAGCGTAAGCCGTCGTCATCGACATTGTTGATGATGTAAAGCGTGCCAAGCATGCGCGCGAGGAAAAACACGGCCAGGCCGAACACGAGGTTCCAAGGGTCAAGAAGCGCGTCGAGGCCGGCTGACGCGTTTGCCCAACGGCTTATGACAGGCGCGCCTAAGTCGGTGAGCGACGCTTTCTCCACTACGAAGTTGGACCCGTCGAAGAATGTCGCCACGGCACCGCCGAGCAACAATGGGCCAAGTATTCCGTTGATTATCAAGAAGCAGCGATATGTCCGCTTGCCAAGCAGGTTCCCCTTGCGGTGCTGGAACTCATAGCTGACGGCCTGAAGCACAAACGAGAAGAGTATTATCATCCAAAGCCAATAGGCTCCGCCGAAACTCGTGCTGTAGAACAAGGGAAATGACGCGAAGAAGGCACCGCCAAACGTGACGAGCGTGGTGAACGTTATTTCCCACTTACGCCCCGTTGACTCTAACACCTTGCGTTGCCCATCCTCTGTGCCGCCTATGCTGTAGACCATGGAGTTGGCGCCTTGCACGAAGAGCAGGAACACAAGCAGTGCCCCGAGCAGCGACACGATAAACCACCAGTAGTGCTGAAGAAATGTGTATGTCATGACAGTTTCTTTTTTATATGGTTAATTTGATGCGTGATTGCTTATCACCTTGCACATGATGCGCAGTTCGGCGATGAGCAGGACGGTGAAGAGAACGAGGAAGATGAAGAAGGTGAGGGCAACGCTGCCTGTGCTGATGTCGGAGACGGCTGCCAAGGTGGGCATCATGTCTTGTATAGCCCAAGGCTGCCTGCCAAGTTCCGCCACTATCCAGCCCGCCTCGCTCGCTATGTAGGCGAGAGGCAGCATGGCGATGGCGGCCAGGTGTAGCCAGCGGCGCGGCTTGGTGATGTCGTTGCGCCATGCCACATGACCAATGACAAGGAAGAAGAGCAGCAGCAACGTGCCGACACCGACCATTACGCGGAAGGCATAGAAATTCACGGGGATATACGGCACGAGTTCCGCGCGGTCCTTGATGTAGCCATATCCGAAATATGGCATGTCTTTCTTGAGCTGCGCGGCAAGCCGTGGGAGCCGCTTGTCGCCAGGGTTTGCGGCTTTCAGCTTGCGATATTCCGCGAGCGTGGCTATGGCTTTGCGGCCTCGCTGGATTTTCTCGTCGGCGGACAGCTCACGCTTGCCGTCAGGACGCGTGTAGCCGTTCAGCAGGTCGTTGACACCAGGCACGTAGCCGTCCATGGTGTGCGTGGCAAGCAAGGACAGGCCGCAGGGTATGGCAACGCGCAATGGCGGCTCTCCGCCCTTGGCGTAGTCGGGCTGCTCGAAGGGGTTTACCGCTGCCACGGCGGTCAGTCCCATGCCGTTGCCGCCATCGTACAGGGCTTCCATGGCGGCAAGTTTCATGGGCTGTACCTCTGCCACCTTCACTGCCGACGAGTCGCCGGTTGCCATGGTCAACACGGTTGCCGCGATGCCAACGACCGTGGCTATCTTTATGCTCTCCTTTGCCAGCTGGATGTTGCGTCGTTTCAGCAGGTACCAGCAGCTCACGGCGCAAACGAAGACGGCGCCGATTATCCATGACGACGTGACGGTGTGGAAAAACTTGTCGACGGCAAAAGGCGAAAGCGCGACATCAATGAAACTCGTCATCTCGTTGCGAACGGTGTCGGGATTGAACTCGCATCCCACGGGATATTGCATCCACGAGTTGGCTACGAGAATCCACCATGCCGAGATGGTCGCGCCAAGTCCGGTCAGCCAAGTGGAGGCCAGGTGGAATCCGCGCGACACTTTCTCCCATCCGAAGAACATCACTGCCACGAAGGTGCTCTCCATGAAGAATGCCACTATGCCCTCTATGGCGAGCGGCGCGCCGAAGATGTCGCCGACAAACCAAGAGTAGTTGCTCCAGTTGGTGCCGAATTCAAATTCGAGAATGATGCCGGTGGCCACGCCCATGGCGAAGTTGACGCCGAAGAGCCGTTGCCAGTAGACCGCCGCCTCGCGCCAGAATTGTTTTCCGGTGCGATAGTAGCAAGTCTCCATGATGCCCATTATGAGGGCAAGTCCGAGCGTCAGCGGAACGAAGAGCCAATGGTAGATGGCCGTCAGTGCGAATTGAGCCCTTGACCAGTCTATCAGTGAAGGGTCGATGGTTAATAGAAGGTTCATGGTGTTGAGGATAATGTTTTTGTTTGGTTTATCTCGTTGTCAGTTCTCCTGCCACGTAGTTGGCCTCGTCGCTGCCATGTGCCTTCTGCTTCAGCACGTCAGGGAAGAAAAACAGCTTGAGGATGACGAATATCACAAACAGCTTTATGAGGATTATGGTCCACAGCACGCGTCCAAGCCGCATGTGCTTGAATCCGTCGGCATACAGTCTGTATACATTATAAAGTATGTTGTGCGTCATAGGTTGAGGCTTTTGGTTTATTCATGCTTTGTCGAGGAACAAGCACGTTGCAAAAATAGTGAAATATTTTCAATCTAATTTGAAATAATTGCAATTTCTGAAATGTTTAACAAATATTTGCGAATGTAGTGGTGGAACATTGTTTTCCTGCCTGTAATCATAAAAAACGATTTGCCCTCTCTGGACTGCAAGTCGCGGAGAGGGCAAATCGTGATAAGAAATCTTGACGGATGGGATTATTCAGCCGAATAGTCAGCCACCATCTTGCGGTAGACGCTGTAGAGGCGAAGCCTTGAGATGTAGCCCATGAGGTGGTTGTTGATGTCGACCACGGGCAAGGCTTCGGCGTTGGTGTGGTCAAACTTCTTCATGACTTTTTCCATCGGCTCGTTGTTGTAAAGGAAGGCGGGCACGGGAGTCATGAGTTGGGCGGCGGTGTATTTCTGGTAGAGCTCTGTGCGGAAGACGATGTGGCGAATCTTCAAGATGTCTATCTCGCCCAGCAGATGACCGTCCTCATCGACCACAGGCAGGTAGTTGAAGTCGCTGTTCGACAACACGCTGACCAATTTGCCAAGGCGAATGTCTGGCTTCACGGTCGTCACGCTTTTCTCTATCACCAAGTCCATGTTCATCAGCGTGAGTATGCTCTTGTCGGTGTGGTGGGTGAGGAGCTTGCCCTCGCGTGCCAATCGCATGGCGTAGATGCTGTGGGGCTCGAAGATGCTTATCACCATCACGCTGACCACCGCCACGATGAGCAGCGGCACGAAAAGCTGGTAACCGCCCGTGATCTCGGCTATGAGGAAGATGCCTGTCAGAGGGGCGTGCATCACTCCTGCCATCACTCCAGCCATGCCCAAGAGCACGAAGTTCTTTTCAGGCAGATAGGTACCAAACATCTCCATGTTCCAAAGGCGGGAGAAGAAAAAGCCGGCGAAGCCGCCCACGAAAAGCGACGGGGCGAATGTTCCACCGCAACCTCCCGCGCCGTTGGTGGAGGCCGTGGCTACAATCTTGGTGAGGATGACAAGGCCGATATAGGCTATGAGAAGTTCGGAATGGCCATAAAACAGCGACCCGTCCATCACCTGGTTCCAATCGGTTTGCGTCTTGCCACTCAGCAGTATGCCGAGACCGTTCCATCCCTCACCGTAGAGCGAGGGGAAGAAGAAGATGAGCACGCTGAGCAAGACGCCACCCAAGATGAGCTTCTTGTAAGGATGGTCTTTCTGCTTTGCGTATATGCTTTCGCACCACGTCATGCCTCGCATGAAGTAGAGGCTCACGAAACCGCAGAAGACGCCAAGGAGAATGGTGGCTGGCACACGCTCCACGCTCCATGCGCTGTCGAGTTGGAAGGTGAACATGGTGGCGGTGCCGGCGAGGATGTAGCTCACCACGTCGGCGGTGATGGTGGCAATGAGTATGGGTACGATGGAGGCCATGTTCATGTCTATCATCAGCACCTCAAGGGTGAAGACCAATCCCGCAATGGGGGCCTTGTAGATGCCGGCGATGGCAGCCGCCGCGCCACAGCCCACGAGCACCATCAGCTGTCGGTTGCTCATGTGGAAGAGCCTCCCAAGGTTGGAGCCTATGGCGGAACCCGTGAGCACGATAGGAGCCTCGGCACCCACTGATCCACCGAATCCAATGGTCAATGCCGATGCCACAAGCGATGTCCAGCAGTTGTGGGCCTTGAGTCTCGACTGTTTCGTGGAAATGGCGTACAGCACACGCGTGATGCCGTGGGAGATGTTGTCTCTCACGACATATTTAATAAAGAGCATTGTCAGCCAAATGCCTACGACAGGGAATACCAGGTAGAGCCAGTTGAAACTGTCGGTCACGAAGTCGTTGGTGAGGAGATTTTGTATCAAGGCGATGAGCTTGTGCAATAAATATGCCGCAAGCGACGCCAAGACACCTATCAGCAACGCGATGATGGATGTCGCTTGGCGATCAGTGAGATGCCGTTCTCTCCAGACTATTAACCTCTCAAGCATCTCACTTCCTGATGATCTGTACCTCGCCGTCTGGCTTTAACCTCACGATGGAACTTGGCGTGTGTGGCTTGTGCTCTTGGCGGCGCGAGAAGCACACGTAGTCTACGCTGTCGAGCAGCTCTTGGCTTATGTCGGCATAGTTTTGAGCCGCTGGCTCACCGCTGATGTTGGCGCTTGTGGACACGAGGGCTTTCTGAAAACGATAGCACAGCTCGTGGGAGAAAGGCTCCTTGGTGATGCGCAAGGCTATGGAGCCGTCAGCGGCTATGAGGTTTGGCGCGAGGTTGACCGCGCCGTCGAGGATGACGGTGGTCGGCTTCACGGCCACGTCGAGCAAGTCCCATGCCACGGCAGGCACGTTGCGGACGTATCGCTGGAGGCGCGCGTCGCTGTCGACGAGGCAGATGAGAGCCTTGGAGTCGTCGCGGTGCTTGATTTTGTAAACTTTTGCCACGGCCTCGGCGTTTGTGGCGTCGCAGCCGATGCCCCAAACCGTGTCGGTGGGGTAGAGAATCACGCCGCCTTCCTTGAGTACTTTGACGGCATTCTTAATGTCTTCTTCTTGTGTCATAATTATCACTAACTTAGCGCAAAGATACGTATTCTTTGTTTGATGTGCAAAAATACTGTCAATATTTATAAAAAAAGCATTGGCTTTTGTGTTTTTTCCGATATTTTACTACCTTTGCAGTGATAAGGGATTTTTACCAAGAGATTCTAAATATAATAGACTAAAAACATATCATTATGGAAGAAACATTGATGAAACCGTATGTCATCGGTCTTGACCTCGGTGGAACTAATTCAGTATTTGGCATTGTTGACGCTCGTGGAGACATCAAGGTGACCACTGCCGTGAAGACTCAGGTCTACGACAAGGTGGAAGACTATGTAAACGCTTGCGTGGAAGCACTCCATGTCATCATCGACCAAGTAGGCGGCATAGAGAAGATTAAGTCGATGGGTATCGGCGCGCCTAACGGCAATTTCTATAACGGCACTATCGAGTTTGCCCCTAACCTCAAGTGGGGACATGATGGCATCGTGCCTTTGGCAAAGATGTTCTCCAATAAGTTGGGCATTCCCGTGGCACTTACCAATGACGCCAACGCCGCCGCTTTGGGCGAGATGACTTATGGCGCTGCCCGTGGCATGAAGAACTTCATTGAGATTACGCTTGGCACAGGTGTTGGCTCAGGCATTGTCGTCAATGGCCAGTTGGTTTACGGTTGCGATGGTTTCGCTGGTGAGCTTGGCCATATCAGGGTCGTCCAGGGCGAAAACGCCCGTCCTTGCGGATGCGGCAGAAAGGGTTGCTTGGAGGCTTATTGCTCTGCTACCGGCGTGGCACGCACGGCACGTGAGATGTTGGCAAAGACCGATCGTCCATCGCTTTTGCGTGAGCTCGACCCTGAAAAGATTACTTCTCTCGATGTCAGCATCGCGGCAAACAAGGGCGACAAGCTCGCAAACGATATTTACGAGTTTACGGGTCACATGCTTGGTGAGGCTTGCGCTGACTTCGCTGCCTTCACGTCTCCTGAGGCATTCATCTTCTTCGGCGGCATGACAAAGGCTGGCGACCTCCTCATGAAGCCTATCAAGGAGGGCTTCAACAATCACGTGCTTTCCATCTTCAAGGGCAAGGCCAAGTTCTTGTTCAGTAGTCTGGAAGGCAGTTCGGCTGCCGTTCTCGGTGCTTCAGCCATTGGATGGGATCTCTAAAATGATGCTGTCGGCGTGCTTGGGCATCGCGCTCAGGCATGCAACGCGTCATCAAATGAAATAAAAAATAGCTCAGCCCCGTTTTCTTATTCCCTTGTTGGGATTAAGGAAACGGGGCTGAGCCGTTTTTTAGCAAGTCTTTGCCTCCTCCTTGGTGACATATCTCTTCCAATAAGCGATGATGAGTGTCGTGAGCGGCAAGGCGATGATAAGCCCGATGAAGCCAAGCAGAGCTCCCCATACTGACAATGAGAGAAGTAGAATGGCAGGGTTTAGACCCATGGCCTTGCCCATGACCTTAGGCGTGACAATCATGTCGGTAATTACCTGCACCACGATAAACAAGCCTACCGCCATGCCAAATATTACCCAAAAGTTCTGACCCGTGTCAGCGGCCTTGAGCATGGCGAGAAACGCCGTCGGGATCAAGGCGAATGTGTGAAGGTATGGTATCAAGTCGAGGATGCCAATCAATATGCCAAGGCTTATGGCCATGGGGAAATCCATGATGGTGAAGCCAATGCAAAACATCACTGCCATGCAAAGAGCCACCGTGCCTTGACCGCGAATGTAGTTGTTGAGTTCCCTCTCGACATCCTTTGCGAGCTCATGCCAGAAAGGGCGCAGTTTCTTCGGGAAGATGCGAATCCAGTTGTTGGAAAGGAACTCGTAGTCGAGAAGTATGAAGAACGTGTACAAGAGCGTGATGAGCGAAGCCACTATGCTCATCACGATGTTGGCTGTCTTTCCAAGCACGTTGAAAAGCTTTGGCATTGTGGTCTTGAGCGCGTCGGCGAAGTCGCCACTCTTCAAGAACCTCTCTATTTGGAGTTGGTTCTCCGTGATTTTCGCGGACAGCCATGTGGAGAGGTTGTTGGTGTGGGTGCTCTCGTGCAGCCAGTTGGCGAGTATGTCGTAGAGCTTTTGAAACTGCTCTATCATCGGCGGTATGATGAGCCAAACGAGCAAGCCGATGATAGAACAAACGAAGATGAACGTTATGATTATGGACAAAGCCCTCACGCGAATGTGGAGCTTGTTTTCCACAAACTTCACGATGGGGTAGAGCAAGTAAGCGAATACCCATGCCACAAAGAAAGGTATGAGCACCTCGCTGAGGTATTTGACAAGCAAGATTACGGCGATAACCAACAAGATTATGCCACTCCAACGAATGAATTTATCAAATGTAATCTCTTTTTGCTCCATGGTGAGTTTTGCTTTTGCCCAGGCCATTTCCTGGTCTATTATCCCGTATGGTCAATATTAGTCTTGTGGGACTTCAAACTTGTCGCCTGTCTCCTTGACGAGCTTCTCCTTGTATGCCTCTGGGTATCCAGGGCGTTTCACGGTTGCCCCAATGCCTTCTGGCGTGCGAGTGAACTTGCCGTTGTCCTCAGGCTTTATAATCATGTCGTTGTATTTCACGATGAGGTAGAAAGCCAACTGGCGCCAACGCTCAAGCATTTGTTGAGCTTTTTGGTTGCTGTAATCGTTGAGATATTTTATTGCAGCTTCCTTGTTGCCTTTATACAGTTCGCTGGCTTTGGCTTCCACTGTCCCTTGGTTGGTGAAATAGTTAGCCTCTAAGCTGTCGCGAACCTCCTTCAGGCTTGGGAACATCAATGAGTAGCGTGGATACACCATGTTGCTCACCCAGTTGCAAACCCAGTAGGCGTTTTTCATGGAGAATGTCACGGCATCAGCTCCAGGGGTGTTGTAGCACTCCGGCTGGACCTTGTTGCCACAGTATATTGGCGTGTATGCAATCATGTTGCCGTCGTCGTTGCCAAACCACAGCACGCCGCCAATCTCGCGTGGCAGCCACGACCTCATCTGCGAGACATAAGAAAAGCCAGTTTGTTGCGTTGATGTGGGGCGCTCGTTGAAATAGGTCTTGCCATTCACCTTAAAAGTCAGAGGAGTGGGGCGATAAGGCATTTGCCATATACCGCCACCCATGTCCTTGCCGTCGGCTACCGACAACTCGGTGCCTTCATAGTGGTCGCGCATGTCTGATTCAAGGTCTTGCACGCTGAGTTTCTTGTCAGGGACTATCCAAAGTGGCATATCCTCAGCTTTCTTGTCCTTACCCAATGCCCAAGGCAACCAGCGGCTCATGTCCTTGTGATGATTGAAGAAGCTCCAGACACGTGCCTCGCACATACGACGGCCAGAGAAATCGGGGAATGCGTAAGTGTTTTTCCATGAGAAATCCTTGTCGGAGCCTTTGTACCAACCCTTCTGACGTGCGAAGCTGACAACGTTCTTGCTGTGGAGCACCTCGGTTTGATACTGTGAGAACACGCCAATGCGACTTTGGTTGGCGTGGCCGCATATCGCATTGTCTGGCACGCGAACGGCTACCCATACCACTTTCTGCTTCTTGTCGCCGCCACAGCCCATCATTTCCATAATCCAGGCCTCGTTGGGGTCGCAGATGGTAAATGTCTCACCTTCAGAGTTGTAACCATATTTCTCCGCGAGTGAAGTCATCACTTTTATGGCTTCTCTCGCTGTCTTTGAGCGTTGCAATGCTATATATATGAGCGAGCCATAATCGATGATTCCAGTGGTGTCAACCATTTCCTCTCGGCCTCCGTATGTGGTTTCGCCGATGGTCACTTGAAATTCATTGATGTTGCCAATGACATTGTATGTGACGGGGGCTTCTGGTATCATGCCATGATATTTCTTCGTGTCCCAGTCTATTATCTTTCTCATGTCGCCTTTCTGGTGTGTACCGGCGGCATAATGTGCCAATCCGATGAACATGCCATAGTCATCGGCGTTGTATGTGCACATGACAGAGCCGTCGGCAGAAGCGCCCTTGGCTACAATAAAATTGGTGCATGCGGATGCTGCTGTCGCCATTGTCGTGAAGAGAGCAGTCGCAAAGAGAACTTTAAGTATTTGTTTTCTCATTTTTCCTGTT
>DAIOUH010000098.1:7002-9725 GCA_036751585.1 Prevotella sp. | reverse complement strand
ACGGGATAGACTTGATAGACAGGATAGACATTATAGACGGGATAGACAAGACGGAAGGGATGGAAGAGAAAAGATGGAAGGGATGGGAAGATAAAAGATGGAAGGGATGGGCATAAGGGGCATGTTGGGCATAAGAGGCGGGGCGGACGACATGGGATGACAGGCCATGCGCGGGCGGGCACAAGCCCCGCCCGCGCATGGCGGAAAAACGCGCCCCTCGGCCTTACGGCGTAAAGGCGGCGCGATTCAAGCGTGGAGGCAGCGCGATCACGGTTGAAACGCGACGCGATTCAACCGTATAGCCGACGCCTATACGGCGTGAAGCCGAAGCCACAAGAACCTGTCGCACCAAAACAGGTTACCATATGGACATATTCTGCTGATAACCAGCCCAATTGGCATCTTCATCAGAGGTATCGTCAAACTCGTCATCCCAAAGACCAGTGCTGAAATCTGGATTATGGCGCTTGGCATCCGCCCACGGAGTCTGACGTGAAAGCCCCAACAAAGAGCATGACGTGTCGATGGTCAACTTGTCTATTTTTGGACGAACATATATTATCTTTTTCATAGGATTCGGATTTAGCATGATAAATATAAGAAGGTATAGGGGGTTATCTAACCACGACTTTAGTGCCGTTGACCACATAGATGCCGGTCGGCAGCGAGAAGGAGCGCGTGTCGCCAGCCCTCAGCTTCGCCACGCCTACCGTGGCACCACTGATGGCGCGGATGCTGACAAAAACGTCATCCATGGCTTTAACTGTCAATACGCCAGCATTGGCTGAGAGCTTGAAGCCGGTGTCTGAGGCTTCGGCAGCAGGCAGCGAGATGTTTGTGGGTTGCGTGTTTGGCTCCGTGGAGACGCGAAGGTAGCGCACTGTATTGTTGGCTGTGCCCACGCGGTCGTACCACGTGCGGAACGGCAGGACATAGACATCAGGGTAGCTATCGTCGAGGTTGAGCGACGACACGAACAAGTCTTGGTTGAAATAGAACACGCCCTCGGCCTTGGGTATCTTGACACCGGAATAAGTGCCACGGTTGGCGAGCGACATCGACGCGCCGTCCACCGTGCCTTGCGCCGTCTCGCCATTGAGCGACGACGGAGTCTTCACAATCGTGGCACCGCTCTGCCTAAGCGTAAACATCACGTCATCGCCGGCGGACGAGGCGGCATGATTCTCGATGTTGACGAGGTACGGCGTGTTTGCCACGGTCTCCGAGATGCCCGTGCAGGGCGAGAAGTGGGCGTTGACCGTATAGCGCGAGCCTGTGGAACTGAACGAGTTGTCGGCGTTCATGGAGTAGAACGTGAACTCGCCATCGTCGGCAGGCTGATGATAAGCGCCAGTCTCGGGGTCGAGCGCCAAGGTGAACGGCATGACCACCGACACCCACTTGGCCGTGATGTTGGCCTTGGTGATGATGCGATGGTAGACCACCTCATTGTTGGCGTTGACACGAATGTCATAGAGCGAGAAGAAAGGCTGCTTGTCGGTAAGCACGATGTCGTTCTCAGCATTGAAGTCGTCGCCAGCCTCCGACTTCGTGGCCACGTTGTCGAGACTCGCGGTTACGCCCTGCGGCAGATACATGAGCGCGTTCTTGCCCACGAGAGCCTTGATGTCGGCAAGTTTGCCAATGGAAGCATCGTTTTCACTGGTGATAACAGCCTTCACCTTGCTCAGGTCCACGTAGAGCACATGGTTGAGGTCTTTTGGCTTGCCAGTGGTCGTCTCGTTCATCTTGTCGATGACCTGCTTGGCGTAGACATATCCCGTGCCCTCCGGTATGGCGTTGCCGAGCTTGTCTTTCAACGTGACCTTGACACCTGCGTAGAAATTGCTGTCAAAGCCGTCGGCGAGCATGGCGTTGTCGTAGATGCGCGTATAGGTTATGACTGGCTCATAGTTTTCACGCTCAAGTTTCATGCTCGTGGAGTAGTAAGCATAATAAGCGTGGCGAGGCGTGGTGGTAGGCGCGATGTTGTAGCGCGTCTCGTCGCACACCATCATGTAGAAGTCGCGGTAAGCGTCCTCAGTGGTCGTGATGTCGCTCCACGAGCCGCCCTGAGCGGCATACTCAGCATTGGAATAACGATACTCCTCATAATAGAAAGTCTCATTGCCTTGCGTTCCGGCCTTGAACTTGTCGGAGTTGTTGCATCGGAACGCCTTGGTGCCCGCCACATCGACAAGGATTTTCTTGGCATAGTCGTAGTTGGCAGCCTCGTCACGGTGTGCTTGCAGGTTCTCGCCAATGACATCGTAGTAGGCCGACCTCACGAAATGGTAGCGAGAGTTCTGGCCCAGCTTTCCCCAGTCGACATAAGTCTCATCGGCTTTCTTGTGGTGCAGACCCTCAAGGTCGAATTTCAAGTTCTTCGTGTCCACGTTGGCAGGCACGGCGAAATCGACCTTGCCGTTGATGCCAATGGTGAAGTCGTCGGCCAGATACTGCTGCTTGAGCTTAGTCTCTCCCGACGGCAGCGTGCACGCGATGTCCATCTTGTCGATATAGGGGTTGAGCGCCTCAAGCTCCACCTCAAGGCTCACGTAAGCGAGGTTGGCACCCTCCAGCCCCTCGACTTGCAGTTTCACGGCGTCGTTGTTCATCTGGTCCAACGTGAGCTCTCCCGTCGGGTTGTCGGCATCGACCTTGGCGGTTTGCGCCACGGCGTTGCCCGTCTTGTCGTAGAGCTTGAGGGTGAACGCGGCATT
>DAIOUH010000098.1:0-6902 GCA_036751585.1 Prevotella sp. | reverse complement strand
TAAGTCCACGCCACCTTGGTGGTGGTGAACTGCAACGAGGCATTCATGTAGCGTCCATTGCCATCGGTGATGTATATGTTGTCGCCCATCTTTACACCATTGCTTACACTATTTGAGATAAAGACCCGCACACCCACGATGCGATAGCCAAGGGGCAGTTTCGTCTTTCCATCCTGCGACAGCGCCTCGGTGGGAGATTCCAGCCAATAGGTGTTGTTTTTCAGCCCCATGTAGCTACGTCCTTCTTTCCGTCCCACTGTTTGTATGCTCTTGTCGCCCTCGGTGCCAGGCACGGCGGTACCATCGACAATGCCCGCCTCGTCATAGAAGAGGAAGTTGGCGGCAAGGTCCTTCACATTGCGGTAGTCGTATTTATAAGATGTGTAGCCCTCATTGGTTTCCTTCTTTATCTGCCCGAAATCCACACGCTGCGTCTGGAATGGCAGAGCCACACAACTCACGGAAGACGACAGGGAGGCAGGACTAAGCACTTCGCTGAACTGGTCGGTGCACTCGAAGGTGACTACAAACGACGTGACCTTAACGCGCGCCATGCCTTCGGGGTGATCCTGACGGAAATAAAGGATGTTGCCCATGTCGGCATCGGACATAGACGTGCGCTGCAAGACCGCGCCCTTGGTGCTCCAAGACACGGTGACGCTCTTGTTTGTCTTGCTGAAAGCGGCATCCATCTCCCTGAACGTGCTCCGCGATTCGCTCTTCGAGTCGTAGTCCATCACTATCTTGTAGCTCGTGAAGCGATAGCCCTTGGGCAGAGACAGCGACATGTGGTTTATGACCGATTCTTTGGCGCCCGAAACGAACACGAGGTTGCCGTCAGCCACGCCAATGTTGTTGGCGTGCTCATTCATCAAGCCGTTACTGGTGAGTCCACTCTTGTCGGACGAGACGAGGGTCATTGGCAACTGGCTGTGCACCCAAGCACCGCCAAAGCCAGAGAGGTGGCTTTCCCCACTATAACTCGCCGCCGAGATGACGTTGCCCGTCTTGGGGCTGATACTCACAGTCTGGGCTGATGCCATCGTGGCGACAGCCAAAAGGACTGCCACGGCGAGCCACCTCACCACGCCAAGTCCATTGGATAATAATCTTGATAGCTTTTCCATATATAAATAGGTGTATTGATATGTCATCCACAAAGATAGGCAAAAATGCCGTCGGCAAGCCCCAAGATTAAGCCAAGGGTGTATCATAACGGCCATTACATTGTAACAATTCGAAATGTTACAACAAAAATCCAACCTGAAAACGCATAAAAAGAGAAATAGAATACCGATTCGCATCAATATTAGCATACGACTGGTGGGATATGTGATACATTTTTTATAACTTTGCGTAAAAAGAATAAAATATATGAAACTACTCTCCCATCTCGCGGTCATGGCAATGGCGGCCATCATGACGGCGTGTTTCAACGACGGGCAAGCACCACGAAAGGGGCAGCCTGGCGATGACAAATACACATACGAATATGTGAAGAAGATAAGCGTGACTCAGCCAAAGCAAGCCCTCAGGCTGTTGAGAACCGCCGAGGAGAGGAAGACTATGCCCGAGCTTGACATCAACGTGCTGCGCGGCATAGTGTACTACAACTCCATGCTCGACTACAAGAAGGCATGCTTATACACCGATGCCGCCCTGCGCGATCCGAACATAAGCAAACACCCCGACCGTCTGGAGGAGATGTTGCACATAGCGGCATTGATATACTACAACCGCAGCGACTATGCCAACTGCCTGAAGATTACGGAGCGTGGTCTCGCCGAGGCATACAAGCACAACGACCGGCCACTGGTGGCTAAATTCATGACCGTGCTTGGGCAATGCCACTATGAGACTGGCGACACGCGACACGCCATAGGCTGCTACGACAGGGTGATAGACATCCTAAACAGCGAGAACAAGAAGACCCAGGAATGGAGAAGCCAATATGACCTCGTGACCGCCTACGCGCTGAAAGCCAACACCCTGCTCGAAACCAAACAACACACAGAGCTCTTCGACACGCGCCCAAACTATGAGGCCGCGCTAAGGAAGCTCAACACCATGCCCGAGAGCATAAACGGCGTGAACGACATGGCCAATGCCACCTTTTATTCCATCTACGCCATCGGCTACGAGGAGAACGGCGACCACGGCAATGGCAACGCCATGTATGACAAGCTGATGGGTACGCGCGCCGCCACGACACCAGAGGGTGCCACCTTCGTGGTGCCATACCTCATGCTGAAAGGGCAATACGCCGAGGCACTGAAAAAAGAAAACGAAATGGATGCCGTGTGGCGGAGAAACGGCAAAGACACCGTGGACTACAGCTACGCCAACACGATACTGATGAGCAAGGCACGTACGCTGCAAGCCCTCGGACGCTACAAGGAAGCCATCGAGACAGGCATGAGGGCATACGCCCTGGCCGACTCGCTCAACAAGCGCACCAAAAGCGAAAACGCCACGTGGATGTCGGAGCAGCTCGGCAAGGACGTGCTGAAAAAATACATAGACCGCCAAGACAAGATACTGAAGGCCAGCAACGTGGCCAACATCATAATAGCCACGCTGCTCGCGGTGTGCGTGGTTCTCATCATAGTGGCATGCCGCGTGAACAAGAGGCTCAAAGCCAAGAATCAAGCAGCCTCCGCCCTCGTGAACGACCTGCTGGAATACAAGAGCCAGCTCATGCACCACATAGACGAGAACCTGCCCGACCACGACGAGTTCCTGAAGGTGGAGAAAGTGGTGATAGAGCGCCGGCTCTTCGCGCGGCCTAAGGTGGAACGCGGCGACGTGGCAAAGGAATTAGGCATGACCGTGGCAGACCTCAACGCCCTGTTTTCAGCCTATTGCAAACAATCGTTCAACAACTATATCAACGACCTGCGCATGGAGTATGCCGCAAAACTGTTGAAAGAGAAGCCAAACTATACCATCGAAGCCATCGGTGCCGAGTGTGGCGTGCCCATACGCCAAACGTTTCACCGGCTCTTCGCCAAGAAGTTTGGCATGACACCGGCGGAATACCGCAAAAGCGTGGAAGAGGAATGAGATGAGCCATGGACTATTCGGAGAAGCTGATAACAAAAGGCCTGAAAGACGGTGATCAAGAGGCATACCGCTACATCTACGACACCCACTACCAGGTGTTGTGCTATACCGCGAACAAGTATGTGCACGACCAGTTTGTGGCAGAGACCATCGTGGGCGATGTCATATTCAAGTTGTGGGAGCGGCGCGAGAGCATCGACATCAACACGTCGCTCAGGAGCTATCTCGCCCAAAGCGTGCGCCACGCCAGCCTCGACTACCTGCGCTCCAAGCGTGAAAGATACGAGGTGGCACAGTCGCGACTGACAGACAATGCCGTCATCGACAACGCCATGGACACCGCGTCGGGCGACGACCCCTTGGCCAACGTGATTGGCGATGAACTGGAGACGCGCGTGGAGGAAGCCATATCCGCCCTGCCCTATGAGAGCCGCCGCGTGTTTGAGATGAGCCGGTTCATGGGCAAGAAGCAAGCCGAGATAGCGGAAGAGCTTGGCATATCGGTCAACACCGTGAAATATCACATTGGCAACGCGCTCAAGCTCTTGGCACGAGATTTGGGCAAGTATGTCGTGGCTTTGCTCTTATTAGAATCTTTAGAATCCATGTGAGGTGCATGACGCTGGAAGAAAAAATCTAAAAATATTTTGGATTGTGACTATACCTTAACCGTTTTTTTTCGTCACCATAATGAAAACCAAGAACAGCGACACGCAATCAATGCAAAACGACGAGATATACATCCTTGTGGCAAGCGAGCTAAGCGGCTCACTCTCAGCCGATGAACGACAACGGCTGGAAGAGTGGGAAGCCGCCAACCCACGCAACGCGGAGATCCATGCCCATCTCGTGAGGATATGGAACGCCACGCCAAACGTGGAGGAACTTGCCGCCTACGACAAGGAGAAAGCCTATAAAAGATTCATTGAGCGCGTGGCAGAAGCCAGCGATGCGGAAGCCCCGGCAAGCGCCGACATTGGCGAGACCGATAGAGACGAGGCACGCCCGACTACGCTGCGCCGCGTGATGCGGCTCATGCGCTATGCCGCGGTGCTGGCGATGATAGCGTGCGGCTGCTCATACCTCTTTTATCATCTTGGACAGCACGAGATGGAGACCGCCTTCGCGCAGATAGTGGTGGAGGCACCGGAAGGCTCCACGTCGAAGGTGACCCTGCCCGATGGCACCGCAGTGTGGCTCAACGCCGGCAGCCGCATAGCCTACTCGCAAGGCTTCGGCGTGAAAGACCGCCAGTTGTCGCTCACGGGCGAAGGCTATTTCGAGGTGTTCAAGAACAAGAAGATGCCATTCAACGTACAGTCGGGCAGCATCAACGTGAAGGTGCTCGGCACCAAGTTTGACTTCCGCGACTACCCCAACGACCGCGCGGCCATGGTGAGCCTCGACGAGGGTCACGTGGCGCTGACCATAAACCAAAAGCCACAAGACGGCGAGCACGACCTCCTGCCCAACCAGCGCGCCGTGCTCGACAAGCGCAGCGGCAACCTGACCGTGGAAGACTACACCGCCAACACGGCACGCCTATGGACCGACGGCACCATAATGCTCAACGGACGCCGACTGTCTGAGATAGCAGCCGACCTGGAGCGAGCCTACGCCGCCCACATAGAAATAGCCAGCGGCGCCGTGGCAGCGACGAGGTTCTCGGGAGTGTTTCATCGAAGAGACCAAAGCCTTGAGCAGATACTCAACGTCCTCGCCGGAACGGGACGCATAAGATACACTATTAAGGGCAACGTGGTAAAGATATACTGACCACAGCCACCCATAAAGACTTTAACCCTAAAAAAAAGCGCAAGGCTGGGAAAGCACTGCGCCAAGAGGCTGACGCGCCAACACGAAAACCATTGGCGTCACGCCGCACGTAGAAAAAGCAATTGTAAACAAAAACCAAATATCAACAAACTTTAAACTAAGATGAACATCCAAAGAAAGAGCCTCACCGTGGCTGCGTTTCTGTTGTCCATGAGCATCGGGGCAAGCGCCCAGAGCGTCAGGCTGCACCTCAATGGCGTCAGCGTGAAGAAAGCCATGACACAACTGCGAGAGAAGAGCGGATACTCGTTTGTATTCGCCCTCTCCGACGTGAACACGAGCCGCAAGGTGAACGTCAACGCTACCGAGTTGAAGCAAGCCGTGAACCAGATTCTCCAGGGGCAGGACGTCTCCTACAAGATTGACGGCAAGAACATTGTAGTGTCGAAGAAGAAAGAGCAAAAGGAAAGAGCCACTGCCCCACAGCAAGGCAAGAGCACCAAGAAGGTGACCGGAAACGTGGTGGACGAGACTGGCATGCCCATCATCGGTGCCACCGTGCGACAGAAAGGCACGCAAAACGCCGTGGTGACCGACATGGACGGCAACTTCGCGCTCAACGTACCAGAAGGCAGCGAACTGGAGGTAAACTACATAGGCTATGAGCCTAAGGCCCTGCGCGTGGCCGACAAGAACAGCTATTCGCTCGCCATGCAGCCAGAGTCGAAAGAGCTGAAAGAGGTGGTGGTGACCGCCCTCGGCATCAAGCGCGCCGAGAAAGCACTGAGCTACAACGTGCAGAAGGTGGACGGCGACCAGCTCACCACCAACAAGGACGCTAACTTCATAAACTCGCTCAACGGCAAAGTGGCGGGCGTGAACATCAATGCCTCATCATCGGGTGCCGGCGGATCGGCAAAGGTGGTGATGCGTGGCGCGAGGAGCATAGAGCAGTCGAGCAACGTGCTCTACGTGATTGACGGCGTGCCAATGTTCAACCTCAGCGGCGATGGCGACACCGAGTTCGGCTCCAAGGGAACGACAGAGGAGATAGCCGACATCAACCCCGAGGACATAGAGTCGATGTCGGTGCTCACGGGTGCAGCAGCCGCAGCCCTCTATGGCAACCGCGCCAGCAACGGTGCCATCGTGATAACGACAAAGAAAGGTCAAGCGGGCAAGACGACGGTCACCGTGAGCCAGACAACGGAGTTCTCCAACGCCCTGCGCACGCCGGAGTTTCAGAACCGCTATGGCACAGGCTCATCACTGCGCGATGCCGGAGCCGACTCTTACTCGTGGGGCAAGTTGCTCAACGATGCCAACTACGTGGGCTATGACCCAGTGTCTGACTATCTGAAGACCGGACTGGTGACGACAGAGGCAGTGACACTGTCTACTGGAACGGAGAAGAACCAGACCTACGTGTCGGCATCGGCGGTGAACTCGGGCGGCATAGTGCCAAACAACAAGTACAACCGCTACAACTTCTCGTTCCGCAACACATCAAAGATGCTTGACGGCAAACTAACCTTGGACGTGGGCGCGAGCTACATCTACCAAAACGACCGCAACATGGTGAACCAGGGCGTGTACGCCAACCCACTGGTCACAGCCTACCTATTCCCGCGCGGCAACGACTACAACGACATGAAGATATATGAGCACTGGGACACGCAGCGCAACATATACGTGCAAAACTGGAACGGCCTCATCAATGAGTTCGTGGGACAGAACCCATACTGGATAAACTATCGCAACCTGCGCGAGGACAGCAAGCACCGCTACATGATGAACGCCGGTGCCACATACAAGCTCACGAGCTATCTCAACGTGGCGGCACGCATACGCATAGACAACTCTGCCAACAAGTATGAGAAGAAATACTATGCCTCGACCAACACCACCCTCGCCGGAACCAACGGACAATACGCCTTGACGAACACCGACAACAAGCAGCTCTACGGTGACGTGATGTTGACTTTCGACAAGCGTTTCCTCGACGACCGCCTCTCGGTTAACGCCAACGCCGGTGCCATACTCTCCGACATTCGCCAGAACGT
>DAIOUH010000097.1:0-9829 GCA_036751585.1 Prevotella sp. | reverse complement strand
TCGCCTTCGCCCACGAGAGTGAGGCTCACGGTGCGCTCGTCTTCCTCGTTCTTGTCGATGGTCACAATCACGGAGTCATTTGTCACGTTAGTGATATGGGCCCATTCCACGTCAGGGGTCAGCGAGGCTTTCCAACTGATGTTGGCGTCTATGGCAAACTTCAGTTCGCCACCTTCCGGAGCCATGATGAAGCCGCTTGCGCCGTCCTTGACGGTGATGCTTGGCACGTCGGCTTCCTGCACTATGTCCAAGGTGTTGAGCACCTGGTCACCGTCGGACAGGTTGATTTTGCCATGGCGCTGGTCGAACGTTGAGTTCTTGTCAACCCAATAATATATTATGCCATCGTCCTCGCCCTCGTCGATGAAGAAGTGGAGCCACGAGGCATCGTCGGGATTATCAAGCGACACTTGCCACGGACTGTTTGAGCGCACTGTGACAGCCTTGCGCTTAGCCTGTGTTATTCCGGCCTTGCTCACGTTGATGGTGCCTTCGATGTTGTCAAAGGTCAAGTATGGGTCGCCTACCGGATCGCCATTGTCTTTGCAAGCAGAGAAACCCAAAAGGCAGATGAGTGTCAATGCTGACAAGAATATATTTTTTATCTTCATAGTGTTTGTCTGTATTGATAACGTTTAAGTAGCAGAGATTATTTTCCCTCGGCGGCTTGTTTGCTCCACCAAACGGGCAATTTCATGTCGTTGTCACCGCCCATACGCTTCAGCGCTTCCTCCACGTGGTCGGCATTTGTGGCCACGGTGGTGTTGGGATAGCCCATGCGAGTGGGGAGAATGTAATCGTTGGGGTCGGTGCCCGCGCCTATGGTCAGTTCTGGGTAACCCGTGCGGCGATAGTCGTTCCAGCTCTCCATGCCGACCCAGAACGTGGCAAGGTATTTCTGGTCAAGAATGAGCTTGAGGTGATCCTCGTTGAGGTCCCATGAGGCGAGCTGCGACTGCAAGAACTCGTTGATTTGGTCTTCCGTGACATCATATTCAGCCGGAATGTCGCCAGCCTTTACGCTCGACTTTGCGAATGCCGACCACTTCTCCACGCTTGCCTTCACGGCAGCCTCGTAATACTCGCGAGCTTTCTCCTCGCCTCCTCTTATCATGCCTCGCTCGGCTGCCTCGGCGAGAACGAAGAGAGCCTCGTCGTAGCTCATGAGGAACTCGTCGGAGTTGTCGCGACGCAGCGTGCCGAGGTTGAGCAGGGCGGCACCCTTGTCGTCATTGGCCTGGTTCTCGATGAGTCCGCCCGAGACGGTGCCTTTCCAGTAGGTGTAGCTTCCGCGTTTCGTGGCTATGATAGGCAGGCGTGGGTCTACGTAGGTGTCAATCTTAGCGTCGTTAGGGTCCTTGACAACCATCATCTTTATCATCTGTTCGGTGATGTGCAAGCTCTGGAAGTTGTTGTCTTGATACTCGTTAGGGTCAAACTGTGAGTAATATGGCGCGATGGCACTATAATGCACAGTCGCGTTGTCGTCGTTGCCCTCGAAGATGGGGTAGGTCGCGGGATTGTCCACAATCTGTTGCATCTTTTGCGCGACATTGAGGTTGGCGGTGCTGTCCACAATGGTGTTGGCACGGTTGGTGAGCCTGCCAAGGACGCGGAGATATAGCGAGTTGTTGAACTTGCGCCATTTTTCCATGCTGAACTGGTACATGCCGTCCAATGCCGGATAGTTCTTGTCCACATAAGGGCTTTGCGCGTATATCTCATTGGCTTTCTCCAGATATGAGCAGAGCTGGGTGTAAACCTTTTCCTGCGAGTCGAACGCGGGTTTCATGTTTCCTTCCGAAGCCTTGAAAGCCTCGGTGAAGGGAATGTCGCCAAACATGTCGGTAAGGTTTTGCATGTACATCACATACAATGTCTTCGACACGGCTTGCATGGCGGGGGTGTTTTGTATACCAGCGAGACGACTCATCTCGTTGCAGTCGCTGGCGTATCTCGCGATGGAGTTCCATAGCGATGTCCAGTTGCTGTCGCCTATGCCGTAGCGGTGTATCGTCGTCGTGGTGTATGCTGTGCCGGCGGTGTGCTGTATGAGCTCGTCGTTCCAGTTGTAGCTTATGTAAGTCAAATAGTTGGTGCCTCCATAAAGGATTGGCTCAAACAACGCCGAGGCGTTGAGCTTGCCGCTTTCCACCGTAATCTTGTTGGGGTTGGAATTGGTCGACTCGAAATTCTGCGTGCATCCGGCGAGCAGCAAGGCTGACGCGGCTACGGGAAGCATATATTTTGTGAATCTTGTTTTCATGGCTTTAGAAAGAAAGTTTGAGATTGAATCCATACTGACGTGTCATAGGATAAGCAAGCGTCTCTATGCCTGAGTATATCTCAGCTCCAGACACCATGGCCGTCTCAGGGTCATACTGTGGGAACGGCGTGATGCAGAAGAGGTTTGTGGCGTAAACGCCGAAACTTGCGCTCTCAAGGAAGTGGGTCTTCTTACATATTGCCCTTGGCAGGCTGTAGTCTACGCGCAGCTGCTTAAACTTGATGAAGTTTGTGGAGAAGGTGTTCTCCTCGGCGTTGTCGCGCACCCATACGTAAGTGTTGTAATAGTTCTGCACGGATGTCATCACGGTCTTGTTCTTGGTGTACGTGATTGTGCCGTCGGCAGCCTTGTGCTCTTGCACGCCGTCGAGCACGAAGCCATCGTAGCGACCGTAGAGCGAGTTCTTCAAGCGGCCCTGGTAGGAGAGCATGAAGTTGGTGGTGGAATAGGCGTGTCCGCCAACTTGGGCGGCGAAGTCCATCGACACCGTGACGTTCTTGATGCGGAAGTTCATGTTGAGACCGCCTGTCCATGTTGGGTTGACACGGCCGAGGTCCTTGAGCGGCGATGACTTCGGACTTACTGGCAGACCGTTGCTGGTGATAATCTTTGCGCCGCTGCAGTCGACCTTGTTGCCGTTGTCGTCGAGATAGAAAGCACCTTCCGGAGCGCGCGTGTAGCCTCTGCCCCAGAGGTGATACATCTCATGGCCCACGAAAGAATAGACGTATACGCGACCTCCGATGGTGGTGCCGTTGTTGAGTTGGAACGGTTGTCTTGGGTCCCAATCGTCTTGCAAGGCCTCAAGCGTGTTCCAGTTGCGGCTGGCGTTGGCGGAGACGTTCCACTCGAAGTTGTGAGTCTTCACGGGCGTGCCGCTAAGCGTGATTTCCACGCCCTTGCTGCTTATCTTGCCCGCGTTGATGGTATAGCCAGTCGCGCCAGTGATTTGGTCGGCAGCCACGCTCACGATTTGGTTTGTCGTGTTTGTGGTATAGAGCGTGAAGTCGAAGCCAAGCCTGCCTCCGAACATCTTACCTTCGATACCGCCTTCCCAACTTTCCTCGTTCTCGGGCTTGATTTTCGAGTTAGGAATGGTGCGTGATATTCTGTAGCCACCGTAGTATGACGTGTTGTCATAGTAGCGGTCCAGGGAATAAGGTGACGTGTCGTTACCCACGTTTGCCCACGATGCTTTCAGCTTGAGCATGTCCACCCAAGGGGCTTTCTCCCTGAAGTTGAGCACTTGGTCGAGAAGAACCGTGGCAGAGACTGATGGATAGTTGTATGAGTTGTGGCCCATGGCGAGTGTCGAGGACCAGTCGTTGCGGTCGGTGAACTCCACATAATAGGTGTTGTCCCACGAGAGGCTCATGATGCCATAGAAGGAGTTGACCTTCTTCTTTGAGTGATAGCTGAACACGTCGGGGCTATATCCTGACGGCACGTTGTAGACGTTGTACACGCCGTCCACTTGCAACTTTGTGAGGGTTATACGGTCGTTGTAATAACGATAATCGTAGCTGTTGCCGCCAAAAGAGGCATTGAATCCGAGGCGGTCGCCCACGAACTTGTTGTTGGTGTATGAGAGCAGGAAGTCGTTGTTGAAGCGATACACGTTTGTGGTCTGCTCACGATACATGCCCTCTTGGAAGCCGTTGGTATAGAATGGGCGCTGCTGTGTTCTCCAGGTGTGGGTCATGTCCACGGCTGAGCGCAACTTGAGGTTGAGACCCTTTAGCAGCGAGATTGTGGCTTGAATGTTTCCGAAGACGCGGGTCTTGTTCATGGAGTTGAGCTCCTCGTAGGCCGTGCGGTAAGGGTTAAAAGCGTCGGTGCCCTTGTATACCGTCATGCCCTTGTCTATGTTCTCCTTGGTGAACCTGCCATTGAAATATTCATCCTTCCATTCGTTCATGGAGTTGGTGTTGTAGCCGAATCCGAGTTGGTACATCGGGCTGGCGGATGAGTAGCCACTTGCCGGCAGGTTTCCGCTACGGCGGTTGGTGAAGTTGACGCGTGAGCTTATCTTGATGCGCTTGCTCACTGGCGAGTCAAATCCGAGAGACACGGCATCGTCCACGTAGCCGGTGTTTGGCGTAATCCAGTTGTTGCGAGTGTCAGTGAAACTTATGCGGCCAGAGGTACCCTTGCCGTTGCCGCCGGTGATGGAGACGTTGTTGCGCCATGTCGAGCCAGTCTGGAAGAATCCCTTGTACCAGTCGTCTTTATACTCCCATGGGGTAGGAGTCCACATACCGGTATCCCAGTCGTATGAATTGTATTGATAGCGCATCTTTCCCTCGCCAAACTTCTCACCGAAGTTATAGCGCGAGTAGTTGGAGCTGTAAGCCTTTCCGTCAGCCGACTTGTCGGCATCCACGTTGTTGAAGACGAAAGGATTGAGGCCCATGTCGGCACCAGCTCCGTACTCCTTTTGGAAGTCGGGCCAATAGCTTGCTTTCTCTAAGACGAGCGATGAGCTTACCGACACGCCCCACTTCTTCGCCTTGCCGCCGCCTTTCGTGGTTATGACGATAGCGCCGTTACCTGCCGCCGAGCCATAGAGTGCCGTGGCCGCGGCGCCTTTCAGCACTGTCACCGACTCAACGTCGTCGGGGTTGATGTCGGCGGCTCCGTTGCCGAAGTCCACGGGCGCGTCGTTGTTGCTGTATGTCGAGCCGCTGCCCGTTGCCACTGTTCCAGATTGTATTGGCACGCCATCGACCACGAAGAGCGCGCCGTTGTTGCCATGGTTCAACGAGTGGTCGCCACGCAGCGTGACGCGCATCGTTCCCATTGGTCCTGTACCTGCTTGCGACATGGACAGTCCGGCTACCTTGCCGTTCATCTGTTCCAGCCAGTTGCCTGAGACGCCTTTGGTGAGCTCCTTGTTGTCGAGCTTCGTCACCGAATAGCCCAACGACTTTTCCTCACGCTTGATGCCGAGAGCCGTCACGACGACCTCGTTAAGGTTCTTTGCCTCAGGCTTCATCACGATTTTGATATTGGTCTTGCTGCCCACCTGTAAAGTGGTGGTCTGATAACCAAGATACGACACTGTCAATTGGGGATTTGCCCCAGTTACAGTCAGCGTGAAATGTCCGTCCAAGTCGGTCACGGTGCCAGTCTTGGAACCTTTTTGTTGCACCGTCACGCCAACCATAGGCGTTGATCCATCGGTGTCAAGCACACGGCCGGTCAGTTTCACGCTTTGTCCGAAAGCCGTCACCGAAGTGAGCATCGACAGAGCCGTCACGGCAATTTTCACGTGATGCTGTTTCATCTTCATAATCGATTGATTAAAGTTAATTATTTAGGTACAAAATTATTTATAGTAGATTACAATTGTTTTTCGCTGGTGTTACAAGGCTGCTTCAATGGCTTTTCTTGATGTCCGTCAACCGTTTCTCAACGGCTGCGTGCCTCCTCCAGCAGCTCACCTAACTCCTTGATGCTCGCCGCCGTGAGGTCGGGTTGCCGCTCATAAGTCTGCGATGCCTCAAGCGTTGTCTCACCCGACAGCACGAGCACACCAAACGAGCCCGCGTTTTGCGCCGTGGCGACATCGGTATAGATGCGGTCGCCCACCATGGCTATCTCATCGTCGCGAAGGCCGCGCTTGTCGCGTATGCACCAGAGCATGTTGGGGTTAGGCTTGCCTATCACCACGTCGGGCTGCCTTTTCGTCGCGCCCTCAATGGCCTTGCACAAGGAGCCACAGTCCACGAGGATGGTCTGCTCGTCTGTCGGGCACACCCAGTCGGGATTGGTGGCAATGTAGGGAATGTCCTTGTGCGACGCCCACCACGCCGCGCGGCAGAGGCGGCTGTAGGTCAGCGTCATGTCGAAGGCTGCCACGAGCACGTCTGGTCGGTCATCAGGCGAGTCTTCGCACAGCTCGAAACCTCCCTTCCTGAACTCTTCCTGCATGCTTGGCGTGCCAAGCGCGAAGACACGTTTGGCCTGAGGATAGTTTTGGTGTATGTAGTCGATGGTGGCTATCGACGACGTGTACATCTGCTCTGCCGTGGCCTCGATGCCGAGCTTGCGCAGTTTCTTGAGATAGTCGCCCGAGTTTTTCGTTGGGTTGTTGGTCAAGAACGAATAGCTTATGCCGAGCCTCCTCAGTGTTTCGAGAAACCGCTGGGTATAAGGAAAGAGGGTGTCACCAAGGTAGATGGTGCCGTCCATGTCGAGAGCCACATGGCTGATTTTCGCCAGGGCCTTCATCAGGTTGTCGTGGTCAAAGGGAGATAAGAACTTGTCAAACTTCATGGCATGTCTTGATTTTTATTTCATATACACAGTTTATATCTATCTCTAATTACTTATTATTCAGTCTTATTCCTCGTATTCAATCTTTGAGGCGCGCTCATATCCATCGCGTGGGGCTTTCCACATGGATATTAATATTATCATGCCGATAATAGCCACCACGATGATGGTCTCAAACACTCTTGTCCATCCGTAGATGTCTGCCACGTATCCCACGAGCAGTCCAGAGAGGCCTGAGCCAATGTATCCGAGTATGCCGGCGATGCCGTTGGCCCTTGCCGAAGCCTCCTTCGTGGCTTGCTTGCCGAGCTCTATGCCGATGAGTGCCTGTGGTCCATACACGCAGAATCCCGCGCCCACGAGCACTGCCGCCGTGAGCGAGAGGCTCGCGTTGTTTGGCAGGCAACGGAAGATGAACATGAACAACGCGGCGCCAGCCATGCAAGCCACGCACATGTGGTGGCCCTTGCCCTTGAAGATGTGGTCGGTGGCCCAACCGGCGAAGAGCGTGCCGAGGATGCCGGCAATCTCAAACGCTGCCACTGTCCAGCCAGCCTCGGAGATGTCGAGGCCACGGCTCTCGGTGAGGAACTTTGGACCCCAGTCGAGAATACCCATTCTCACGATATACACGAAGAGGTTGGCGATGCAGAATGTCCATACCCAGCGGTTCTTCCATACCATCACCATCTCAAACTTCTTGCGGTCTTTCTTGTTTTGCACGTCAATCTTTCCGAGCGATGTGCCAGGGAGGTCGGGCAGTCCGGCGTCCTTAGGTTCGTCGCGCAAGCCCATCAATACGAACACTGATCCACATAGTGCTATGATGGCTGGAATCCAGAAGCACCATTTCCACGCGCCGATATGCGCGGCGTAGTTGAGGGCCTGTGTCGAGGCGTCAGCCACGCTGTTGTTTGTCAAGTTTTCGGTTATCCGCGCCACCATAGCGGTGTTGGCGCTCATGTCGGTGCCGAGCGAGCCCATGATGGTGCCGCACACTATCACGGCGAGTGCGGCGCCCACAGAGTGCGACGTGTTCCAGATGGACATCTTGGTGGCGAGCTCCGACGGGTGAATCCAGTGGGGCAGGATGCGCGCGCACGGTGGATAGCCCATGCCTTGGCAATACTGGTTTATGATGATGACAACACCCATGAAGAGGATGAGCATCGACGTGAAGTCGGGGCCGCTGTCGGTTCCAGTGATGAGCGAGCTGATATTCACGCTGAAGCCAAAGGCGAAGTTGGCAATGGCACACAAAAACAAGCCCAAGGCCATTACGATGTGGCTCTTGACGCGGTCCACGACGTAACCATTGATGAAGCGAGACGTTCCATACACGAGAGAACCGAAGAACAATATCCAGCCAAAGCTCTTGTTGGATATGCCATACTCACCCGTCAAGCCTGGCATGGCGAGAGAGAAGTTCTTTCTCACGAAATAAAACATTGCGTAACCCAGCATCGACACCAAGATGGTGCGCATCTGCCAATTGAGAAATTTCTTGCGTTTAGGGCCGAGATTGCCGTAGACGTCTTGTTGTGTGCTCATATTGTTTTCGGTTTTTGAAGTTTAGATTTCAATGCGAAACAAAATTAGTAAACTTTTTTGAATAAGCAAAAACTCTATGTGTTAAAATCAATATAATTTACATTGTTTAACCAAAAAATGGTTAGCCACATTGATATTTATTGCGACAAACTGACACTTATTCCTATATATTTTGCTAACTTTGCAAACAAATAATATCTTATTAATAAGTAATATAAATAGACAACATACTTCCATGAACATTGAGAAAGAGATAAGCTCATCGGTGGTTACCGCCGTCAAGGAGCTTTATGGCCAAGAGGTTTCAGACAAGATGGTGCAACTTCAAAAGACGAAACCCGGGTTTGAGGGCAACCTCACGCTGGTGGTGTTTCCTTTCCTGAAGATGTCGCACAAGAAGCCTCAAGACACCGCGCAAGAGATTGGCGAGAAACTCGTGAGCAATTGCAAGGCAGTGGCAGCGTTCAACGCCGTAGGTGGTTTCCTCAACCTCGTCATAGCGCCAGAGGCGTGGATTGCACTGCTCGACACCATCGACAGCGACCCACGCTACGGCGAGAAGGCGGTCACGCCAGAGTCTCCTCTCATCATGGTGGAATACTCTTCGCCAAACACCAACAAGCCACTGCACCTCGGACACGTGCGCAACAACCTCTTGGGTTGGAGCTTGGCCAAGATTCTTGAGGCCAACGGCAACCGTGTGGTAAAGACCAACATCGTGAACGACCGTGGCATACACATCATGAAGTCGATGCTCGCGTGGATGAAATGGGGCAACGGCTGCACGCCTGAGTCGACGGGCAAGAAAGGCGATCACCTCATTGGCGACTTCTATGTGCTCTTCGACAAGCACTTCAAGGCTGAGTGCGCCGAGCTGGAGAAGAAATACGTGGCAGAGGGCATGAGCGAGGACGATGCCAAGAAAAAGGCTGAGCAGGAGGCTCCGCTCATAAAGGAGGCTCACCACATGCTCGTGAAATGGGAGGCTGGCGACAAGGAAATCCGCGACCTTTGGGCAAAGATGAACTCTTGGGTATACGCTGGTTTCGATGAGACATACAAGGCTCTCGGGGTCAGCTTCGACAAGATATATTATGAGAGCAACACCTATCTCGTGGGCAAGCGCAAGGTGATGGAGGGTCTTGAAAAGGGCCTCTTCTACAAGAAGGAGGATGGCAGCATCTGGGCGGACCTCACCAAGGATGGCCTCGACCAAAAGCTCCTCATCCGCGCCGACGGCACCACGGTCTACATGACCCAGGACATAGGCACGGCTGAGATGCGCTTCGCCGATTACCCAATCGACAAGATGATATACGTGGTGGGCAACGAGCAGAACTACCATTTCCAGGTGCTTTCGCTCATCCTCGACCGTCTTGGCTTCAAGTGGGGCAAGGACCTCGTGCATTTCTCTTATGGCATGGTGGAGCTCCCCAACGGCAAGATGAAGAGCCGTGAGGGCACCGTGGTGGATGCCGATGACCTCGTGGCGGAGATGATCGAGGACGCCCGCAAGACCAGCGAGGAGCATGGACAGTCAAAGGAGTTCTCTGAGGAGGAGAAGCGCGAGATAGCCCGCATCGTGGGCATGGGTGCCTTGAAATACTTTATCCTGAAGGTGGACGCTCGCAAGAACATGCTGTTCAATCCTGCGGAGTCTATCGACTTCAATGGCAACACTGGTCCTTTCATACAGTATACCTACGCGCGCAT
>DAIOUH010000096.1:0-9870 GCA_036751585.1 Prevotella sp. | reverse complement strand
CACATACTAAAAAATAATTGAAGATTTATTGCACACTTTTCACAAGAAAGATGTAAGTTTGCAGCTCGTTATCAAAAAATGTCTCGTAAACATTGGTATATTCATCATAACAATCTTTGAAGGAGAAAGATTTAACCATGGAAAAAGATGAAAGCATTGTTAGATTGCACGCAATCAACAAAGTGACTATCGAGGGAAGCCTTATCAATGTCTTCCTGCTGGTTTTCAAGTTCATAGCCGGCATCCTGGGCGGTTCTGCCGCCATGATAGCCGACGCCGTTCACTCGCTTAGCGATTTCCTGACCGACATCGTGATGCTGATATTCGTGAGGTTGAGCAACAAGCCGCAAGACAAGGACCACGACTTCGGGCACGGCAAATATGAGACCCTCGCCACTGCCCTCATCGGCATAGCGCTGCTCGCCGTGGGTGCCATGATATGCATTGGCGGCCTGGAGAAGATAATAAAGGTTATCCACGGCACCGAGCTCCCCAGCCCTGGCGTGATCGCCTTCATAGCCGCCGTGGTGAGCATACTGCTCAAGGAGTGGTGCTTCCAGTTCACGACTAAGGTCGGAAAGAAATACAACTCGCAAGCGGTGATTGCCAACGCATGGCACCACCGCTCCGACGCTCTCTCATCCATCGGAACCGCCCTCGGCACAGGTCTGGCCATACTTTTGGGCGCGAAGTGGACGGTGCTCGACCCGCTGACTGCCGTGGCCGTGAGCGGTTTCATCGTGTGGGAGGCGATAAAGCTCATCAAGCAGTCGTCGAGCGAACTGCTGGAAGCGAGCCTGCCAGAGGACGTGGAAAAGCAGATTGTGGCCATCGCCCTCAAAGACAAGGGCATATACGAGGTGCACAACCTCCGCACGCGCCGCATAGGAAACAACTTCGCCATAGAGATGCACATCAGGATGCCAGGAGAGACCAACCTGTATGAGGCCCATGAGCACGCCACGAAGGTGGAAGACGACATCAAGCGGAAGTTCGGGCAAGAGACACACGTCATCATACATCTGGAGCCGCTGAAAGTGAATGGCAAGTACGTAAATCCTGACGAAAGGAAGTGAGCGGCACTCTTTTTTCATGATTTATGCCACTGATTTATGCTCATTATCCTAAAAAGCAGTAACTTTGCATGAAAGTAAGAAACACAAATGTTTATGAAGCTGAACAGTAAGCGCCGGTGGCACTGCATCAAAGGACAGGAGCCTACCGAGCTGGATAAAAAGATTATGGCATTCGAGTCGAAAGGCAAACTCGTGCCAACACGCGACATGATTCGCACGCCAGAGCAAATAGAGGGCATACGCATAGCCGGAAAGCTCAACACGGGTTGCCTTGACGCCGTAGAGGCGATGATAGGGCCTGGCATAAGCACGCAAGACATCGACGACGTGGTGATGAAATATTGCAAGGAACACGACTGCAACCCATCCTGCCTCAACTATGAAGGCTTCCCTAAGGCCGTGTGCACCAGCATCAACGAGGTGGTGTGCCATGGTATCCCGAAGAAGGAAGACGTGTTGGAGCCTGGCGACATCGTGAACGTGGACATGACACTCGACTACAATGGCTATTTCGGTGACGCATCGCGAATGTTCATCATCGGCGGCAAGACCACGCCAGAGAAAGAGCAACTCGTGAGGGTCACAAAGGAATGCCTTGACCTTGGCGCCGAAGCCGCCAAGCCATGGGGATTCTTGGGCGACATTGGCCACGCCATACAGAAGCACGCCGAGAAATACGGCTACGGCGTGGTGCGCGACCTTTGCGGCCACGGCGTGGGACTCGCCATGCACGAGGAGCCGGAAGTGCTGCACTATGGGCACAAGGGCACGGGAATGCTGCTGGTGCCAGGAATGACGTTCACCATCGAGCCAATGATAAACATGGGCACATGGAAAGTGTTTATCGACGCTGACGACCCTTACGGCTGGGAGGTAATATCAGCCGACGAACAGCCATCGGCACAGTGGGAACACACGTTCCTCATGACCGAGCACGGCGTGGAAATCCTTTCTTATTAAAACAATACAGAGCAAGAGCCTTATGCAAGACATATATATATTAGGTATAGAGAGCAGCTGCGACGACACATCGGCTGCAGTGCTGCGCAATGGCGTGCTGTTGAGCAATGTCACAGCCTCGCAGGAGGTACACCGTGCCTATGGCGGCGTGGTGCCTGAGCTCGCGAGTCGCGCCCACCAGCAGAACGTGGTGCCAGTAGTGGACCAAGCCATAAAGCGTGCCGGCATCACGAAAGAGCAACTTTCAGCCGTGGCCTTCACACGCGGTCCAGGATTGATGGGCTCATTGCTTGTAGGCGTGAGCTTCGCGAAGGGTTTCGCCCGCAGCCTCGGCATACCATTGATAGACGTAAACCATTTGCAAGGTCACGTCATGGCGCATTTCATCAAGGAAAGCGATGACGACAACCATATGCCTCCCCTGCCCTTCATTTGCCTGCTCGTATCGGGCGGCAACTCACAGATAGTGAAGGTCAACGCCTACAACGACATGGAGGTGCTGGGCCAGACCATCGACGACGCGGCTGGCGAGGCCATAGACAAATGCTCAAAGGTGATGGGGCTCGGCTATCCTGGCGGACCGATAATCGACAAGTTGGCACGCAAGGGCAACCCTCTCGCTTATAAGTTCTCGGAGCCTAACATCCCTGGTTGCGACTATTCGTTCTCCGGGCTCAAGACATCCTTCCTCTACAACCTGCGCAAGTGGGTGGCAGACGACCCTGACTTCGTGGAGCACCACAAGGAAGACCTGGCGGCAAGCCTGGAGCACACCATCGTGGACATCCTGATGAAGAAACTGCGCCTGGCCGTGAAGACAACAGGCATAAAGCACGTGGCTGTGGCTGGTGGCGTGTCGGCAAACAACGGTCTGCGCAACTCCTTCCGCGAACATGCCGCAAAGTATGGCTGGACAATATACATACCAAAGTTCAGCTATACCACCGACAACGCCGCCATGATTGGCATCGTGGGCTACTACAAGTATCTCGACAAGGATTTCTGCTCAATAGACGCCCCCGCATTCTCGAAAGTAACATTCAAGTAGAACATAAACCATTTTTCACATGGAGTTAGAAACCAAAGTGTTGAGCCAACAAATACAGGAGGCTCTATACAATAACAACAAGACCCTTGGCACGGCGGAGAGCTGCACGGGAGGTGGCATAGCCGAAGCAATTGTCGCCGTCCCTGGCGCGTCACAATACTTCAAGGGTGGCATCGTGAGCTATACCAACGAGATAAAGGAAAAGCTCCTTGGAGTGTCTCACGAGGTGCTGGAAGAGCAAACAGCCGTATGCGAGGAAGTGGCAAAGGAAATGGTCGTGGGCGCCTGCAACACCCTCGGCGTCGACTTCGCCTTATCAGCTACTGGCGTAGCAGGCCCCACAGGAGGCACACCGGAGATTCCAATCGGGACGATTTGGCTTGGCTACGGCTCTAAGGACGACGTGCGCACGTTCTGCCTCACAGAGGACTACGGACGTGGCGTGAACCTCAACATCGCCGTCAAAAAAGCCTTGAGCTTGTTCATAGAATACCTCAACGAGCTCGACAAACAGTAAAAAAGCTTAAATACAAACATTTTATCCCACTTTGCTTTGCTATTTTGGAGATATTTTGTAATTTTGCACTCTGTTTGGAATAAGTAGTTAAAATCGCATCAAAAACAAAGAATAGCAATGTCTAAGATTTGTCAGATAACAGGCAAGAAGGCACAGATTGGTTGCAATGTGTCTCACTCAAAGCACCGCACAAAGCGCAGCTTTGACGTAAACCTCTTCAGCAAGAAGTTCTTCTATGTAGAGGAGAATTGCTGGATTTCCTTGAAGGTCAGCGCCGCTGGTCTTCGTCTTATCAACAAAGTCGGTCTTGACGCAGCTCTGAAGCAAGCCGTTGCAAAGGGTTATTGCGACTGGAAAGACATTAAAGTAATAGGAGACTAATAACGATGGCAAAGAAATCAAAGGGCAACAGAGTACAGGTGATTCTCGAGTGCACAGAGATGAAGAACTCAGGCAAGCCTGGAACAAGCCGCTACGTTACGACAAAGAATCGTAAGAACACTCCTGAGCGTCTCGAGCTCATGAAGTACAACCCCATCCTTAAAAAGATGACTCTCCACAAGGAGATTAAGTAATCCCGACTTTTAAGTCATTAATAATATAATAACTAACAGACTATGGCAAAGAAAGCTGTCGCTACCCTTCACGAAGGTAGCACTGATGGTCGCGCATATTCAAAGGTCATCAAGATGGTGAAGAGCCCTAAGACCGGTGCTTACGTCTTCGACGAGCAGATGGTTCCTAACGAGGCTGTGAAAGACTTTTTCAAATAAACTTTATTTGTAGAAAATATAAAGGGACGGTACATCGTGTATGTGCCGTCCCTTTGTTTTTCGTATATTGCGGGAGATTCACTGAAACACGCGTGTTATGAAAGCGCGTAGGCAACGTCGCCAAGTGAGCCATTCATGACCAGTGCCTTGCGATGTAAAGCGATCATAATGTATGCCAGCCTCATCAAGTGTCTTCGTGAGTTTAGGAACACCAATGCTCTCTTCCGTTCCACAACCAATGAAGAAGTAGTTGAGCGATGAATTAATCCTGTCTTTATTTTTCAGAATCCCACCATAGTTCTTGTTGACATCAAGTCCGTACACCGCTCCACTGAAGAGACCGAGCCACGCAAACTTGTCAAGATGCGGAAACACTATGTCCACAGCCTGATGACCTCCCCATGACAGTCCTGCCATGGCCCTTGACTCACGATCTGTTTTTGTCCGGAACGTCTTGTCAATCATAGGTATGAGGTCGTTGAGCATGACAGGATAAAACGATGCGCCATAGGTACTCTCTTCAACTTTTCGGCTTACGCCTTCATGTATTGGACGATTGATGTCGCCACTTTCCATCACCACAATCATTGGCACGGCATTGCCCGCGGCTATCATGTTGTCCATGATGTTCTGCATGCGCCCCTGCTTGGTCCAACCTCGCTCATCCTCCCCCATCCCATGCTGAAGATACAGCACAGGATAGCGTTTTGCTGTTTCCGTCTCGTATTCCGCGGGAGTGTAGACCACAGCCTCACGCCATGCCCGCGACGAGGCAGAATAATACGTCACACGACGCACTTGGCCGTGACTCACGTCGAGATGTGGACGATAATAGTCGCCCTCCTTGTCCTCCGGTACTTCCAACCCACTTGCAAGTCGGCTATAGCCAAAGAAAGTCTCCGTGCCAGGATCCGTCACCTTGACACCGTCTATGTCAAGGAAATAGTAATGGAAACCCACCGCAAGCGGGTCAGTGGTCACGCTCCAACTACCATCCGCATTGCGTGTCATGGGATAAGTTTTTCCCGCCACCTCAGCTTTCACGTCTGTGGCCTTTGGCGCGTCAACCCTTATGATTGCCCTGTGCTGGCTGTCAATCATAGGATATTGTGACGAAGGCACATTCCATTCTGACTGGGTTTGAGAGAACCCAGTGGCTGAAAATGCAAAATTACATACTAACATAGATATGGCTAATTTTTTGTTTATTGTTCTCATACATTAGTTAGGTTTATGTTGTGTTGGCCTCAAAATTAGGCAAATGTTTTTTTCTATCAAAAGTTTTCGTCAACTTTTTTACAATCTTTTTATACGACATGACACATGTCTACAGAGAACGGGGCAAGATTCCATGTGGAAACTTGCCCCGTTCTCTATAAAAGGATTAAGGTGATATTACTTAATGTTTGGTTGCTGCAGTCCATAGTTTTTCTTCTTGTCTATAACAAGAAGCAGAAGGCTGAGGATAACCGCGCATACTCCAAAAGAGCAGAAGACGCTCATGCTCGTCTTATAGGTCGAATCAGAGCCATTGAGCTTGCCTATCAGCATAGGCACAAGGCTAAGGCCAATGTTTTGGATATAGAAGATGATGGCGTAAGCCGAACCCAACAGCTTCATTGGAATAATCTTCGGGACACTCGGCCACATGGCTGAAGGAACCAAAGAGAACGCCACACCAAGAAGTATCATGATGATAACGGCAAACCATCCATAAGGCAAGATATGAATAGCGAAAATGAAGTGGATGGCTGCCAACATCGCCGAGCCGATGAGCATCAACGTGGCGCCCTTGCCAATCTTGTCGTAAAGTGAGCCAAACAATGGCGTGAGCAAAATCGTGCCGAAGGGAATGAGTCCCGGGATGATGCCTGCCACGTTCTCCGGGACATTATAATTGGCAATCATCAGCTTTGTGGCAAACTTCAAGAAGGGGAACACTCCACTGTAGAAGAGCAAGCACAACAGACAGATGCACCAGAAGCCTGGGTTGGAGAAGATGAGCTTAAGGTCACGGAAATGGAACTTTTCATCCTCCGACTCAGCTTGCTCTTCTATCTGCTTCTCGCTTTCGCCCTTGGCAGCGGCAACGCTACGGTCGAGCTTCTTGTCCATCACGGTGTAAACGATAAACGCAAGGAAGCCAATGATGAGCAATACCGCGCCAAGCAACACTGGAGCACTCACCTTGCCACCAAAAGCCTTGGCAAAAGGCAGAGAACCCATCATTGCCGCAGCCGTGCCAAGTCGCGCAAGGGCGACCTGTATGCCCATGGCGAGAGCGAGCTCATGGCCTGTGAACCACTTAGTTATGATTTTGGATACCGTGATACCGCAAATCTCGCAACCCATGCCGAATATCGAGAAGCCAAGAGATGCCACCGCCGCCGACATGGGCAGGTTGCCCTTGAAGATAATGATATTCAGATAGATGCTGTCGCCTCCAAAGTCGTGACTGACACCAAAGAACTTGATGCAAACGCCGATGACCATCAACGCGCAAGCCAACACGCCAGTGAAGCGGATTCCCATCTTGTCGAGGATGATACCGCCAAAGAAGAGCATGAGCAGGAAGACATTGATAAGACCATAACTTCCTGAGAAGAAACCGTAATCGTCTGACGTCCAGCCAAGGCCACCCGCTGCAATAGGCTTGGTCAAGAGCACTTCAAGGGGCGACATCACGTCAGTGATGAAGTAGCCCATCATCATTGTAAAGGCGACTATGAAAAGGGCCGTCCAACGCGCGCCTTTGCTATCGCTTAAAATAGTTTGAATCTTTTCTACCATCTTTTATAATAATATACCTTTTGTTTATTTCTTAAGCCACTTGTCGAGCCAGTTGAAGAACGTGCGCTGCCAAAGTATTCCGTTTTGCGGTTTCAACACCCAGTGGTTTTCATCAGGGAAGATGAGGAGCTCGGCAGGTATGCCTCGCATACGTGCGGCGTTGAAAGCACCAAAGCCTTGATTGGCGTTGATGCGGTAGTCCTTTTCTCCATGGATGCAGAGGATTGGTGCGTCCCATTTGTCAACAAAGCGATGAGGGCTATTCTCGTAAGTGCGCTTCGCGGCTTCCGTCGCGTCCTTGTTCCAATAAGCGTCATCATACTCCCAGTTGCTGAACCAAGCCTCTTCCGTGTCAGTGTACATGGACTCAAGGTTGAAAGCGCCATCATGGGCGATGAAGCACTTGAAGCGCTTGTCGTGATGACCAGCCAAATAATAAACAGAGAAACCGCCGAAGCTGGCACCGACGGCACCCATTCTGTCCTTGTCCACATAAGGCAAATTGTTGGCGGCATCGTCTATTGCCGAAAGATAGTCGCGCATGCACTGGCCCGTCCAGTCTTGCGATACTTCCTCGTTCCACTCCGAGCCGAATCCAGGAAGACCACGGCGGTTTGGCGCAACGATGACATAACCGTGGGCTGCCATTATGCTGAAGTTCCACCTGTATGACCAGAACTGTGACACGGGGCTCTGTGGACCGCCCTCACAATACAACAATGTGGGGTATTTCTTCGTGGCATCGAAATGAGGCGGGAGAATGATCCAAACGAGCTCCTGCTTCCCATCGGTCGTTGTCACCCAACGTTGTTGGATTTTGGGCAAAGCCAACTGGTCATAGATTTGCTTGTTCTCTGCCGTTAGGCGCGCAAGCGTTGACGACTTGGGCTTCTTGTTGTTTGGAGTCAAGACATAGATGTCATCAGGACTTACCATTGAATGTTTTGTCACCAGCAACGCCTTGTCTTTCAAGCCAGAACCAAGCATCTGAAGTGAGCCATAATCCGCCCACTCGTCCTTGCTTATTTGCATCACGTCGCCAACCAAGTTGGTTTGGTAGACATTCTCTGTAGCATGCCAGCATCCAGTGAAATAAATGGTCTTGCTGTCATTTGCCCACACGAAAGCGTCAACATTGGAGTCGAAACTCTCCGTGACGTATTGCTTCTTGCCAGTAGTCAAATCCATGACACACAGACGGTTGCGATCACTCTCATATCCATCGCGCGCCATGCTCTGCCAAGCGATGTACTTGCCATCAGGCGAGAACTGTGGATTCACGTCATAACCCACCTGCATATCGCCTTTTTGATGGTTCACAGCCTGATTGCGCATGCTTTTCGTAGGGTCAATCTTCGGTTCCTCGTAACCCTCCGGCTTACACAAATTGCGTGTGGTCTTGTCTGCCACATTATATAAATAGATGTCGGCATCTGTGGACACTGCATAGTCAACTCCCGTTTTCTTCCTGCAAGTATAGGCCACGCTCTTGGAATCCTTGCTCCAGTCAAGTTGCTCAATGCCGCCAAACGGTGCCATCGGGCACTCATAAGGCTCGCCATCGAGGATGTCTTCCCCGTCGTCAACCTTGTCGCCACTGACATTGGCAACGAAAGGATGAGCCACGCTTTCCACATAGTGATCCCAGTGGCGATAGTTGAGGTCGGTAACCACCCTACCTGTGGCGAGAGGAAGGTCTTTCGGATTCTCCTTGATAGACTCATGGTAAGGCAAGCTCTTGATGAGGATAACCTTCTTGCCGTCTGGCGAGAACTTATACCCCTCAATGTCAATCTTCGAATCAGTGAGTTTGACACGCCCAGTGCCATCGGCATTCATTTTCCATAATTGGCCATCGCGCAGGAAGGCGATCTTGCCTCCACCCTCTATCCACGAAGGATCGCTCTCGCTCTTCTCATCAGAGGTCAAGAGCAGTGGCTTGACAATGGTCTTGCCAGCCTTTGTAGACTGAATGTAAAGAACCGTATGGCTCTTGTTCTCCTTAACGCTGTAATAACTCACCTGATACACTACCTGCCTGCCATCAGGAGAGACAGCCGCAGTGCCGATTCTACCCATTGCCCACAAGGCCTCGGGAGACATCAAGTCGGACTTCAGCGTGATACTACTCTTTCCAATCATTGTTGTCGCGTCTATCTTAGGCGTGCCAAGAAGCATGGCGCCTAAAACCAAAGCAATAGTCTTATTCATTATAATAACAAAATATTTGCAATAGTATTAAACAGTATAGGGAGGCCCTAAAACGGGCCTCCCTAACATTGATATTTTAATGGTCTACCGTTTACGATTCTGCTGTTGTTTCATCTGCTCTTGCTGCATTTGCTGTAAGGCTTGCATACGAGCTGCGAGACCACTCATTTTTTTAGGATTATCCTTGTTCTCCTTATAGCGACGTTCAAGGATAGCCAACAGTTTCTCATCATTGGTTGTCTTACGGAGCACAAACATGATGATAGCCGAGAAAAGAAGTGATATGAAATAATAGAAGTTAAGACCTGCGGAATAGTCGTTGAAGATGAAGAAGAACATGAGTGGCATCAAGTACATCATCCACTGCATCGTCTTCATCTGTTCAGCCTGCTGACCCACCATTTGGTCTTTTTGCAATTGCATCGTAAACCACGAGTAAATGAGCTGCGCGGCAACAAAGAGTATGCAAGTCAACGACAGGTGATCGCCAATGAT
>DAIOUH010000095.1:0-9964 GCA_036751585.1 Prevotella sp. | reverse complement strand
AGACCGGACATTATGGCATCGTAGCTTTGCTCCTTCATGTGCTCGATGTTCTCGCGGCCTTTCCCTATCGGGTAGATGGGCTTGTGAATGGTGAGTTTCAAAGGATGCCAATTGACCCAGTGCCAATCTTTCATGCGTGGCATGATGTTGAAGGAGCCGTTTATGGTCAGTGGGCAGACGGGTAGTTGCAGCTCATCGGCAAGCATGAATGCTCCGCGGCGGAAGAAACCCATGTGGCCGGTGAACGTGCGGGCTCCCTCTGGGAATACCACCACCGACATGCCCTCCTTGAGGGTCTCACGCGCCTCGTCGTAGGTCTTCTTTATCCTTGACGCGCCACGCTTGTCCACTATGATCTGGTGCGACGACCTGCAGGCCTGCCCAACTATAGGAATGGTGGTCAAGCCATGTTTCATCATCCACTTGAAGTTGCGGTTGAGGAAACCATATATCAAGAAAATGTCGAACGCGCCCTGATGGTTCGCCACGAAGACATAGCTCTGGCCAGGCTTGAGGTTCTCCCTTCCCTCAACTTTTACGGGCAATAGAAGCAGTTTCACGGCAAGCCACGCCCAATGATGGCCAGGCCAATAACCCCAAAAATTGCCGTTGCCTATCTTGCAACCCACCACCGTGAATATGCCCATGATGATGGTGCAGAGTAAGAATATTGGTATGACGATGCAAATTTGGTAAGCGCGATAAAGATATTTCATGGGTGCTGTTGTGTTGAATCTGCTGTTTTGTTTATTTGTGGAGTGTTATCACCGTAATCTCGCAAGGCATATTGAACCTGAAGGGAACGAGGCCGCCCAGTCCGGCATTGACATAGATGTAGCGTCCATCCTTTTCGTAGAGTCCACGGTCTTCCTTGATTGTCAGCATTGTTGGCCGAAAGCCAAACAACTGCATCTGCCCGCCATGGGTGTGTCCAGACAGCGTGAGTTGCACATTAGAATGTGGAAGGATGTCTTTGTCCCAAGCGGTGGGATCATGCTGAAGCAATATCACGAACGCTGACGATGGTATGCCACGGAGCGTCTGCTGGAGATTAGAGTGGTCGTATTCAGGTTTGGAACTGTAATCCTCAGCTCCCGCGAGCCAAATGGAATCTTTTGACAGTTGGCCATTGCTCAGCTTGCGCCTTATTGGGATGTTGCCGTTGAGCAACACGCGTCCGAGCTTGTTCTCAAGGTTTACAAGATAGTTTATCTTCTTGGCTTTTTCTTCTGGCGTCGCCTTGACATATTCAGCGTAGTCGTGGTTGCCCAGCACCGAATACATATATGGCAACCGCTTGAGTTCGGGCATCATGGTCTCCACCTCGCGCGGCCTCATGTTCTCCATGTCGCCGGTGAAGCACACCATGTCGATATGTTTCTGCGCCCTGATGCTGTCTATCTCCGCCCTTAGTATTTTTTTGCGCCAGCCGTTGAACGTGCCAGCATGGATGTCGGATATGTGCAGCACACGATAGCCATCGAACTCCTCAGGAAGGTCGTGAAAGGTCAGGTCGACATACCTGACAACTATCCGTCCCACGCCGAAAGCCATTCCGTAGATATATGCCATGACCCCGATTGCGCCGACAACGAGTCCTATGCGATGCCCATAGTTATAGCGAGTGTGGAAGATGGCGCGCACGGCTGAGCCAAATCCAGAAATGATGGCAAACAATGCCTTCGGCAAGATGAACAGGCCGAAGAGACAGAGGTAAGTGTTGAGCCATGTGAGATCGGTCGGGGCGAAGTTGCGGATGGTGCATAGCGCGATGGTGTATGCTATCATGCAGAGGCACGGAAGCCACCACACCACCCTAACCACACGGTTGTGGAGATAACGCGTGCGGTAATAGTGGAGCCAGATATAAATGTCGGGCACCAAGATAATCAAGATGAAAAAGACAAGAAATCTCAGTATCATGTGGCTTATATTGCTATCATGGATGTTATTGCTTCAAAAGCGAAGATTGGAGGAATCGCCTTATAGTGCTGACGGGCAGTTGCCGTCTGCGGGCGTAGTCGAGGAGCTGGTCTTCGCCGATTTTCCCAAGTTCGAAATATCGGGCTTTTGGGTGGGCGAACATCAAGCCGGATGTCGAGGCGTGCGGCTGCATCATGCCGGTCTCGGTGAGCCGTATGCCAATGCTTCCCATGTTTATCAACTTGTCTATGAGGAAGTTCATGCTTGTGTCTGGCATTGACGGGTATCCCACCGCCGGCCTGATGCCTTGGTATTTCTCGGCATGGATTTCTTCCATCGACAGATTCTCGTCGGGCGCGTAACCCCAATAACGCCGCCTCACCTGAAGGTGGACCAGTTCGGCAGTGCCTTCGGCGAGCCTGTCGGCAAGAACCTGAGACAGCATCTTGCCATACACGTCGTTGTCGTAACCGCACGTGAGGTCATGATCCACGGTGGCAGCGAACAGTCCGAGCTTGTCTTTAACGCCCTGGGAGACAGGTCTTAGAAAGTCGGCCAGGCAGAGGTTAGGCTGCCCGGGCTTTGTGGGCTTCTGCTGACGCAACATTGGCAGGCGCATTCCATCGGCGATGATGTCGTCGCCGTCGCTGTTGGCATCGACAATCCTGAACACGGCGTGGGTGCGGTAACTGCCTTGCCATTTGTCGAGCATGGCATTGGCATCAGCGTGAAGGCGGTCGCGCTCAACGTTGCACTTGCCGTTCATGCCCCATGTATAGTCAAAATACACCCAGTTGATAAACGGTCTTATGTCACCAATGTTATAGTCGATTCGCATGGTTTGCCTTATAACGCTGAAAGCGCACGGCCTCGCCACGATAGGATTCGTCCATTTTCCCATTGTCGAAGACCGTGTGACCGTTGCACATCGTTCTCATGACACACCAATGGAACTTGTCGCCCGTGAGTGGGCTCCAGCCGCATTTGCTTTGAATCATGTCCTCGGTAAGTGTCCAAGTGTCGACATGCTTGACGATGGTGATGTCGGCCTTGTAACCCTTGCGGATAAAACCTCGATCGCTCACGGAAAACAGGCGTGCCGGATTGTGGCACATAAGCCACACCATTTGCTCAACGCTTATAACGCCCTCATCGACAAGGTTGAGCATTGACACAAGCGAGAACTGCACCATTGGCATACCGGATGCCGCATGAGCGCAACCGCCTTGCTTGTCGCCCAACTTATGTGGGGCATGGTCGGTGCCTATGCAAGAGATGAGCCCGCCACTTAGGGCAAGACGCAATGCATCGCGGTCTTTGGCGGTCTTGACAGAAGGGTTGCATTTGATGAGAGCTTTGCGCGTGGCGTAATCGCTGTCGGAGAACAGCAAATGCGCGATGACCGCTTCGCCCGTGATGGTTGGCATCTGACCTTGGCGGAACACGTTGCCGTTTTTGGGCAACAAGCTGAGCTCTTTGGCCGTGGAGACATGGGCTATGTGAAGGCGAGTGCCGTGTGCTTGGGCCAGCTTCACCGCGAGCGAGGAACTTGCGTAGCACGCTTCCTCTGAACGGATGACAGGGTGCAGGCTTATATCCGGGTCTTCGCCATAATCGGCTTTTGCCTTTGCCATGTTGCGATTGATGATATTGGTGTCCTCGCAGTGGGTCATCAACGGAAGATTGAGCGAGGCGCATTGGCCGAAGATGTCGTCAAGGGCTTGCTTGTCGTCTACAAGCATATTGCCAGTTGAGGCACCCATGAAGAGTTTTATGCCTGGCAACCGTGTCGCGTCGAGATGCTTGTAGCAGTCGGCATTGCTGTTTGTCGCGCCGAAGAAGAAAGCATAGTTGACGTGGCTTTTCTTCTCGCCAAGCGCCATCTTGTCTTCCCAGTCGTGTAAAGTTGTCGTGGCAGGCTTCGTGTTTGGCATGTCGAAAAACGTGGTGACGCCACCCCATGCCGCGGCTCTCGACTCGCTTTCAATGTCGGCCTTGTCCGTGAGACCTGGCTCGCGGAAGTGGACGTGCTCGTCGATGACACCTGGCATAACAAGACACCCCGAGGCATCTATATGTTGGTCGTAGATGCCTCGGGGTGTCTCGTCTTCGGCAATCACGTCTTCAATATGGTCGTTGTCAATTATGATGGAGCCTTTGAAAGACCTACCCTCATTGACAATCGTTCCATTTTCGATGATTGTCCTCATGTTGAGAAAAGTTTATATGCTTTAGTGTTATTTGCTATGTAAAAAATTATTGGGCCATTTCGTTAGGGGTCTGCCCGTCTTGCGGAGCGTTTTGAGGTGCCTGTTGCGGTGCCTGCTCTGGCATCTTAGTGCCGTTCATTATATTCTGGTTCTCTTGCGCGGCCTCATAATACTCTTTCACTTGCGGGTCGTTCTTGAACTTGGTAGTAGCCCTGCTCATGATGTCCTCAACCCATGCGTCAAGCATTGGCACGTTGTAGCGGTTCATGCAAACGTTGATGAAAACGTAAGGACCGAGCACGTTGTCCATGTTGTCTGATACGAACGTCGTGACGAGCTTGTCCACGCGCCGATTGATGTCAGCGTCCTTGGCGGCGAGACGCGCGTTGACCGCTTCCATGTTTCTGCCGTTCATTATCGCCTGGTCGTGCTGGTGCACGAGGTCATTGCTTTCATTCATCAGTCGCGTGAACTGCTGACGAAACTTTGTGAGCTTGTCGTTGAGCGGCGTGCCCGTGACTGTTTCCTGCGAGTTGTCTATCTTCACTTGAATGTCGCCCCCCTCAAGCACCACGGGAATGTTGTTGTTGTCGTCAAGAATTATGTTGGCGACCCTCACGGAGTCCGTAGTGCCTCCAAACTGGAATTGCCCATGAACGACATCACACGAATCCAGGTTCTTCAGCGTCGTATCCTTCATCACTTTAAGGTACAACTTCTGACCGTCGAGCATGCTCACGCTTGTTGAACCAGTGATGTGGAAACTGTTGGCACATGAGGTCAAGGCAAGTACACTGATTATAGTGTATATAACTTTATTCATAAGTTTTTGTTTTCTTCTTATAGCAAAGATACAACCTCTTGTCGAGTATATAAATTATTTTTATGCAATTTAATGGTAGCGACTACTCTTTTATATTTTTTTTCGATAGTTCGTGGTCAATTCGGTGAGCCGTATACACTTCAAGAATTGCCGCAATGAGCAACAATACCACCCATTTATTGTATAAATACGTGATGTATGCCTCTTGGTTATTGAACAATGGCTGGAAAAAGCTATGGTTCACACCAGCGTATACCGTGTCGGCAAGAAGCAACCCCGCCAACACGAACAACAGGTCGCTGAGGTTTTGAAGGCGCTTCAGCCTGCGCACCACTATGTCCTTGCCTTCGTAGACTTGTGACACTTGCATGACCGCAAACAAGACCGCGCCCAAGAGATAAACCCAACAAAGCACTGTTGGCGCTATTGTGAGCACGCAGCAAGCCACGCCAATGACCATCAAAGCGCCACCTGTGAGAAATATGGCACTTTGGAATTTATTTAGTTGTTTCATTCTGGTGATTGATTTTCAGTGTCATCATTTACCTTGTCCGTGCTGAGCACGAAGATGTCCTCATCGTCAGCTTTCATGAAATAGCGCTCTCGGGCTATCTTCTCTATGTATCGGGGGTTACGCCTAAGCTTCTCAAGTTGAGTGTTGGCTGAGTCGTTGATGGCGTTGTATTTCTTGATTTCTTCTTTTAGTCCGCTTATCTGGATGTCGTATTTCACACGTTGCATGAAACTGTTCTCGTCGATGAAGCCAATAAACAAGAAGCCTATCACAATCGTGATAAGATACTTGTGTCTTGCCAAGGCCGACATTATTGACAACAGTTTCTTCTTTTCCATGTGTTCGCTCTCTCTATTTATTCTGCAAAGGTAATGATTTAGGCGCAAACGAAACAAAATAATGTTACATTATTGTGTTTCGTTCGCGCATCTTTCACGCCAGCGCTTATATTTAGTTCGCGTTTCTTTCCTTAAAAACAGGTTCTAAAAGATTGCCAGCTTATTGCATGAAAAGAGTGATGGAGTAGAGATATAGCACCGCGGCCGGTATGGCCAAAAGGCTTGAGTCGAACCTGTCCATCATGCCTCCGTGACCAGGCAATATCTTGCCGCTGTCTTTCACGCCTATCGTGCGCTTGAACAGACTTTCCACGAGGTCGCCCCAAGTGCCGAAGACCACGACCACGGCTCCGAGCCCGAGCCACTGCGCCACGTTGAGTACATGAGCCTCGCTGCCAGAGTTGGCCAAGTAACCGATTACGCCAGCTATGATTACCGCGAATATGCCGCCGCCAATGCTGCCTTCCCATGTCTTTCCCGGGGAAATGCGAGGGAAGAGCTTGTGCTTGCCAAACATGGAGCCGAAGCAATATGCACCCGAATCGTTTGCCCAAAGCAGGATGAAAACAGACAACGGGAGCAGCATGTCGTAGCCGCAGAAGTTGCCATAATCATCGCGCTTGAAAGCCAAAACGTTGATGAGCGCCAATGGCATAGCGATGTACATTTGCCCAAGCATGGTATACGCCATGTTGGTTACGGCATTGCGATTCTTGGCATACAACTCGCTAATAAGCAAATAGATAATGGTGAGAACGTACGGCATCATCACCGCGAAGCCTTTCACCACGCCAATGCTCCACATGGCAACGGCGATGAAGAAGTAGACTCCACCCACGGTAGAGATGAACCTGTTGACGTTGACATCGGCCACGCGATCATTTACCAATCCCGTGTATTCCCATAGCGTCAGTCCGGTGATGATGGCGAAGAGCAGAAGCATGGCCGTGCTGTTGAGAAAGCCAGCTACCATAATCGCCACGAAAAGCACTCCAGTGACGGATCTGACAATAAGATTCTTTTTTTTGTCTGTCATGACTCTTTATTCTTTTTAGTTCTCTGTGCTTTTGTCCTCAGTGCCCTTTGCGGAATTGTCGCCCCCGTTTTGCTCTGCTATCGCCTTGTCGTGCTCCGCTTGGGCCTGTTTCACCTCGTCAGGCATGTCTTCCAGCTTGGGAGCCTCAGCGTCTTCTTTGGCTTTTTTCTCAGCCTCGATGCGATCGTTCTCCTTCATCAATTCCTCAGAGCGACTTGTCCATGGACGCTTGCCCAAGATTTTCTCCACGTCTTCACGGTATATGACCTCCTTATCGTAGAGGAGCTGTGCGAGCGCGGCATGGCCGTCCTTATGCTCTGTGAGAATCTGCTTGGCGCGTTTATATTGGTCGTTGACAATCTTCAGCACCTCGTCATCGATAATCTTCGCGGTTGTCTCGCTGTAAGGACGTTGGAACGAGTATTCGTCATTGTTATAATAACAGATGTTTGGCAGCTTGTCGCTCATGCCAGTGTATGCCACCATGCCAAACGCGGCCTTGGTGGAACGCTCAAGGTCATTCATGGCACCTGTTGATATGGCACCCACGAAAAGCTCTTCGGCGGCACGCCCGCCAAGAAGCGAACAAATTTGGTCGAGTTCCTCTTCCTTCGTGGTGATGACCCTTTCCTCAGGAATATACCATGCGGCTCCGAGAGCTTGGCCTCGTGGCACTATCGTGACTTTGACAAGGGGATTGGCATACCTACAGAACCAACTTATGGTAGCGTGTCCAGCCTCGTGTACGGCTATGGAGCGCTTCTCCTCGGCTGTCATCACCTTGGTCTTCTTCTCCAATCCGCCAACGATACGGTCCACGGCGTCGAGGAAGTCTTGTTTCTCCACGGCGTGCTTGTTGTGCCTTGCGGCTATAAGCGCAGCCTCGTTGCAAACGTTGGCAATGTCGGCCCCGGAGAATCCAGGAGTTTGGCGCGCGAGATAGTCCACGTCGATGTCGTTGCCGAGTTTCAGCGGTTTGAGGTGCACGAGGAAGATGGCCTTTCTCTCGGCGAGGTCGGGCAAGTCAACGTGTATCTGCCTGTCGAAACGGCCAGCGCGCAGCAAAGCCTTGTCGAGCATGTCGGCCCTGTTGGTGGCGGCAAGCACGATGACGCCAGAGTTAGTCCCGAATCCGTCCATCTCGGTGAGGAGTGCGTTGAGGGTATTCTCTCGTTCGTCGTTGCCACCCATCGACGGGTTCTTTGACCTTGCGCGACCCACGGCGTCAATCTCGTCGATGAAGATTATGCAAGGCGACTTCTGCTTGGCCTGGGCAAAGACGTCGCGAACACGGCTTGCGCCCACGCCAACGAACATTTCCACGAAATCGGAACCCGACATAGAGAAGAAAGGCACGCCAGCCTCTCCTGCCACGGCCTTGGCAAGCAGGGTCTTACCTGTTCCAGGAGGGCCAATGAGCAATGCGCCCTTAGGTATCTTTCCGCCAAGGTCGGTATATTTCTTTGGGTCTTTGAGGAAGTCCACAATCTCTTGCACTTCCTGCTTCGCGCCTTCTTGTCCAGCCACGTCCTTGAAGGTTATGCCCATTTCGTTTCCTTTCTCATAGAGCTTCGCCTTGCTCTTGCCAACGCTGAAGATTCCGGCGCCTCCGCCCATGCCGGCGCCTCCGCCCATGCCACGGCTGAACATCCAGAAGAGGAAGAAGAAGAAAATCAGCGGTCCAAGGTTTATGAGCAGGCTCCAGATGTCGGTGCCTCGCTCGTTGTCATAGCTATATCCGGCGAGCTTGTGCTTTTGTTGCTCATATCCAAGGAATTTCTCCAGCTCGTCCACTGAACCGAATTGCACACTGACGTATGGATTCGCGCCCACCTGTTGGGCGGTCATGTTGAACACTGTACGGATGTATTGTGGCTTGACATACATCTTCAGCGTGTTTTCACTCTTGTTTATCACCACGCGTTGAGCGTAGCCTTTGTCCACGTAAGCCTTGAAATCGCTGTAGGTAGCCTCTTGGCTTGAGCTGCCACTGACTATTGATCCGCCACCTCCCGAGAAGAGCATGATGGCGAGAACGACCGCGACGATGATGTATAGCCAGTTCATGTTGAACCGCGGCATCTTTGGTTGCTGGTCGTTGGGGTTTATTTGCCTGTTATTCATGTTTTTGTATTGTTCTTTCTGTTCTGTTATCTCTCGCTTTCGCCAGTCTTGTCCTCGACGACGGATATGCTCGCGTCTTCCCAAAGATGCTCGAGGTCATAAAACTCCCTTGGCTCTGGCAGGAAAATATGCACGATTATGTCCACGAAGTCTATAGCGACCCACTGGTCAGTCCCAAGACCATTCACGCCCACTGGCTTTTCGCCAGCTTTCTCACGGCACTTGTCGCCTACGGACTGGGCTATGGCTTCCACCTGCGCTGGCGAGCCTCCTTGGCAGATGACAAAATAGTTGGCGATGGCTCCGTCGATATGTCGCAGGTCGACGACGCGTATGTCTTCGCCTTTCTTATCCTGTATGGCGTCGACGATAATCTTTAGCAGTTCTTCTGTCGTTGTTGCTTTCATTAATTTAATATCAGTGTGTTAACAGCATATACTTCACAAAGTTAATGCTAATCGCACGAACAACAAAATTTATTAATCTTATTTTTGAATTTAGTGTATATGGCATGCCATTATGGCGGACAATCACTTCTTGAATATTTTTTTTGAAAAAAGTTGGCGAAAAGTTTGGATGGTATCTAAAAAGTCTGTACCTTTGCACTCGCAATTCAGAAATGAGGTTGCAAAGACATTGGGGTATGGTGTAATGGTAACACTACAGATTCTGGTCCTGTCATTCTTGGTTCGAGTCCGAGTACCCCAACACGAAAGAGCTGAGCAAGATTCTTGCTTGGCTCTTTTTATTTTTAACACGATTCAAGTTTAGTTCTCATGCTTAAGCGTTTTCCTTTGCGTATGCCAGTGCTGGCTATGCTTTTCTTGCTTTTGTCGCAGTTGGCATTAGCCCAAAAGAAGCATTCTGATTTTACGGTGTCGATGATTCCGAATCATGTCTTCGCCAGGATGCAAGGCAAAAGTTATCCCAAGGGTTGCCCGGTGCGAAGACAAGACTTGCGCTATTTGAGGTTACTGCACGTCGACCTTAATGGTC
>DAIOUH010000094.1:0-9990 GCA_036751585.1 Prevotella sp. | reverse complement strand
GCCATCAATCTCGCGGAAACCATCGGCAAGGAGTTTGACATGCCATGCTTCATCGACAACGACGTGAAGTGCGGGGCCAACGCCGTGAGGAAGTGGGGGTATGGCAAGAAGACCAAGGACTTCATATACCTGTATGTCGGCACGGGCATCGCGGCAAGCATCGTGTCTAACGGTGTCATGCTGCGTGGCGCCAACTACAACGCCGGCGAGGTGGGTCACCTGCGTGTGGGCGTGCAGGTGGGCGTGCGCTGTCCCTGCGGCAGGATGGATTGCGTGGAGTCGATAGCATCGATAATGGGCATAGACCGCTGCGCGCGGTTCTTGAAGCCATATTATGAGACACGGCTCCACTTCCCCGACAAGGACACGATGATAAGCGTCAGCGATGTCATCCAGCTCGCGAGGACGGGCGACCCTCTTTGCGCCAAACTCGTGAGCAACGCTTCCGAGGCCCTTGCCAACTTGATAATGAACCTCGTGCGCGTCAGTGACCCCGACACCGTGATTCTCGGAGGCGAGATGGTAGCAGACGGCTTCCTCATAGAGGAAATACGCAAATACCTCCAACCCGTCACCATGCGCTTCGTCACCAATGGCGTGGTGCTCACGAAACTGAACCCTGGGATGATAAACCTTTTAGGTGCCGCCTCGATAGCGATGGATGGCATCTCCGCCAAATAGCATGATTCACCGTATAAAAACATAGCACATGAAAAGGAACATATTGCTTCTCCTGCTTCTCTGCCTCTTTACGTCGATGGCTCTCGAAGCCTCAACGCCACGGAAACGCGTATTGTGCATTGCCGAACAAGGCACGCCGCACCAGGGCTTCTGCGATGCCGCGAAGACATGGCTCGACAGTCACGAAGAGGAACTGAACATCGAGACGACATGGGTGGCTGACCTCAGCCAAGTTAAAAAAGGCTTCTTCAAGCAGTTCAACGTGGTCTTGATGCTCAACTATCCTCCCTACAGCGCGCCGCACGCGTGGAGCCAAGACGCGGCACGCGACTTTGAGCAATACATAGACAAGGGGCAAGGCAACTTCATCGGCTTCCATCACGCCACGCTCCTCGGCGACATCTTCGGGGCTGGCGAGATGTGGCAATGGTTCAGCGACTTCATGGGTGGCATACGCTGGAAAAACTATATCAGCACGCTCACCGACGCCACGGTCGACGTGGAAGACAAGCGGCACCCCGTGATGAAAGACGTGCCCGACACGTTCTTGATAGAGAAAGACGAATGGTACACCTACGACAAGAGTCCCAGGCCAAATGTCCACGTCCTTGCCCATGTGGATGAGCACAGCTACATTCCTTCTTCCCCCGTGCGCATGGGCGACCATCCCGTGGTTTGGACCAATGAGCGCAAGAAAGCCAAGAACGTTTATTTCCAGTTCGGGCACAGTGCCTCACTTTTCGCGAACCCTGCCTTCGTCAAGATGTTTGAGAACGCGATAAAGTGGGAGCTGTAAGGGTTGAAAGATTGCCACGCCGCAAGCGGCTACGCAGAGGATGCCATACAGTGGTGGTCCCTGCGTGGCACGGTATGTATAATCGGCGAAGCCGACATCTTTGAAATCTTTTATATCCGTGTGAAGCAAAACGTGTGAAAGAAAAACAGCAAGTTCGGCTTAACGCTTGAATGGCATCGCGATTACGCTTGAATGGCATCGCGATTACGCTTGAATGGCGACGCGATTCAACCGTAGAGCCGATGCGATATAAGCGTAAAGGCGAAAGCTGTCTGAAAAGGCACGAAACGCGACATGAAAAAGGGTCGTATCACACTCGCTTTGAGTGTTGATACGACCCTGTTTTTTTATCCTGTTTTTCTCGGATTATTCGGCTGCGTCTTCCGTCTTCTTCTTCCTGACGGTGCGCTTGCGCTTTGGCTTCTCTTCCACCTTCGGCTCCACCTTTATGCCGGCGAGCTCCGGGTCGATGAGTATGCGGCCACAGTATTCGCACACGATGATTTTCTTGTGCTGCTTGATGCCGATCTGGCGCTGTGGCGGAATCTTGTTGAAGCAACCACCGCAAGCGTCGCGCTGCACGTAGACGATACCAAGGCCGTTGCGCGCGCCCTTGCGGATGCGCTTGAAGCTCTGCAGAAGCCTTGGCTCGATGCGGGTCTCCAACTCCTTGGCCTGCTCCTTGAGGTCAGCCTCAGCCTCGCGGGTCTCCTGCATGATGTCGTCGAGCTCGTCGCGCTTCGACACGAGGTCAGCCTGGCGGTCGTTGATGCTCTCCTGCACCTTGTTGAGGTCTTCCTGGCGCTCGTTGATCTTGGTCACAGCCTCCTTTATCTTCTTGTTGGCAAGCTCAATCTCGAGCTCCTGGAACTCAATCTCCTTGGAGAGGTTGTCGTACTCGCGGTTGTTTCTCACGGTGTCGAGCTGTGCCTTGTAGCGGTCCACGCTCTGCTGATACTGCTCAATCTCGTTGCGCTTCTGCGCCACGGCGCTCTGGTAGTCGGCTATCTCGTCCTTGATTTTCTGCATCTTGGTGTTAAGTCCCTCAATCTCGTCTTGAAGGTCCTCAACCTCAAGAGGCAGCTCGCCTCTCAGCGCACGCTTCTCGTCGATAGCCGAGAGCGTCACCTGCAACTGGAAAAGCGTCTTGAGCTTCTCCTCCACCGTCATCTCGGATGGGTCTTTCTTTGTTGTTGCCATATTAGCTATGTTGTTTTGTTGTTGATATTCTTTTTATGGGCATGATGGGCCTATTATGCATATTGAGCATATTATGCATATTGGGCACAATATGCCTAAATATACAGTATTGGGTTGGTGTCTATGTCGGACATCACGCACCTCACGCCAGGGCAGTCGCGCTCGATTATCTCCTTGAAAATCTCCTTGGTGAACTGCTCGCTCTGGTAATGTCCGAGGGCGGCAATCTGGATGGTCTGCTCCATGCCGAAGAACTGGTGATAGTGCATCTCGCCTGTCACGAAGGCATCGGCACCAGCCGCCACGGCATCCCTCAGCAGGAAGTCGCCCGCTCCGCCGCAGATGGCAACAGTGCCAATGGGCCTGCGCAGCAGCTCGCCCGCCATGACGCACTCCACGCAAAACACGTCCTTGAGCATCTTCAGGAAATCGTCGGCTGCCATGGGCTCCTTGAACCGTGCCAAGACGCCATCGCTGCCGCTCACCACCACTCCACGGTCGTTGGTGGCTTCCTTGCGTCGCCCGATGGTGCCATAAACCTCAGCGCCCATCTTTTGGGCTATCTTGTAGTTGACCCCACCTCGCGCCGCGTCCAGGTTGGTGTGCATCGACACGATGGCAATGCCCTTGCTTATGGCTCGCATTACCACGCGCTGCACGTAGTCCTCGCCGGTGAGCCGCGCCAACTTGCGGAAGATGAGGGGATGATGACTCACGATGAGGTTGCAACCGTTGTCGATGGCCTCGTCGAGAATGGCGTCGGTAACGTCTAAACACAATAATGCCCCTGATACCTCGGCCTCTGTCAGTCCCACTTGCAAGCCGGCATTATCATAGTCTTCTTGCAGGGGCAAAGGCGCGAAACGTTCAAGGGCATCGACCACTTCTATTATTTTCACGCTTAAAAAACGATTTGGTGCAAAGTTAATAAAAGCGCGACACAATCGTTGTGCCGCGCTTGATATTTTACGTTTTTTTAAGAGCCGCAAGACAATGGCTTACTTAGCCTCTTGCTCTTCGCTTGCCTTGTCTTCCTCTTCCTCCATTGAGAGCAGGCCCTTGAAGTCGGTGTAGCCATTCTCCACGAGGATGTTGTACCACTGCAGCAGCTTCTTGATGTCGCTGTCGTGCACGCGGTCGCGGTCGTAGTTGGGCAGGACCTCGGCGAAATAGTCGTGAAGCTCCTGAGCCGGGCACTTCTTGTAGTTGATGGCTGCCTTCTTTGAGCCTTCCTTCTTGCCCACGCTCTCAAGCACCTGCCAGAGAGGCACGTCGTCGGCATCGGTATACATAGCGATGTCGCTAAGGCTTGTCACCTTGTCGGTGGCGAACACTGGTGTGCGACGGTGAGTGGCGTCGATGGTCTCCACGATAAGGTTCATCTTACCGCGAGACACGAGCTTGTAAAGTCCGGGCTTGCCCGAAACGGAAAGTATTGTCTCCATGTTTGTTGTTTTTATTGTTATTTTGTTTGTTCTGTCGTTTTGTTGTTTATTCTGCCGCTTTTAGTCTTCCGCGCTTATCTTTGTGTCTATCAACAGGCGTATTTGACTGTCGAGGTCCTGCTTGCCGTCGTTGACGATGACAAAGTCGCAAAGGCTCTCCACCCTTTCTTGGCTCCATTGCCTGCCAATCCACTTCATGGCAGTGTCCTCGCTCACGCCGTCGCGCGACATCACTCGCTCCACGCGCGTCTGAAGCGGAGCCGACACGCAGACCTTCACGTCGAAACTGACACGCTTGTAGAATCCGCTGTCGAAGAGTATCGCGCTCTCAAGCCAGCCGTGGCCGCTCCGCAAGAAGTCGCGGGCTATGGCAGGATGAATGAGATTGTCGATGGTGAGCTTGTTGGCATCCGACTTCAACAAGAATCGCCTGAGCACGTCTTTCTGCAACACATTATTTATATATACGCCTTCGCCCACTATCTGCCGCAACTCCTGCCGCAGGGTGGCGTCGGTTGCCCAAAGGCGCTTTGCCGCGCTATCGCTGTCGTACACCTCAATGCCATAATCCTTGAGTTTCCGGCACACGAAGCTCTTGCCGCTGCCTATGCCTCCGGTGATAGCTATGTATTTCATGCGCTTGGGGTTATTGTTGCTCTATGAGATAATCGACCTGTGGGGTCTCAAGACTCGCCTCGCGCACGAAGCGCGAGTTGGACACCAAGTGCAGATTGCACTTGTCGGAAGGATGGTCGGCTATCTCCATATAGTCCACGTGAACCTGGAAATCGGAAGGCCGCACGAGCCTGTATGCCATAGAACCCACGGTGTAACGCACCTTGACGGTCTGCGGGAATGTCCTTATTATAAGGTTCTTCGGCTTGTTGATAGCCACTATTGGCACGTCGGCGCTTCCCTCCGTCAGCACGTCGGGATAGAGCGTCACCTTCACCCTCGACGGCACAATCTTCGCCCCGGCGATGGCACAGAGGTCAATCTCACGTGTCACGGTGTCGTTGATGTTGCTGATGTTGAGGGCCTCCGTGAGCACGCCCTTGATGGCATCGAGCTCTTGCTTGTGGGCGTAGACGGAGACGAACTCAGGCACTATCTGCACGTGGGCGAGGTAATAGTTCTTCGCCGGCACGATCTTGCCCGTGAGCACCACCCTCACCTTCTTGTTCTGTCCATAGTTGAACGTGAAGTCGGGCTTGTCGCATTTCAGCGAGGTAAGCAGCGTGGAACCGTAAATCTGTTGCCTCATCATCTTCATCATGTCGGCAATGGGGATGGCTCCATGCCCCGTCTTGCTGTTGGCGTAGGTTGAGAACCTCACCGTCAGCGGCCTGAGCTTGTGGTATATGGAATAAGTCATGATGACGAATCCCTTGTCTTTGATCGTCACCCTCACGGTGTCGGAGGGCTCAGAGGTCATCACCACGTTCCTTGGCACGCCGGCAACGGTCAATGGCACCTTATACTCCACCTCATAGGTCTCGTTTAGGGTCATCATCAACCAGAAGATGCCGCTGAGAGCAAGGAAGAAGAGAAAAATCAAAAACTCCTTGCCCGAGAAGTCGGACAAGAAGCCTTTAATGATATTGTATATGCGTTTGAGCGTATGCATCAAGCCTTAACCTGACCTTGGGCCATGTCCTGGAACACGCTGCCCTTGTCTATGGTGATGACGACACCCTTGGCAATCTCCAGATCGATGGTGTTCTTGGTCTGGTCGATGCGCTTCACCGTGCCGTAGATGCCACCGCTCGTCACCACGCTGGCGCCTTCGGCCAGTGAGTTTTGGAACTCACGTATTTTCTTCTGTCGCTTTTGCTGTGGGCGAACCATGAAGAAATACATGATTACGAAAATGGCAACGAGCATGAAAATCATGCCGCCAAAACCGCCACCTTGTTGTGCTGCCTGGGCAGCAAGAACCATTGTTGTCATAGAAATAGTCTTATTGTTGTTTGTTTATTTTTCTGTCTCAGCGTCGGCGCCCTCTGTCGTTGGCTCCTCAGCTTTCGCCTCGCCTTGTCCTGCCTCCTCTGTTTTCGGCTTGTGGACGAATCTCACGGGCTTGGCATTGCCGTTGGCGCGAGGCTTCCATTGCTGCCTGCTCTCCTCCGACCTCTCCGGCATCTGCTTGAGCATCTTGCCAGTGTCGATGAGATGGCGCGCTATGGCGTCGAGCATGCCGTTGATGTATCCGCCACTCCTCGGCGTGCTGTATCTCTTTGCCATGTCAACATACTCGTTGATAGTGACCGACACGGGGATGCTTGGGAAATTGAGAAGCTCGGCAATGGCGATTTGCATTATCACGATGTCCATGTATGCCAACCTTGAGAAGTCCCAGTTGCGCGATGTCTCGCTCATGTAGCGTTGATACTCGTTGGCGTTGAGGATGGTTGCGCGGAAAAGTTTTCTCGCGAACTCGCGGTCCTCGGCGTCCTTGTATTCGGGCAGGAGCTCCTGGTTGCCTTTTTCTTTCGGGTCGAAGCGCTTGATGGTCTTCAGCACGAAGGTGTCTACCACCTCCTTGTCGTCGTTCCAATAGATGCTCTTGGTCTCAAGCAGCTCGTCGATGTCCTCGTTGTCCTCGATGAGCTGGCGATAGAGCTTGCGCCACAACTCGCGGTCGGTCTCGTAGTCGTTGGCAGGCGAGTCCATGTATTCCTTATATGTATCGCATTGCTCTATCTTGTCGCAGAGCTTACGCACCAAGTCGGCATCGGCGTCCCACGACATGTTCTTGTCCTCGTTGAAGCTGTTGAGGGTCTTGTTCTCTTCCAACTGAACCTCAAACTTGTTGAATATGAACTTCGTGGACGGTTCCTCCTTGCCTTCCCTGCGATTGCGTATGGAAAGCTGCTCCACGCGCTTGCGCTCCTCCTTGGTGACAGCCACGATGAGGTCAAGAAGATAATTGTATAGGTCGTATGCCTTCGAGAGGCTTAGCAGCAACTCTTTCTCGGCATTCTCAATGTTTTTACTGCCGTTTTGGTAATAAGCATAAGTCAATTGCACTATCTTTGTGCGTATCAGCTCTCTGTTAATCATGATTCTTTTCTTTGGCAGTGCCTTTCACACTTTGTGTCTTATAATACTTTGCAAAAGTAGTAATTATTCGAGTTCTAAGCAAAAATAATGGGCAAATATTTGTTTTTTTTCAAATATCTTGGTCAAATAGCGAAAAAGCAGTACCTTTGCACCGCTTTTCAGACTTGGAAAAGTCTTCCAGTGTGATGGCGAATTAATAAAACAATTTAATTTAGAGTAACACATTCAAAGATGAAAGAAATCAGCATCTCAGGTCAGAAGCGCGAGGCCCTTGGTAAGAAAGCTTCTAAAGCCCTCCGTAAGGAAGGTCTCATCCCTTGCAACCTCTATGGCGAGGCTAAGGACGCAAACGGCAAGCCAGCAGCTCTCGCTTTCGCGTCTCCTTTCAACGAGCTCCGCAAGGTGATCTACACTCCTCACATCTATGTCATCAAGATCACAATCGATGGCGAGGATCACACTGCTATCCTGAAGGAGATTCAGTTCCACCCAGTGACCGACGCTCCTCTGCACGTCGACTTCTACGAGGTCAACGACCAGAAGCCTATCACTATCGGCATTCCTGTTAAGCTCAACGGCTTGGCACAGGGTGTTCGCGACGGTGGCCGCATGAACCTCTCTATCCGCAAGATCAATGTCACAGCTCCATATCAGGCTATTCCTGAGCACCTCGACATCGACGTCACAGGTCTGCGCCTCGGCAAGAGCATCAAGGTGGGTCAGCTCTCATTCGAGGGTCTTGAGCTTGCCACAAGCAAGGACGTTGTCGTTTGCTCTGTCAAGATGACACGTAACGCCGTTGCTTCTGCCGCTACTGACGAGGATGCCGCGGCAGCCGACGCTCCAGCAGCTGAGTAAGGCTCGGACAAAAGAAATAAAGGCGAAAAGGAAAGTCATGGTGAAAAGCGTGGCTCTCCTTTTTGCCTTTTATTATATCCGCATGATTCCGCGGAACACACACCCATCAAGAATATCATTTTACTATGGACAAATTTCTCATTTGTGGTCTCGGCAACCCTGGCGACGAATATCAAGGCACTCGCCACAACACTGGGTGGATGGCTCTCGACGCTTGCGCCAAGGCGATGGGCGCCGAATGGCACGACCGCCGCTACGGTTTCGTGGCGGAGACGTCGCTGAAAGGCAGGAAGGTGTTTCTGCTCAAGCCAACCACGTTTATGAACCTTTCGGGCAACGCCGTGCGCTATTGGCTCGACAAGGAGAAGATTGACCAGTCGCGGCTGCTCGTCATCAGCGACGACGTGGCGCTGCCTCTTGGCGAGTTTCGACTGAAGGCGAGCGGAAGCAACGGGGGCCACAACGGACTCGGACACATCATACAGCTCATTGGAGAGAACTACGCCCGACTGCGCATAGGCATCGGCAACGACTACCCACGCGGAGGCCAGGTCGACTGGGTGCTGGGACATTACTCCTCCACCGACATGGAGACACTACAACCCACGCTCGACCTCTCGGTGGACATCGTGAAGAGCTTTGTGCTGCAAGGCATCGGCGAGACCATGAACCAGTTTAACAAGTTAGGGAAACACAAGAAATGACAACGGGCGCTATTCCTCACATGCCGAAGTTTGGCGACTCGGCACGAATCGACAAATGGCTTTGGGCGGCAAGAGTGTACAAGACTCGCTCGCAAGCCGTGGAAGCGATAAAAAACAGCCGTGTCACCATCGACGGCACGACGGTGAAGCCAAGCCACACCATAAAGGCTGGCGACGTGATAAGCGTGCGCAAGCCGCCTATCACATATTCGTTCAAGGTGCTGGCGTGCCTTGAGACGCGCGTGGGGGCGAAACTGCTGCCGCAGGTCTATGAGAACGTCACGCCACAGGAAGAATACGAGAAGTTGGAGATGAGCCGCATCAGCGGATTCGTGGACAGGCAACGCGGAACAGGGCGCCCGACTAAGAAAGAGCGCCGACAGCTCGATGCCTTTACCGATCCCGTGATGTTTGGCTGGGACGATGACGACGATGAATGACAACGACAAGAGCCTCACATTCTCACGAATGCGAGGCTCTTGCAGATTATGTCCTTGGTCAATCGCCAAGAACCATCTTTATCATAAAAGTGTATATTATTGTAAGAGAGATTATATTTCAGTTAGTTCAGCAACTTCTTGTTCTGTCGCTTCCCTTTTAGTTCAGCAACTTCTTGATGTCGCTCAACGGGCGTTTCTCCTGGGTGCCGTCGGGCATTGTCACCATGAAGTAGTCGTAGCGCGACTTGCCGTTGTCGTATGCCACCACTGCCACGCCTCCATCACGAAGCTGCAATGTGAAGTATCCGTTGCGCTTGCCGTTGACGTAGGTGCCGTGCAGCTTCTCCTTGCCGTTCTGGTAGTAGGTCGTCACCTCACCGTTGAGCATCGTGTTCTTGTCGTTGCTCAGGTCGATGAAACTGTAACCACCCTCGGCACGCAGGTTACCGTTCATGTAATAGTCCTGGAAAACGTCCTCTTTCTGCATGCCAGTGCCCTGCGTCTTCAGTATGCGGTAGTAAGCCGCGTCCTGCGCGTTCTTCACGCTCTGGTTGTTGGCTGCGTAATATATGGTGTCGCTCACCACTTTGGCGTTCTCGCTAATACGTGAGTGTCCGAAACTCACTGCTGTCATCAGCAACATGGCTGACATTAAGATGATCTTTTTCATAAGGCAACTCCTTTCAGTTTGTTGGTCTTTTCTTTTTTCTGTTGCAAAGATATGCATTTTTCATGTAGGTTGTTCTTTCTCTTAACGTTATTTTATTATTATTTTTCGCTTTCAGAAAACTGTTACTTATCCA
>DAIOUH010000093.1:0-10032 GCA_036751585.1 Prevotella sp. | reverse complement strand
CCACTATCACGGGCTTATGGTGCTCCACGCACTTACGTATAATCATGCGCTGAATGCCAGGGATTTTCTCAACAGGTACTTCAATGCCCAAGTCACCGCGAGCCACCATTATGCCATAACTGGCATTGATTATCTCGTCAATGTTGTCAACGCCTTCCTGATTCTCAATTTTAGAGATAATCTTGATGTCAGAATGACGCTCATCAAGGATTTTCTGTACTGCGTGCACATCATCAGCCGACCTTACAAAACTGTGGGCTATAAAGTCAATGTCTTCATCAATGGCAAGATTAATATTTCGCTTGTCTTTTTCTGTCAGTGCCGGCAAATCAATATGCTCTCCTGGCACGTTCACACTCTTGTGAGCACCAAGCGTACCGTCATTTTGAACCTCGACATAAACAGCAGGCCCTTCTATGCCTATAACCTTCATGCCGATGGCACCGTCATCGAAGAGAATCACATCACCTACCTTAACGTCTTTGGCAAAATCAGGGAAAGATACATTAATGATGTCATGGGTCGTATTCATCTCCGGACGACCGAAAATTCTTACCATGTCACCAGTTTTATACTCAATAGGCTCTTCTACATCAGTTGTTCTAACCTCTGGGCCCTTTGTATCTATAAGAATACCTATATGAGGTGAAACTGCACGTGTATTTCTTATAATATTACGAATGCCATCTGGCGTGGCATGAGCCGTATTCATCCTCACGACATTCATTCCAGCATTGAAAAGACCACGAATGAAGTCAACGTCGCAACGACGATCACTAATTGAGCAAACAATTTTCGTCTGTTTCATGAAACAATCTTTTATTTTACGCAAAGATAGGATATTTTTCCTATTCCCACAAATGATTCCAATGAAAAAGTAAACAAAATTCCAAAAGTCATGGCAAACGTGTTAATTTTACCCTCCAATAATTACCGTTTAAAGAAACTGGTATTTGAAATTTGCGTATTGCGGTTTTTCGAGGATGTTTACCAATGCTGTCCAATGCGAGGAAATCACTTACAGATACTGTTGCCATTACCGTGGAATCATCAATATCATTAATTTCCTGTACATCTATTATAGGGGCAAAATTCATTGCGCGCAAAGAGTCCACGTCTTCTGATTCTACTTGTGAAGCCGCGAACCTCAACCACTTTATTGACTGCCTCGTAACACAATGTTCTGCTTCCTTGAAACGCCAGTTAAAATAGGACGTGGCAAAAGAGTCTACCACTGAACGTGGATCGTTTTTGCCACCTTCACCACAACCTAATATTATCATTGAGAAAGACATCAATAGCAAGCAAAGGCCGAAAGACTTTTTCATCGTATAAGAATCATTCCATGATTAAAATAAATAGGGGACAAGCAAAATGCTCATCCCCTACCCTATAATGTTCTAAGAACTATTCAAAAAACAAATTACTTGTTCTTCTCCATGTCAGCCTTGAGCTTAGCAAGCACGTCGAGATCGCCAAGAGAAGTACCAGCCTGTACATTGTTGATTACAGGTGCGTCGTTCTGCTTGCGAGCGTTGGTGTTTGCGTGACGATGCTGACGAGGCTCATCATGACCCTCCTCGAATGTACGACTGTGAGAGAGGATGATACGGTGAGAATCCTTGTTGAACTCAATCACCTTGAATGGGAGTTCCTCACCGAGCTTAGCTTGAGAGCCATCCTGCTTTGTGAGGTGCTTAGGAGTTGCGAAGCCTTCGCCACCCTCGTCAAGAGTGATAACCGCACCCTTGTCCATCATCTCAGTGATCTTGCCGTTGTGAACAGTTCCAGGCTCATAAAGAGTCTCATACTTATCCCAAGGATTCTCCTCAAGCTGCTTGTGGCCGAGGCTCAAGCGACGATTCTCCTTGTCAATCTCCAGCACGACTACATCGATGTCGGCACCGATAGTTGTGAACTCTGAAGGATGCTTAACCTTCTTTGTCCAAGAGAGGTCTGAGATATGAATCAGGCCGTCAACACCCTCCTCCAACTCAGTGAAGATACCGAAGTTGGTGAAGTTGCGCACCTTTGCCTTGTGAACAGAACCGACAGGATACTTCTCCTCAATGTTCTCCCAAGGATCAGCCTTGAGCTGCTTCAAGCCGAGAGACATCTTGCGCTCCTGACGATCGAGAGACAGGATGACTGCCTCAACCTCATCACCGACGTGAAGGAACTCCTGTGCTGAACGCAGGTGCTGGCTCCATGACATCTCAGAGACATGGATAAGACCCTCAACGCCCGGCTGAATCTCAACGAATGCGCCGTAGTCAGCGATAACGACAACCTTACCCTTAACGTGGTCACCCACTTTGAGGTTTGGATCGAGGCTATCCCATGGATGCGGTGTGAGCTGCTTCACGCCAAGGGCGATACGCTTCTTCTCCTCGTCAAAGTCGAGGATAACGACTTTAATCTTCTGGTCAAGGGCGACAACCTCATGAGGATCGCTTACGCGGCCCCAAGAGAGATCTGTGATATGAACGAGTCCGTCCACGCCGCCGAGGTCCACGAACACACCATAAGAAGTGATGTTCTTGACAGTGCCCTCGAGCACCTGACCCTTCTCCAAGTGAGAGATAATTTCTTTCTTCTGTGCCTCCAACTCGGCCTCGATAAGTGCCTTGTGGGAAACAACAACATTGCGGAACTCCTGATTGATCTTCACAACCTTGAACTCCATTGTCTTGCCTACGAACACATCGTAGTCGCGTATTGGATGAACATCAATCTGTGATCCAGGCAGGAATGCCTCGATGCCCAGCACGTCAACAATCATGCCACCCTTCGTGCGGCACTTGATGTAACCCTGGATAACCTCGTTGTTCTCCATGGCCTTGTTGATGTCTTCCCAGCTCTTGGCAAGGCGTGCCTTCTTGTGGGAGAGAACCAACTGACCGTGCTTGTCCTCCTGGTCTTCAACGTAAACCTCTACCTTGTCGCCAACCTTAAGGTCTGGGTTGTAACGGAACTCAGAAGCAGGAATGATGCCATCGCTCTTGTAGCCGATGTTCACAACCACTTCCTTCTTGTCGATAGAGATGACCGTGCCTTCAACAACCTCGTGGTCCTGAATCTTGTTCAGAGTGGTGTCGTAGGCCTTTGCCTGGTCTTCCTTGCTCACGTTGGAGCTTGCGCCATTCTCAAACTCGTCCCAATTGAAGTCGTCTAATGGCTTTACGTTCTTGATGTCGTTTAAATCTGACATAAATTAAATAATGTTTGTAAAATTAATAAAGTTAGACTTTATGTGAATTATTCGGGCACACATAAAGCGTGCCTTAGCTAAATCGGGTGCAAAGTTACTGCTTTCAACCGCTTTATTATTGCATTGTTCGCCGCAATGTCAAACATTTAAGCATCTTTAACTAAAAAAGACCTCATAAACACTTTTTTCCTATGCTAAAACAACGCTTTAAGTCAGCTTACTTGAAATAGTAAAGGAACTGCGCCTCGCCCTTCAACGCTGGCTTGCGCTGGCCTTCAATCTCAATGGTAAAATCTATGTAGGCTTTACAAATGCCTCTCAAGTTTTCAATGTTAGCGAGTTTGGCCGTCATGCGAATACGGCTCCCAGTGATTACAGGCTGACCAAAACGCATCTTGTCCATGCCATAGTTGACCATCATCTTCAAGTTGTTGACCTCCACGATCTCGTCCCACAAGTGTGGAAGCAAGGCAAGTGTCAAGTAACCATGGGCGATGGTGCTCTTGTATGGGCTTTCCACCTTGGCGCGTTCCACGTCCACATGAATCCATTGGTGGTCAAGAGTAGCGTCCGCAAAGGCATTGATTCGATCTTGGTCTACTTTCAACCAATCTGATGTACCCAGAGGCTTGCCTAAATATGAGGCAAACTCGTCGTAAGAATTAATTACTGTTTTCATGTTTTATGTTCTATCTTTCTTTTGTTTGCAAAGTTATAAATTAATATCCTAATATTGTCCTTTCGGGATTCACATTGTTTATGTCAATTAGAGCCTCGCTTCAACACTTTTCTCCAAATGAGTTCAAACACGATGGTGCCCACTATTGCCGTGGCAATGCCCAAAAGCACGTCTATGACATAATGATGCCCTGTGTATACTGCCGTAAACCAAATGCCCATGCAAATGAAGGCGAACAGGCACGATGTGTACCATTTGCGATGACTCATAATGGAATAGAACGTGGTCACAAGCAGATACGAAGCGTGCAGACTTGGTACTGCCGCGAAGACATTTGCGTTCTTTCCATATATGCTGTGGAATATCGATAGCCCTGTGAGCGCGTCGAAGCGTCCCAGGCCAGCCACGTTGCCAGGCGTGTGAAGCACTGGCGTGAACCCATAGTTCATGGCATACCATGGCGGGGCGGCTGGATGCACGTAATAGCCTATGAAACCAATAAGGTTGACCGTGAGAAAAGCCCAAGCAAAACGTGTAGCCCACTCTTGGTGGTTAGTGAAATAAAGATAAATGGTGAAAATGATTGGCACCGGCACCCAACAAAGGTAGAAACAACCTGCCATGAAGTCGACAACGGCACAATGGTGAATGGCGAACCACTCACCAGGAATCAGCTTTCCCGCAACTGTCGTTATGCCAAACAAGCTCTTCTCAGCCTCATAAAGTCCACGGACATCAATGGCATGGAACTCATAGTTCGGGTAAAAGTTGAAACTGCTATATATAAACCCGAACAAGAACCATGGTGCCATGTAAAGCGCGAACTTCCTCGACGGCTTTATGGCAACGAGCAATCCAAACAAGACAGCTATCAACAAGCAATCCATTCTGTTGTCTTGATAAAATTTGAAACTGTTTTGTTTGGCTTAATCTTTGTCAGACGACTTTATTGCCTTGTCTCTCGCGTTCAACTTACCATAACAATATGCCACACGCCAAAAAGCGGTAATGTTGGCAAGCACGGCGATAAGTATCATGCCACCTGCGAGCCACCAAAGCGAACCGGAGACTCCTGTAAGGATAGCCGTGAATGCCGTCACCACGACGCGCTCTGGTCGCTGCATGAATCCGACCTTACACTCGATGCCAAGCCCTTCCGCGCGAGCCCTGACATAGCTCACCATCACGCTGCCCACCATGGCGGCAAATGTAACGACGCCCATCCAGAACCAGCCATCGTCCTCAAGGAAAACAAGCACGATGCCGAAAAGTGACACCAACTCGCTGTATCGGTCAAGTGTCGAGTCCCACATGGCACCAAAGGATGAGCTCATGTTGCCCATGCGAGCCAACCTTCCATCCATCATGTCGAAAAGTCCTGAGGCGATAATAATGAAACCACCCCAACCGACAATGGTCGACTGGCACCATGCGTCAAGCTGCTGCGAGGCCACGATAAAAAACACGGCAGCAATGATATTGCCGATAAATCCAATCGTAGTAACGACGTTGGGCGTGATACCAATCTTGATCATACCCTTTATCAAAGGGTTTATGATCTTGTAAATCACCTGCTGAAGGAAATCTCTATACCACATATTAATATATATTTTTATTATTCTTTTTTCCTAAATACCCATCCACGCTGAAGAGGATAGTTGAAACAAAAAGCCACACACAATGCCACCAAGCATTTCACTATTACGAAATAGCTTTTGCCGCCAACAAGCCATGTCAACAGATTCGTGCCTCCTCCGTTGAGCAACATACTGCCTGACCAAACGCACAAATATCTTAACGCCAAAGAGCCTCCACCGCGTCCAGTCTTATTGAAAACATAGCGGATGTTTATGAAGTAGTTTGTCAAGCCACCAGATGCCACACCCACGACATTAGCGTAACCATAAGGCAGCAAGCCAGTATAGGTCAAGATGATGGCCAAGCCAAAATCAACACAGCTTGCCACCAACGAGCTTATCTCAGCCTTGGTGAAAGTCCACAGCTCACGACGTATCTTTCCCATCAGGCGGCTAACATTTTTGCGACCTGCATTGCCACTACAAGTACGACCAAGGCATATATGCCGCCAAGTATATCATCGCCCATCACCCAAAAGGCACCTTCCTTGCGATCAAGTTTCTTGATGCCCAAAGGCTTCACAATGTCGAAAAAACGAAACAAGACAAGCGCCACCAAAGCCCACACCCAATCACATGGGCCAACGACAACGAGCGGTATCCATACCCCAACCATTTCGTCTACCACTACACGCGAGGGGTCTTCTCCCCAATATGGTTGCAAGCGTTTTGTTGCCCACGTGCCAAGTATCGTGAACACAAATGCAAGCACCAAAGTGACTACTGACAACTGAAGAGCCGGAAGCCAAAGGCCAAGAAAAAACCAAACAACCGTGGCAAAGACACTGCCAGCCGTACCTGGTCCCCATGGCCAAAAACCGCTGCCAAATCCCGTGCCTACAAGCATGGGCAAGAAGGGTGGACGTTGATCTATGATGTTGCCTTTATTGTTCATAACAAGGAGATAAGTGACTATGTTTTCGGACGTTTTAAGTCCTTATTATTCATTTTTATTGCAAAATTAATATAAAACTCAATTCTCTCAAAGAGTTTTAGTAAGTTTTTCCTGATTAATATATAACTTTGCACGAAAAATATTGATTCCGTTGCTATTCTCCCAATTAGTGTGTGGAAGATATTAAGGAAACTGATTGTAAAAACAGGACATTTATTTATTATGAGCAATAAACGTTTTGTCATGGCTCTGGTGATGTCATTTATCTGCATCGTAGGCGCAATGGCACAGAAAATTACCGGTCAAGTTGTGGACAAGGATGGCTATGCCATACCCTATGCCAGTATCACGTATCGTGGTCATCACATAGCCGTTTCGAGCGACATTGACGGCAAATTCTCCATAGAGAAGCATCCTGGATGGCCCATCACCGTCACAAGCGTGGGGTTCAAGAGCGCCACGGTGAAAGTTGACGTCAATTCAGACGACTTAGGCAAAATCGTGCTGAAGGACGACTCGCGCTCGCTCGCGGAAGTGGTGGTGAAACAGAAGCGCGGACGCTACCGCCGCAAGGACAACCCGGCTGTGGCGCTTATGCGGAGGGTTATCGCAGCCAAGAAAAAGACTGACCTTAGCAACAGGCCTTATTACCAATACGATAAGTATCAAAAGATAACGTTGGCCTTGAACGACATCACCGACAAGCAGCTCGAAGGAAAGTTCTTCCAAAAGCGCTCTTACCTTCGTGACCAGATTGAGACGTCACCATACAATGGCAAGCGCATTCTCCCGATTCAGGTGGACGAGACCGTCACCCAGCACATTTACCGCAAAGACCCCAAGAAGGAGAAAGACATCATAATGGGTCAACAGTCAAACGGCATTGGCGAGGTGCTTTCCACAGGCGAGATACTCAACACCATGCTGAAAGAGGTGTTTACCGATGTTGACATTTACGACGATTACATTCGCCTCGTGCAGTATCCATTCGTCTCTCCTATCGGCAAAGATGCCATCTCTTTCTATCACTTCTATATTGAGGACACTACTTATGTGGAGAAGGACAAATGCTACCACCTGCAGTTCATTCCCGCCAACCAGCAAGACTTTGGCTTCCGCGGCGAACTGTACGTGCTTGCCGACTCTACCCTTCACGTGAGAAAGGTGAACCTCTACATGCCAAAGAAGAGCGACGTGAACTGGATTGATGACATGCGCATTGAGCAGGAATACACAAAACTCGACAATGGCGAGTGGGTGCTCTCACAAGACGACATGGTGGCTGAGATTCACGCCAACAAGCTGTTGCAAAACATGTTGGTATCGCGCACCACGCGATTGTCGAGCTATTCGTTTAATGAGTTGCCCAAGCAATTGTTCCAAGGCAAGGCGAAGGTGAAACACTACAGCGACGCCTACAACCGCAACGAGGCCTTCTGGAACAGCTACAGGCAAGTGAAACTCACGAAGAGCGAATCGTCCATGTCGCAGTTTATCACCAACTTGGAAAACTCGAAAGGCTTCAAATACATAATAAAAGCCGTACAGGTGCTCGTGGAGAACTACGTGGAAACCAATTCTGACCCGAAGAAGAAGAGCAAGTTCGACATCGGTCCTATCAACACGTTCATCAGTTCCAACTATGTCGATGGATTGCGCTTGCGCTTGGCAGGCCGCACGTTGGCAGCTCTCAACCCACACTTGTTCTGGAACGGATATGCCGCTTACGGAACCAAGAGCCACCGCTGGTACTATGGCGACGAGTTCACATGGTCGTTCAACAAGAAGCAACTCAGCCCATTTGAGTTTCCTCAGCGCAACGTCACGTTCGAGACTTCGCGCGACGTGATGTCTCCTTCCGACCTCAACCTTATTCATAATAAGGACAACATCTTCATGACCCTCCGCTCATCATCACAGAAAGAGATGTTCCTCTACAACCGCCAGCGTCTCACTTTCAACTATGAGACCGAGGCTGGATGGCGATACAACGCGCGCATACAGACCCAAAGCAATGAGACACAAGGACAGCTCCACTTCTTCAAGGTGAACACTGGCGAGGAAATACGCAAGATTCGCTTGACAGATGCCACCGTAGGCATCACATGGAACCCGGGCGTGACCTACGTCAACACGAAGCGAACACGCCTGCCGGTCAACCTCGACTCGCCAGACATAAGCCTTACCCACACCACCGGGTTCAAGGGATTCCTTGGCGGCGACTTCCATAGCAACATCACCTCGTTGAGCATCTATCAGCGTCAGTGGCTCGGGTCATGGGGATACATGGACTTCCACGTCAAGGGACAAGCGCAATGGAACAAGGTGCCGTTCCCGCTTCTCATTCAGCCACCTGTAAACCTTAGTTACGTAGAGACTGAGAACACGGTGTCTTTGGTACACGACTGGGAGTTCCTGAACGACCGTCAGGTGTTCTGGAGCTGGAAGTGGGACATCAACGGAAAGTTGCTCAACCGCATACCATTGATCAGAAAACTGAAATGGAGAGAGTTCGTCGACGTGAAAGGATTCTGGGGAAGGCTCACAGACAAGAACAATCCCACGAAGAACCCCAACGACAACCTCATATATCGCTTCCCTGTCGACTCCCACATCATGACCAACAAGCCATATTGGGAAGTGGAGGCAGGCATACACAACATATTGAAGCTTATCAGCATTGGTTACGTCCGTCGTCTGACATACAACTATCCAGGCATAAGCAAGTGGGGAATAAGGTTTGACTTCCAAGCCTCATTCTAAAATAGATGGAGAGCATGATAAAGCGTGCACGTTTTATCATGCTCTCCTTAATCATTAACAGGGAAACTCCTCAATCAAGTCAAAGGCATGAAAATCTATATTGCGGATAATCAAGACATCACGCGCGCGGGGTTGCTATACCTTGTATCACAACGCGCTGACAGCGAAAGCAAGCTGACATCCGACAAGACGAGCCTCGTAGAGGCACTGAAGGACGACAGCCATGCGGTGATAATTCTCGACTACACCCTGTTTGACATCAACGACGCGGCGGAGCTGAACATCATTAGCCAACGCTTCCCTGACGCGCAATGGATTCTTTTCAGCGAGGACTTGAGTCAAGATTTCTTACGCGAGATAGTACTCGTGTGTCCAAAGTGCGGAATAGTGCTCAAGGATTGTTCGTTGGCTGAGATAAGAGAGGCTATCGATTTCGCGTCGAAAGGAAAAAGATATATTTGCCAGCAAATCACTGAACTGCTGCTTGCTGCGCCTTCCAAAGAAGAGACCCCACAAAAACAATCACTGCCCAACCTCACGAAGACAGAGTTGGAAATATTGAAAGACATAGCCTTGGGCATGACAACAAAAGAGATAGCGCAAAAGCGCTTTTCGAGTTTCCATACCGTCAACACCCACAGGAAAAACATATTCCGGAAACTCGGTGTCAACAACGTGCACGAAGCAATAAAGTTCGCCCTCCGTGCCGGGCTTGTCGATGCCGCGGAATACTACATCTGACCCCCAAAAACAAGGCATTTGCCTTTACGCTTGAATCGCGTCGCCTTTACGCTTGAATCGCGTCGCCTTTACGTTTGAATCGCGTCGGCTTTACGCTTGAATCGCG
>DAIOUH010000092.1:0-10235 GCA_036751585.1 Prevotella sp. | reverse complement strand
TCAAGTCGTCCCACTTCTTCTCATAATCCTTGCGGTCTTCCTTGAATGTCTGCTGAAGACGGTCAGCTACCTTCTTCGTGATATAAGTGGAAATCTTCTTCACGTTGGCATCGCTCTGAAGATATGAGCGACTGACGTTCAAAGGAATGTCTGGTGAATCGATGACGCCATGCAGCAAGGTCAAGAAGTCGGGCACGATACCCTCAACCTGATCAGTCACGAACACCTGGTTGCAATAGAGCTGTATCTTGTTGCGTTGCAGGTCAATGTTGCTGTGCACGCGTGGGAAGTAAAGTATACCGGTGAGATGGAACGGGAAGTCGACGTTGAGGTGAATCCAAAACAACGGCTCATCCTGCATTGGGTAAAGCTCACGGTAGAACTTCTTGTAGTCTTCGTCTTTCAGCGTGGAAGGGGTCTTTGTCCATAGCGGCTCCACGTTGTTTATCACGTTGTCGGCATCAGTCTCAACCTCCTTGCCGTCTTTCCATTCTGTCTTCTTGCCGAAGGCGATTGGCACTGGCATGAAGCGACAATACTTGGTCAGCAGAGCCTGAATCTTGTTTTTCTCCAAGTATTCCTTGCAATCATCTGAGATATGCAGGATGATATCGGTGCCACGGTCGGCTTTCTCGGTATCCTCCAGTGTGAACTCCGGTGACCCGTCGCAAGTCCAATGCTGAGCCTGTGCGCCTTCACGATAGCTCTTTGTGATAATCTCAACCTTGTCGGACACCATGAAGGCAGAATAGAAGCCCAATCCGAAATGGCCTATGATAGCGTTGGCCTCATCCTTGTATTTGGCGAGGAAATCTGTGACGCCTGAAAAGGCTATCTGGTTGATATACTTGTCTATCTCCTCGGCTGTCATGCCAATGCCGCGGTCGCTGATGGTCAGTGTCTTGGCATCTTTGTCGAGCTTCACGTGCACGGTCAAGTCGCCTGCCTCGCCCTTGAAGTCACCCTTCTGCTGCAGCGTTTTCAACTTCTGCGTGGCATCCACGGCATTTGAAACCATCTCGCGAAGGAAAATCTCATGATCTGAATAGAGGAACTTTTTGATTACGGGGAAGATGTTCTCGGTAGTAACCCCGATATTGCCTTTCTTCATTTTGTTCGGTTACGTTATATTTTTTCTGTCAAAAGAGTTACAATTATTATGCCAAGTTGGAATTACGGCCTTGCAAAATGATGAAAAATGTGAAAAGAATTTATTTTTTCACTTTGTAGAGCAAATTTTCTGAATGTTTGACAAAAGTTTCAAGATAATTGGTTATTTTTGTCACGTTAATTCATTTCAATAGGTTTAGGTTAGTTTTTAAAAGGTTAAAAGGTGCCCCATCTCGTGTCGTGAGACCAAGGGATGGGGAGTTTTGTTTATATGCGTCGCAGCCTAAATCGAAAGCCTCAGCGCAAAATGCCACGTTTGGATATTGTAAACTGCAAGCCATGGTTGTTGCCAAGCAGAGAGCCAGTGTCAAGTCCAAAGGAGCCTTTGACCATCCAACCGCCTTTGAAACGATAACTTGCCTCTGCCAGCAGGCTGGTGTTGTGGCGCGGATTTGTATAAGGCTCGTCGTATGTGCCATATCCGCGTTGCCAACTCACGAGCACTCGATAATCGAGACGTGGGATGGGAGTCCCCTCAAGACCCATGTGCCATGCCACGAAGCGATTGTCTTCCACGCGCAACAAACGGTCGTCGTTGTAAGCCGGAGAGCGATAGAGTGGATTGCCCATCACCTGTCCCCAATGTTGCACGCACATGTAGTTGCCATGGTTGTAATAGTTGTCGCGACCGCCTATATGGTCGGGAATGGTCGACGTGCGGTCGTGATACACAGGGCCGCTCTGGTATGTGGTGTGAAGATACTCCACCACCACGCCTTTCAGCCATTGGCAACGCTTAAGCCTAAGTTCACCGCCAAGCATTATGTCTTTCAAAGGATACAAAAGGTATCTGTGGCTCTCCTTCTTTTGATAGTCGTCACCATCGCCATAGCCATCGAAATCGAGGTGAAATTGTTGCGAGTGATCCTCAAAATAATGGTCGGCATACACCGAAGCGGTCCATGCCGGAGCGTCATAATTGACACGCGCCAACCACGCGCCGCTTTGGTTTCCCTCAATGTTGCCATAACCTGCGCCATCGGTGATGTCGGAGCCGGACGGTATGAATACACGCCAAAAATCTTTTATCCCCTTGCCACCAAGTTTCATCTTAGTGAGTTTCCCGTCTTTGAGCGACACCTTCGACCCCGCGAACTGTGCTTGCATCTCCAAGCCAAGCTCCACGCTAAGCGGCTTCTCGCCCGGCTTGCCTATCCTCAAATATCCAGCCTTGGAATGATAAAGCACGTTCTCATTGTAAGGCGACAACCCGCCATTGGTGAACTGGCGTTGCCAACGTTGGTCGGTGAACATGCCATAAGCCATGTGGACCTTAACGGCGAACCATCTGCCGAGAGCAGGCACGGTCCAGTATTCTGGCACGGCGATTCTCACTTGCGGCACAGGTCGAGCGTTGATGCCAAGGGCTTGAGAGCCGCTTGAGAGCCGCTGGTTTTTCAGCTCCATGGGCCACTCCTTCGAGCCTATGGTGAGCACTCCATGAAGCCAACGCCCTTCGACGTATGCCTGCTGGACGAAAAACTTACTGGAATAATGGCTTGCCACGGCAGCGTCGACGCAATAGCCCAAGCCCCAGCGTCGGGCAGAGTCTGTGGCAAGCGGACGATACAAGGCACCACGGAGATAGCCATTGTTCGACTCCAATGAACTTAACCCATGCTTGTTGGCATTGAGCCACAGCGGTGTTGTTCCAGACGAAAACGAGCCTTGGAGCTCCGCGTCATACTGGATATTGGAAAAAGGCCGAGCCTTCCCTGCCCCAACCTCATGCTGCCATGAATATTGGGCGGAAGTGTCAAGGCAGACGGACAGTGCCACTGCCAAAAATATGTTTCTTGCTCCTGGGAAAGCCATTGTTGAATTTACTTTGCCACAACTTGCCACGAAAAGACTATGGCATAGCTTAAACTGCTATTATTTCACTCCTTCAAAAGTCCCTGTCATAGTCAATGCAGGTGGCATTCCTTTAAACTTATGCTCATTGACCACATTGACGTTATTTCCATTAAATGTCACAGTGAGGATTCCAGACGTTATTTCATAATTGTTTTTTGTGCCGTTAAGCGTGACGTCAACTCTTACCTTGCCACTGTAATCCACATAATAGGCGTTCTTGGCCTTGTCGTAAGGAATGTTCTTGACCACGTATGTGCCCTGTACGATCTTGCCAAAGGGTGCGCCTTGACCAGTGAAATCGAAATCCTCCTCAGGAAAGACGATGTTCAAAGAGCCATCCTTGTTTTCCGAAATGTCGTATTTGGCACCATCGGCTGTCGCGGAATAATCTTTACCAAGCGAGATTTTAAGAACATCCTTACCATTGTAGACACCAGCCACGGAAGGAGTTTTTGGATTATCGTTGTCGTCTCCACAAGACATGAGGATTGTTGTCGTAAACATTGCCACAACGAGCAACATGAAAGATGCAATTTTTTTCATTGAGATAAATTAAATGTGTGTTTCTTTGATGATTAATTTTGCTTCTGCAAAGTTACAATAATAATAGAAAAGTCAGAACAAAACAGCTTACTAAAAAAGAATCGGGCAACAATTGAGCCCGATTCTTTTTTTTAATCTCTAAATGGTGACATCATCAGACTTACGCATAACTGTGCATACCGCTCAAGAAATAGTTGACACCGAAATATGTCATTATTATGCTAAGGAAGGCTAACGTGATGTATACGTGATAAGCCAACGGTTTGCGGAAGACAGGAAGGGTCTGGGTATGCACCACCACGGCATAAATCATGAAAGTGATGAGTGCCCACGTCTCCTTGCTGTCCCAGCTCCAATATGTTCCCCAGCTCACGTTTGCCCAAATGGCACCGATAAATATGCCTATGCCCATGGCGGTGAGCGCAGGATAGAGAAACACGCGACTCAGCGCTTGCAATTCCTCGCCATGAGAACGGAGAGTGATGCCCATGATGCCGCAGATGAAAGTCAAGGACAAGAGCGCGTAACTCATCATGATTATACTCACATGAAGACTGAGCAACGGACTGTTCAACACTGGCATCATTTGACCAATGGCTGGATCCATCTGGTTGATATGGCTCACCAAGAGGAAGAAGCCTGAGAGGAGGAAGCCAAACACCATGACCATGCGAACCTTGAATTGCATGAAAATGCTTATGAGCATGACAAACCATGCCACGGTCAACATGCTCTCGTATCCATTCGACATTGGCACGTTGCCACTGATGACCCACCTCAACGCCAAGCCAAAGGTAAGGGCAAGAAACGAGACAACCAATAATATTGGCAACGCATAGTCGAGAGCCTTTACCGCCTTTTTCCTTGTCATGCGATAAATAGCATAGAAGAGGGCGATAAAACCTAAGGTCAGGTTAACCATGAAGAGAATGGTCGCGAAAGGGAAGGCATTGTTGATGCGCTCCGCCTTATACTGTGCGGCTGACGGCAATGAACTTCCACCGCTTATCTCTTGATATTTCCTCATCTTGTCGAAGAACTCATTTGCGAGATTCATCTTCCCAGCCCTCACGTCTCTATAAAGCAATGGGAACACATTTTTTATGTATATCGCGTGCTGGCGCTCCACCGCTCGCGGCAACTTGTCCACTGGCGAATACCACGTGGTGGTGCCTGCCTTGATGTAGGGATGGTCTTTGGTGGCTCTCACGTTCCGGGTGAAAGTGTAAGGCAACACCTTGAGCGACAAGCCTTGGCGAAGCTCCATGACAATCTGTATTTTGCCATCTATGTCAGCCACCTGCTTATGGAATTTGTCTTGTTGCCCATCGTAGTATTCCTGTACATATTGCCCTATCGTGTAACCTCCCATCTCATTGTTGAAGAAAAGGTTGAGTGGGGCGTAATCGGGAAGGTTCATCGATGACTTCAGCTCTCCGCCTTTAATCTTGATGAATGGCTCGTTGGCCCAAACGTCCCCATAAAACAACCAGCCTGAAAGGACTTGTTCGGCTGTCAAGCCATGGTATCCACGCGCACCGTAAATCTTCTTGCAGAAGTCGAGGGCAAAAGTCTGTACCGGGCAGATGCGGTCGTTGTAAAGAATGTACAGCTCGCCAAACTTCTTAGCCGTCTCTTTCGGTAGCACGGCATTCCGAAGAGTCTCCGATGAAGAATCAGCATACGAAGGCTGCACATTGGCAAGACACAGCATGAGGGTTATCATCAACGCGCCTTTCTTGAGAAGCGGGCTTCGCAAGAGCTTACGATAACAACCTTTGGGGTCTAAAAGCATCCAAATCAAGGAGAAGAAGAGCAAGGCATAGCCTGTGTAGGTCACTGGTATGCCGTAAGGGTCGGCGTTGATGGCAAGTATGCTGCCCTTGCCGTCTTCATCATAGGAAGATTGGTAAAAACGGTAGGAACGATGAGAATAGATGTGGTTCATCGACACCTCGCCTTCAATCTTGTCTTTCCCGTCAATCACGGTGAACTTGGACGAATAGTCGGCAACGGCATCCGTACCGTCATGCATCGTAGCCTCAAACTTTTGCAGGCATAGCGAGAACGGCAATTTTTCCTCTTTCATGCCCTGCTTTTCGTCTGCGGCCATATATGTGTTGGATGGTTGTCCGGCACGCAAGTGCATCATGCCCCTCTTTGCCGAGACATGAGTGAGAAACGCGCCTATGAGGATAATGACAAAAGAAAGATGAAGGGTAAGCGTGGATGCACGCCTAACCTTCATCTTTATAATATAGAATACCCCTAAGGCGGCAAGTGCCGCCCAAATAAGGGTAAACCACCATGCCCCATAATAGTGGGCATGTACATAACTTGTGCCCTGGCTTTTCTCCACTATTGTGGCGACAGCCATGCAAACGAGCACAAGTATGTATAGAAAGTATATTATTCTCTTAACCATGATTAGATGGAACGGAGGAACAGCACCACCGCGTCACGATCTTCCTTCTTCAAGTTGTAGAACTTGAGAGCGGCTTCGTAAGCGTGTGAGTTCTTGGAATAAGCATGCCACATGATTGCCTCAATCTCATTGCGTGCACGGCAGTCGTGCAAGCGATCTTCGGCGCCAGTGTTGATAAAGCTCAGGCCACGACCCCAAAGAGGAGTAGTGCGACACCATGAACCATGAATGTCGTTCTTCATGTAGAGCTTATGCTGCATCATGTCGGTGTAAGGGTAAATGGTCTGATTGGCGTACTGAGGCAACTTCTTGCCTTCGAGCATCTTAGGCATCCAATAGTTGTCTGGTCCTGTAACCCACTTTGCGCGATGGCAACTTGTGCAGCCCATCTCGTTGAACAGTTCCTTACCTCTTTGCACCCTCTTGTCGTTCAAGTTGCGGGCACGAGGAATGGCAAGGCCACGATGCCAAACCATGAACTGGTAGAACTTATCGGCAGACATCTCCGGAGTGAGGCTCGTGCCTGTCCACTGGTTGTCAAACTGGTTTGTATTTGGTGAAAGCAAGCCTTTGACCCTTGCCTTGATTTCATCGTCGGTGTCGGCATAGTAAGGGGCGATGTGACCGTCCTTTATCTTCTTTATGACCTCTTGGTCCTCAGACATAGCATTGGCCCAAGCATCAGTAGTGTACAACTTTGAACGGTCAGGACGAGTCACGTTCGTGATGTTCCAAATGGCATTGGCGCCAGGACCATCCTGCAAAGTGGCACGTGTCAAGGCATAAGTGAAGCGCTTGACCATTTTCTTTCCAGGAGTGCCGTCAACATACTGGCCAGCGCCACCAGCCGTAGCTGTATACCAAGCACCTGAGGCAAAGTCGTTGGCTGAGGAATCCCAGAAATTTGGGTTGACATATTCAGACACATTCTTGCCTTGCTTCTTGAAGTAATTGGCAGTAGCCTCATACTGAGCCTTAATGTCATCTTCCGTTATGGCATCGAGAAGACCAGTGCCAATGATGCCGATAGTGCTCTCCAAACGGAACGCTACTGCCTTATTGCCAGTGTCGTATGGATTAGGATTGGTATGGAAAGCACTTCGTGGTATGTTCACTACCGGATAAATCAAATCATATTTCTCTCCATCAGGGAATTGAAGTGGCAAGCCACTTTCCATGGCAGTGACGTGCTCCCATTTTATATCCACAGCGTCCTCATCGATAGGAGCCTTGAATGGAGCCGTGGCCTGTGTCTGTGGCATACCTGTTACCTCGCTGACATAGCCACCGTCATTGCTGTTGGCTCCATCCGTTGGATGGTACACCACGAGCAGATAGCCATTGCCATTGCCATAGATTGTCTGATACTTATCCTTGCGCTGGCCATGACCGTAGCCAGGGTGACAGTCCAAGCATGAACGACGCACGTATGCCGGGCCAAGACCAGCTACAGGAGCGGTGTTGATAGTGTACTGATGGTCAAAGAAGTATTCACCATTCTTGAAGTCGCCCATGAAGCCTTGTTCCTCTACGGCTGGTGACTCATCCTCATAGCACGAGGAGTTTACATTCAGTGTCGTTCCCTTTTCGCCTCCAGGCAACCACTCATCAGCAGAGAAATTACCCACGGCCTTATTAATGTACTGACCGTCACTCTCCAATGGTTCTTCACCATTGCCACCAGGAGTCGGATTATCGTCCGAGCAAGATGTCAACGGCAATGTGGCTGCCATGGCTAATGACATCAAATAATAATGATACTTCTTCATAATATTTATAGTATAATTATAATAATGTGTGTTTTTACATGGATATAACGCAGCCCCGTCCTTTCATTACGAATGAGATGGGGCTACGTTCGTTATATGTCTATTCTGTTTTTCTTCGCAAGCGGTTACTTAGCCTGCTGGTTCTGGAACCATGTGCCAACCTCGTTAAGGCAATCGTCGCAATCCTTGATCTTGTCGATAGCGTTCTTCACAGCGGCTGAACCTGGGTTCTTCTTGAAATAGCCCTGAGCTGCTGTAGCGTCATCAAGAGACTTAAGCGCTGCGTTGAGCGTGTTGTTCATCTTTGTGGCGAGCTCGGCATTGTTGTTCTGGAGGAACTTCATGATTGAGTGCTCAGCAGGAGTCGTGGCATCAACGTCGCGAGTGCCATAGAGCGAGTTCTTGATGGAGTAAAGGTTGTCCTTGTAGTCTACAAACGAACGATGGCTGTATGGTGACTCAATGTAGTCGATAGACTCCTTGTCACCATCTTCTGTCGTACCGCCTTGTCCATTGGCAACACGCCAAGCCTGACCAAGTTTCTGCTCCTGCACCTCATTGCAGATGTTTGAGCAGCCACCCACGAGAATCTGGTTTATCGTACCAGGCCATGAAGTGTATCCAGTGGTAGAGGATGGCATAAGAAGCCACTGACCCCAGCAGTACTTGTCCTTTGCCATGCCCATGTGATGGCTCAGGTGGTTGAACACGTAATTGTTTTCGGTAAGCACCTGCTTGGTCTCCGTGCTTGCGGCAGAACCCATCCAAGTGTATTCGAGAAGGGCGGTCATGTTCTTAACGTCACCAGCGACAGCGTTCAAGAAAGCCAGCTCGTCTAAGCCGTTCACCGAAGTCATGTCCTCATAGTCGTCCTTGGTCTTGAGTGCCTCCACCGTGCGGTTCTTGCCATCACGGAAAAGCACAAACTCCATGCCATGGAAACCAAGCACTGATTGGAACTTCTCGTTGTTATCGCTCACAAACTGCTCTGGATTGCTGCCCTTCAAGCCTGCTATAAGAGTGGCGTTGTTGAGAGCACTCACAAGCTCATCGTGGTCGAGTGGCCATGAGTCGATATGCGGGTCGATGTTGTTGCTTCCGTCCTCGGCAGAGCCATAGAGCCAAGCCTCACTACGCTCCCACTCGCGGCGTGCGTTCTTGAAAGCCTCGCAGCAAGCGTCTATCTGGCCTTGGGTCATCGTGCCTGCCTCAGCAGCTTGGTAAAGAGTTGTCGTGGCAGCATAGAGCTCGCGCGCATTCTTGGCAAGTGCCTGATAAGTAGGATAAACCACGTCCTGAGTGTATACCTTGGCAATCTTCTGCATTTCAAGATCGCTGTTTTTGACAGTCACGTCAGCCTGACCAAACTGATCGAGATCGGAGTACTCTACCACAGGATCATCACTGCTGCTACATGCGGTGAAACCTAAAGCCATGGTGCCCATGAGAAAGGCCATAGCCAACTTCTGAATCTTTTTCATTGCTTATTAGCTATCTTTTGGTTTATAAATATTTCGTATATATTAAAGGAAGAATCCCTGATATGCCACGCCAATGTTGAGCGCGGGCTCGTTGTTGTACTTGCTATCGAACTTGCGATAGTTGTACTCCGCTTTCACGCAAATGTCCTTGATGGGATAATAGTTGATACCGCCAGCGAGGATTTGCTTCTTTGTCCATGTGCCGGTAGCGCAATGGATATATGAGTCGTAATACTCATAATGGCCAAACACATACAGCTTCTGCTTCATGGCGCGAAGTTTCGCTATCTGTGAGAATACGTCATAGCCGACTTCTACCATTGTGGCTATTGCGTGAGAACCGAAGTTTTGGTTCGTCTGATAAGGCTTGACATATTGCACGCCCGGCTTGACCAACTTGCTGATATTCGAGGCATCGCTCACGTAACCATAATCAATATTGCCACGCGCAATCCAATTGTAGCGGTTGAAGCTGAAATCGAATGAGCCTAAATAAATGTTGCCCTTGTATTTGTGTGCCACCTTGCCAGGCTTGTCCATGTCGTTTGGAGTGGCGTTGTGCATTGACTGGCCATAGTAGCCACTGATGCCCAAGCGAAGTCCAGGAACGGTGTAGTTGTCCACACGTGCGGCAAAGCCATATTTGTTTGCCACCTCATACTCAAAAGGCTTTGTCGTGCCAGGGTTAATCCATTTGTCGCGGCTGAACTGGAAAGCGTCCAAGCCTGCCACCATTTGTGCCGTATAGCGGAAGTCACCCAAATGACCCCAGAGAGACACGCCCGTTTGATGCCACGTGCAAGGAAGAATGGTATTTTCGCCCTCAGGACGATAAACGGTAAAGAAATTCAATGGCTCATGATAGGCGTTGGTCAAGCCGAATGGCACCACGATATGACCAGCTCGCACATTAAGGAAACGGCCAAAAGACTTTTGAATCCAGAACTGTTCCAGCTCCACGTCGCCGCCTTTCTCCTGCTCTTGCTCCAT
>DAIOUH010000091.1:3089-10250 GCA_036751585.1 Prevotella sp. | reverse complement strand
AGAAGCTCTTGAGCTACATCCCATCCAACAACACCGAGGAGGCTCCACGCGTAGAATGCACAGACCCCGTGGACCGCAAGGAAGACTTGCTCAATGAGATTTTGCCCGACGACCCCAACAAGGCATACGATATGTATAAGGTCATCACAGCCGTAACCGACAACGGTGAGTTCTTCGAAGTGCAACCTAAGTTCGCGAAGAACATCATCACGGGCTTCGCTCGCTTCAACGGCCAAAGCGTGGGCATCGTGGCAAACCAGCCTTCCGCTTACGCTGGCGTGCTCGACGTAAACGCTTCACGCAAAGGTGCTCGCTTCGTGCGTTTCTGCGATGCATTCAATATTCCTATCGTCTCTCTTGTCGACGTTCCAGGATTCCTCCCAGGCACAGGCCAGGAATACAACGCCGTAATCCTGCATGGAGCCCAGTTGCTCTACGCCTATGGTGAGGCCACGGTGCCAAAGATTACCATTACCTTGAGAAAAAGCTACGGCGGCAGCCACATCGTCATGGGTTGCAAGCAGCTCCGCTCCGACCTTAACTTCGCTTGGCCAACCGCTGAAATCGCCGTGATGGGCGCAAGTGGCGCTGTGGCTGTGCTTTGTGGCAAAGAGGCAAAGAAAATCAAGGAAGAGGGCGGTGACGTGAAAGCATTCCTCGCCGACAAGGAAGACGAATACACAAAGACTTTCGCCAATCCTTACCAAGCAGCACAATTTGGCTACATCGACGATGTCATAGAGCCTCGCAACACACGCTTCCGCATTTGCCGTGGCTTGGCGCAGTTGGCTCACAAGCGTCAGTCGCTGCCTGCCAAGAAGCATGGGTGCATGCCAATGTAATTAAGAAATGAGCGAAGAAAAAATGGATAAGAACATATATGCGGCAATAGCAATGGCAATCTTTGAGTACGAAGGCAACAACGTACACGACAGGGAGCCAGGCATCATCACCATCAAGCCAAAGCAAACATTGTGGGATGCCAAGCAGATTTCATTCACCGCAAAACCATAATAAAGATGAAGCAGTTTAAATATACAATCGCCGGCAAGGAGTACGAAGTCGAAATCGTAGACATTAACGAAGAGACCAATGTAGCCAACGTTAAAGTGAACGGGGAAGAGTTTGAAGTGGGCATGGAAAAGCCTGCCGAGGAAACCGAGAAGCCAAAGGTAACGCTTGGCAAACCCGTAGCTGAGGAAAGCGATGATGCTCCTGCCACCGCAAACGTGAACACAGCTAACGCCATCAAAGCTCCATTACCAGGCACCATCACATCAATCAACGTAAAGGTCGGTGACGAGGTGAAGGCTGGCGACACTCTGCTCGTGCTGGAAGCCATGAAGATGGCCAACAACATCGAGGCTGAAAAAGACGGCAAAGTTGCGGCTATATGTGTGAAGGCCGGACAGAGCGTCATGGAAGACGATGCTCTCGTCGTGATAGAATAAAGAGGCCATAAGCCACATTTTTTAATATACTAAACGCCTGTTTTGTGTGAAATCATGCAAAAACAGGCGTTTTGTCATTATTTATGGCTACCTTTGCAACCAAAAGAATTTTAGAATAAAATCATAATGGCCAAAAAGAGAATTTTATTCATCAATCAAGAGATTGTGCCCTATGTCCCCAAGTCGGAAATGGCTTTACTCGGACGTGACTTGCCCCAGAAAATGCAGGCAGGAGGATTTGACGTGCGAACATTCATGCCTAAATGGGGCAATATTAACGAGCGTCGCGGACAGCTTCACGAAGTAATCCGCCTTTCAGGTCTCAACATCGTCATCGATGACACCGACCATCCTTTGATAATCAAGGTGGCAAGCATACCAGTGACAAGACTTCAAGTTTATTTCATCGACAACGAGGACTATTTCATCAAGCGTCGTTCCATGACAGAAGACGAGAATGGCGACGAGTATGATGACAATGGCGAGAGGGCCATATTCTTCGCTCGTGGCGTGCTTGAGACGGTAAAGAAGTTGCGCTGGGACCCTGACCTCATACACTGTCAAGGATGGATGGCAGGGGTCATTCCACTATACATCAAGACTGCATACCATGATGACCCTGCGTTTGCCAACACCAAGGTCGTGACTTCTTTGTTCTCAAAACAGTTCAAGGCCAACTTCGGCACCAAGTTTAAGGAATGCGTGGAATTCGGCACAGCCAAGGCAGACCTGTTGGAGAAATACTCTGAGCATTTCGACTATATCGACCTTGCCAAACTTGCCATCGATTACAGTGATGGCGTGATTGAGGCTGCCGAGAAAGTCAACGACAACGTACTCTCATACGCCAAGGAGTCTGGCAAGCCACTGATGGAATATCCTGGTGAAGACTACATCGATGCCTACAAGGACTTCTACAACAAGCTATTAGGATAAAGCATGAAAATAAAGACCATATTTTTTCTTATCTCTGGTCTCGTCTTTGCCGCGTGCTCAGACAACACCGACGAGATAGGCTCTTCACTTACAAAAGATACCGATGCCGTAAACGTGGAAACAAAATCGTTTGGCATTGCCAGCCAGTCTGTACTTGCCGATTCAGTGCTGTCGAGAAACAACATTGGATACCTTGGCAAGGTTCGCGACACGGAAACGGGCGATTATATCACCGGCAACTTCATGGCTCAGTTCTTCAACCTTGAGGGTTATAAATTCCCAAGCAAAAACAAGATGGTCGGCATAAACGCCAAGGGTGATACCATAAAGGGATTGGTAAAGGCTGACTCATGTGAGATACGCTTGTTCTACGCCAAGCACTATGGTGACAGCACTCGCACCATGAAACTCACGGCATACGAGATGGGCAAGCCGATGACCGAAGATAAGAATTATTATAGCAATTTCGATCCACTGGAAGAAGGCTACGTCAGGAAAGGAGGCATCGCGCAAAACAAGGTGTACACGCTTACAGACTACATGGTGCCAGAGGCAACTCGTGACAGCTCGTCCTACGAACCATACATAACCATAAAGCTCAACGGCAAATACACCGACGCAAACGGGAAGGAATACAACAACTACGGCACGTACATACTGGAGACATATTATGAGCATCCAGAGTATTTCAAGAATGCCAACACTTTCCGCAAGAACGTCGTTCCTGGCTTCTACTTCAAACACAAGGCAGGATTGGGCAACATGGCTTATATCGATGCGTCACAGTTGAACATTTCATATAAGTTCGAGGATAATGACAGCGTGATGAACGGTATAACCATATTTTGGGGCACAGAGGAAGTGCTGCAAACGTCAACCGTCACCAACGACAAGAGCACACTCAAAAGACTTGCAAACGACAACTCATGCACCTACTTGAAAACGCCATCTGGCATTTTCACCGAACTGACGCTTCCTGTTGAAGACATTATCTCTGGACATGAAAACGACAACATCGCTGGAGCTTCGCTTACCATCCCAAGAATCAACAGCGACGCACCAAGCACGGAATACACGTTCAGCATACCTCAGAACTTGTTGATGATTCCCAAAGACTCTCTCAACAGCTTCTTCGAGAACATGGAGATGTACAACAACCGTACGTCATTTCTTGCGGCATACTCTGGAAAGTCTTCAACCAACGGCTACACTTTCGACAATATCTCCAACATGATTACGTCGATGGCTGCCATTGACAAGGATAAGCGTTCAGCCAATTGGAACAAGGTCGTGCTCATCCCTGTGACACTGACGACATCAAGCTCTTCCACAAGCAATAGTTATAGCTACTATTACTCCTATTATTATGGAAGTTCAAGCTCCTCGTCGAGCAGCACTGTCACCAAGGTGTCACACGACATGTCATTGACAAGCACAAAGCTCGTGAAAGGTACCGACGATGACAACAGCCCACTTAAGTTGAATGTCATATACAGCAGGTTTAAGTAACAAGTACAATCGTCATGGCCGACAATTTTCTCGAAAGACATCGCAGAGACTATGAAGAGCGCAAGGAGGCTTGGCTCAGGAACAAGAAGCACATGCCAAAAGTGAAAAGAAAGCTCCAAAGGCCCGACGACGAAAGCTTATAAAACAAAACGGCGCATCATGGGAATTTTCGGATTATTCAGCAAGAAAAACAAGGAAACGCTCGACCAAGGCCTTGAGAAAACCAAGCAGAGCGTATTTTCTAAAATTACTCGTGCCATAGCTGGCAAGTCTAAGGTTGACAGCGACGTACTCGACAATCTTGAAGAAGTGCTTATAACCTCAGACGTTGGTGTTGACACTACTGTCAAGATTATCAACCGCATTGAGGAACGTGTGGCAAGAGACAAGTATGTGTCCACATCCGAACTCAACAAGATTCTTAAAGAGGAAATAGCATCGTTGCTCACGGAAAACAACTCCGATGACAATGCCAATTGGGATTTACCGACAGACCACAAGCCATACGTCATACTGGTTGTCGGCGTCAACGGTGTTGGCAAGACTACCACGATTGGAAAACTTGCTTACCAGTTCAAAAAGGCTGGAAAGAAAGTTTATCTCGGTGCTGCCGACACGTTCCGAGCCGCCGCTGTTGAGCAAATACAAATATGGGGCGACCGTGTCGGAGTGCCTGTTATAAAACAGCAGATGGGTTCTGACCCAGCCAGCGTGGCATTCGACACATTGCAAAGCGCAAAAGCCAACGATGCGGATGTAGTCCTTATAGACACCGCAGGACGACTTCACAATAAGGTCGGGTTGATGAACGAGTTGAAGAAAATCAAGGATGTCATGAAGAAGGTTCTTCCCGACGCGCCAGATGAGGTTCTGCTCGTTCTCGACGGCAGCACAGGTCAGAATGCCTTTGAACAAGCAAAACAATTCGCCGCTGTCACCAATATCACATCTCTCGCAATTACAAAGCTTGATGGCACGGCAAAAGGAGGCGTGGTCATAGGAATATCCGACCAACTGAAAGTGCCTGTAAAGTACATTGGCTTAGGTGAGAAGATGGAAGACCTGCAACTATTCAATAAGAAAGAATTTGTCGACTCGTTATTCTGATCGGCATTCATTAATATGAAGAAAAACCAGATAGACTTTATCACCATGGGCTGTTCGAAGAATCTCGTAGATTCTGAGCAGCTCATGCGTCGTTTTGAGAACATAGGCTACCACTGCATCCATGACCCTAAGCGCCCTCAAGGCGAGATAGCCGTAATAAACACCTGTGGCTTCATTGAGAGCGCAAAGGAAGAGAGCATCAACACCATTCTTGAGTTTGCCAACGCAAAGAGCAAAGGGCGAATCAACAAGTTGTATGTCATGGGATGCCTGTCTCAGCGTTATCAAAAGGAACTGGAAGAAAGCCTTCCTGAGGTCGACAAGTTCTATGGCAAGTTCAACTACACTCAGCTGCTCAATGACCTTGGGCCAGCTCAAAACCCGTCGAAAGACAACAAGACCTTTGCCGAGAGAAGGGTGTCATCCAACAGTCGCCGCCTCATCACTACCCCATCCCACTACGCATACATAAAGATCGCGGAAGGATGCGACCGTCATTGTGCTTACTGTGCCATACCGCTAATCACTGGAAAGCACGTGAGCCGCCCCATGGAAGACATTCTGAAAGAAGTGGAAGAGCTTGTCGGTGAAGGTGTCACCGAATTTCAAGTCATCGAGCAGGAACTCACCTATTATGGCAGGGACCTTTATGGCAAGACGAAGATTGCCGAGCTCATCGACAAGATGGCAAATATAGAGGGTGTGAGGTGGATTAGGCTGCATTATGCATACCCCAACCAATTCCCGATGGAACTTCTCGACGTGATGCGTGAGCACGACAATGTTTGCAACTATCTCGACATAGCATTGCAACACATTTCCGACCATATGCTGTCTTTAATGCACAGGCACGTCACAAAGCAAGAGACCATTGACCTAATCCATGCCATCAGGCAACGTGTGCCTGGCATAACCATAAGAACGACATTGATGGTCGGTTTCCCTGGTGAGACGGAAGAAGACTTCAACGAGCTTCTCGATTTTGTCAAGCAAGAAAAGTTTGAGCGTATGGGTGCCTTTGCTTATTCTGAGGAAGAAGGCACTTACTCCGCTATTCATTATAAGGATGATGTACCAGCAGACGTGAAGCAAGCCCGACTCGACAAGCTCATGGCTGTGCAGGAAGAGATAAGCTCTGAAATAGAAGCCGCGAAGGTTGGAAAAACTCTCACTGTGGTCATAGACAGGAAAGAAGGCGACTACTATGTAGGACGAACCGAGGCTTGCTCGCCAGAAGTAGACCCAGAGGTGCTTATTCCGGCAGCCGACCGCAGGTTACGCACGGGATGTTACTACAACGTGCTGATAACCAACAGCGACGAGTATGATCTTTATGGCAAGGCAATATGAACAATAAGGAGTTTATAGCACAACTTGCCAACAAGACAGGCTTCACGCAAACCGACACCCAACAAATGGTAAGAACGGTAATCAACGAGATGAAGCTCCATCTTGAAGACGGCGACACGATACAGATAAACGGTTTCGGATCATTTGAGGTAAAGAAACGGTTGGAGCGCATCGTTGTCACGCCAGGCACACAGCAACGCATGCTCGTGCCTCCAAAGCTCGTGCTCAATTTCAAACCAATAGCAGCTATTAAAGAGAACTTGAAAAAGCAATAATAATGAGCAAAACCACTATAAAAGAGCTCGCCTCATCACTCTCAGACAAACACGACTTGAGCAAAGCCGACGCTGAGCGTTTCGTGGCTGCCATCTTCGAAGTCATAAACGATGGACTTGAGGACGACAAACTCGTGAAAGTGAAAGGATTGGGAGCTTTCAAGATTATTGGCATCGCCGCTCGCAAAAGCGTTGATGTCAATACAGGTGAGCCCATTGTCATTGAAGGCAGAAACAAGATCAGCTTCACTCCTGATGCCTCCATGCGCGATGACGTGAACAAGCCTTTCTCGCAATTCGAGACGGTCGTCATCAACGATGGTGTAGATTTTTCAAGCATCGACAAGGAATATGAGAGCGGAAAAGACATTGCTTCTGAAAAAGCCACCGAAATAGAGCCTCAAACAAGTCAAGAGCCCATTGTCGCTGAAAGCAAAAAGGCAAAGGATAACGAGACAGAAAACATAAAGACAGATAACGAGAAGGCTGACGCTACACAAGAAGAGGAGGAGATGGCAGACATTATCCAAGAA
>DAIOUH010000091.1:0-2989 GCA_036751585.1 Prevotella sp. | reverse complement strand
GAACTAATTGAAGATGAAGAGATTCATCAGAACCACACGCTCAGAGCACTTATCATTACGGCTGTGGTCATCGTCATCGGCTGCGTGTGCGGTGGCTATTACCTGTTCTCGCAAATACAAAAACGCGACAGCCATATAGAAATGCTGGAGAAGCAAATGAGATTGGTCGCGCAACACCAAAGGAATGTCAACAGCAAAAGCAAACCAAGCAAACGGCACGAGGAAGTCCGACAAAACCAAGACTCGATAGCCACCAAAGTCAATGCCAAGCAAGAAGCCACAAGGCAAGAGGCGGCTGAGAAAGAAACCGCTAACCAGGTTGCAAAAGACGAAGACAAGACCGAGGCATTGCAAGAAAAGTACAACCAGGACGTGAGAATCCGCACGGGAGCCTATCTTATCGTTGGAATAAAGAAGACTGTTACGGTACGCCCTGGGCAAACCATGGATGGGATAAGCCGGTCAAGCCTTGGCCCAGGGATGGGATGCTATCTGGAAGCTGTCAATGGAGGGAAGAGAGAATTGAAAGCTGGCGAAAGCATAAATATCCCACAGCTCAAATTGAAGAAACGGCTGCGCAGATAGCGTTTGACAAACGCTCCATGGCAACCTTCTTGTCGAGCGCATGCTCCATGGCAAGACCGTCATTTATATTAATAACCCTTGAGAAGCCTGCCGCAAGCAGGCTTTTTTCGTTTTCAATCTTTCCAGCCACAAGCATTACCGGCACATCATGGGTACGGCAATGAGATAGAATCACGCTTGGCAATTTGCCCATCAGCGTTTGCTTGTCCGCGCTGCCCTCGCCTGTGATAACAATCGCTTTCTGTTGAGATGCCAACAAGTCGTCAAAACCGACCGATCGCAATATCGTCTCAGCTCCGCTCTCTACCTTAGTGTCCATGAACTCCATGAAGGCATATCCCAATCCTCCTGCCGCGCCAGCTCCTGGCATTAAGGAGCAATCTCGGCCTTGGTGCACAGCCGCCATCTTGGCGAAAGTCGCTGCACGCCGTTCTATTTTCTCTACCATGGCTTCATCGGCGCCCTTCTGTGGGGCGAACACGCGCGCCGCTCCATTTGGGCCGCACAACGGATTGTCCACATCCGTGGCAAGCGTCACCTTGATGTCTTTCAGCCATGACGTGTCAAAAGGCTCATACCATGCCTTGCGCATTGTGGCATGCCATTCGTGCCTTAACGCCTTCAACATTCCAAGTCCACAATCGCTTGTGCCACTGCCACCAAGCCCGACGACAAACTCGCGACAGCCGCGGCGCATGGCTTGAACCATCAACTCGCCCACCCCATAACTCGTGGCGACAAGCGGATTCCTGTTCTCTGGCTCTATCATGCCCAAGCCCACGGCCTTGGCCACTTCAATAATCGCCTTGCCATCCTTGATGCCGTAGGCGGAGTCGCACCACCTCATCAAGGCATCATGCACATGACAACTCACTATCTCATCGGGCTTGTAAGCCTCAAGGAAGCCCTCACCACCGTCGCTCACCTCGAAGCAACTAACATCCGCGTCGGGTCTCGACTTCATTATGCCTTGACGTGCCGCCTCATTGGCCTCTTTGGACGTGAGACAATTCTTAAAACTATCAATAGCTACAAAAAACTTCATACCTTAATGCCTTTTTATAAAATAATAACGTGTAAAAGGCGTTATTTCTTATATGAATCGACTGTTTTTTACCATCATATCATTGCTTGCGTCATTGTCGATGCTCGCTCAATCGTTCACCCTCAAAGGCCGTGTCATCGACGAAGAGGGCAAGCCATTGGAGTTTGCTTCCGTGGCATGCGCCGCACAAGGCAAGGCCACGGTCACGTCATTGAAAGGAAACTACAGCCTCTCGTTGCGCTCAGCCGACTCGGTTGTCATAAGATTCTCCATGTTGGGTTATCGCACGAAGAAACGCGTGCTATTCAAGCCCAAGGGCACGCAAACTCTGCAAGTGACCCTCTACCAAAGCGACAACACCCTTGGCGAGGTGAGCGTGCAAGGACAGAAGATTCAATCGGGACAGATGGAGGAACTAAAGACCAAGCCACTGAAAAACATGCCGTCAACGACAGGCAACGCCGTGGAAGAGCTCATACAAAGTCAAGCTGGCGTAAGCACCCACTCTGAGCTTTCATCACAATACAACGTCCGCGGTGGCTCGTTCGACGAGAACTCCGTATACATCAACAACGTGGAAATATTCAGGCCGTTTCTCGTGAGAAGCGGTCAGCAAGAGGGACTTTCCGTCATCAACCCCGACATGGTGGGCAACATTGCCTTCTCTACCGGTGGATACGAGGCGCGCTACGGCGACAAGATGTCATCCGCCCTCAACATCACCTATCGCCGGCCAAAGCGGTTTGAGGCAACCGTGGACGCGTCGTTGTTGGGAGCATCAGCATACGTGGGCTTCGCCAACAAGAAGTTTTCCTGGAGCAACGGCTTGCGCTACAAGACAAACCGCTATCTGCTCGGCACGTTTGAGACCAACGGCGAATACGACCCGAACTTCCTCGACTACCAAACGTATCTCTCATGGAGGCCCAACCAGCGATGGAGCTTCGATTTGATTGGCGACATATCCGACAATCACTACAACTTCAAGCCCAAGGACAGGGAAACGCGCTTTGGCACACTTGAGAGCGTGCGCTCGTTCAAGGTGTTCTTCGACGGAAAGGAGCGCGACCGCTTCCGCACGTTCTTCGGCTCATTGAACATCACGCGGCATTATGGCGACTCCACGTCGGTGTCGCTCATCACGTCGGCATTCAAAACCGACGAGCAGGAGAAATACGACATCGAAGGGCAGTATTGGCTCACGCAGACCGAGACATCAGAGAACCTCGGCGTTGGCACGTATTTCCAGCACGCGCGCAACTATCTCAAGGGCAACGTGGAGAGCCTCAAGCTCATGGCTCAGCACAAGGCACGCCATCACGACATAGAGGGCGCGATGACTTATAAATGGGAGCACGT
>DAIOUH010000090.1:0-10450 GCA_036751585.1 Prevotella sp. | reverse complement strand
CAACAAAGATATTCATCTCTGCTACGAAGCCCGAGAAGCCCGGCAAGCCAAGGTTTGCAAGACCTGCTACTACATAAGCGACGGAGAGGAATGGCATGATTTTCATCAAACCACCCAGACGGCGCACATCACGTGTTCCGGCACGGTGATAAATCATACCAATGACAGCGAAGAAGAGGGCGGTCATCAAACCATGCGAAAGCATCTGGAGGATAGCACCAGTGCAAGCGGTCTGAGTCATCATGAGAAGTGCGAAAAGCACCATTCCGCAGTGAGAGACTGACGAGTATGCGTTAATATACTTAAGGTCTGTCTGTACACAAGCTGAAAGTGCACCGTAAACCACGGATATAGTCGTGAGAATCAAGAAAATCCAAGACAACTGTTGAGCGGCATCAGGAAGGAGGAACATAGCGATACGGAAACAGCCATAACCTCCAAGCTTCATCAGCACGCCAGCATGCAACATGGACACTGCTGTAGGTGCTGAGGCATGACCATCAGGTGACCAAGTATGGAATGGGAACAAAGCTCCAAGTATACCAAAACCAATGAAAATGAACGGGAAGAACACTTTCTGGATATTAACGGGAATGGCGTGCAGTGTCGCGATTTGCATTACGTCCATGGTATAAACACCACTGAACTGGCCATTGAAGAAGTATATGCCAAGGATGCCGATAATGAGTAGTGCGGAACCACCCATAAGCATCAATGTCAACTTCATGGCCGAATACTCCTTCGGTCCCGTACCCCAAATACCAATGAGAAGATACATAGGAATAAGGGCCACCTCATAGAACATGAACATCGTGAACAAGTCCTCGGAGATAAAGAAGCCGAATACACCTGTTGACAGAAGCGTAAACCAAAGGAAATACTCCTTTTGCATAGGATGCTGCTGCCAAGAGGCAAACGTGCCAGTGAAGACGATGATGGATGAAAGAAGAATCATCACCACAGCGATACCATCAACACCTGTGCGATAGAAAATGTGCAACGGCTTGAACCAAGGAATGGCATCACCGAAGAGGAATGGGAATTTATCAGCCGGCATAGTCTCGCGAGCTCCTATGAAGGCGAAGACCAAATAAACGGCGAGAGCAAGCAGGGCGGTTGAGCCCACTGCCATCACGATGCGTACCTGAGAATCGTTCTTGGCGAGCCACAGGCAAAGGAGCATCACGACCGGTATAATGACGAATAATGTTAGAAAAGTCATCTTATGTTATTTTACAATATACATATTAATATTAGTGTCAATGCCACAGAACCTGTGATAAACCATACCGCATACTGGCGAACGTCTCCACTCTGCCAAGGACGGATAGCCTCGCCGCCTTCCTGTGTAGCCCACGCTGAGAAGTTGAACGCGCCATCTATGACGTGACGGTCAAACCAAGCGATAGGGATGGAGAAGCATCCAAACACGATTTTATGTGTGAAGAACTGCCAAGCGTCATCGATATAGAATCGGTTGAGAGCTGCCTTGTGAAGCTTTGGCATAGCCTTGGCAAGCTTGTCGGGCAATGGATTGTGCTTAGGCGCATACATATATGTAGCGAGCGCAAAACCAATTGTGGCTACGCAAAGCGAAATCCATGCAGTGGTACCGAACTGGAAATGTTGCAAAGCAATTTCCTCGGGATGACCATCAAGAGACACGAAGTGGCCCATTGGAATCCAACCAGCAAATATCGAAACTAATGAGAGGAACACCAAAGGACCCCACATTACGAAAGGTACCTCAGCTGGCTTACGACGGTGCTCCGGATCTTGCTCATAATAGCTATTACCCCAGAAGATGACATAATAGAGACGGAACATATAGAATGCAGTCATGCCACTGACAAGTGTCATGAACCAGCCCAAATACGGAGAGAAGTTAAAGCAAGCGTCCACGATCTCATCCTTTGAGAAGAAGCCGGCAAGAGGCCAGAATCCGCTGATGGCGATAGTTCCTATGAGGAAACAGATGTTGGTGATAGGCATATACTTGTGCAAGCCACCCATGTAGTCCTTGAAGTTGGAGCCTATAATCACGATTATGGCACCGGAGCAAAGGAAGAGGAGCGCCTTGAACATAGCGTGAGTGAAAAGATGGAACATGGAAGCCATGTAACCAACACTTCCCTCACCTTCCATTGAGGTAACAACGCCAAGAGCCACGAGCATATAAGCAATCTGAGAGATAGTTGAGAATGCGAGGCCACGCTTTATGTCACGCTGGCAGCATGCCACGGCGGCAGCATAGAAAGCGGTGAACGCTGCGATGTATGCCACATAGTGGAGAGTGTGAGGTGCGTAAGCCACCCAAATAGGCATCAATGAAGCGACCTGGTAGACACCAGCGACAACCATGGTCGCAGCGTGAATGAGTGCCGAGACTGGAGTAGGACCTTCCATGGCATCTGGAAGCCAGATGTGGAGGGGGAACATTGCTGACTTACCAGCGCCGCCAATAAACATCAGGAACAAAGACACGGGGAGAACCCAAGCCGCACCTGGAAGCTCTGTTATCAGCTTCGGATCGGCAGTCAAATCATAGTTGAACGTGCCAGTGTAATAGCTGTAGAACAGAATACCGATAAGGAAGAACAAGTCGGCGAAACGTGTCACGATGAACGCTTTCTTTGATGCGTGCACGGCGGCATGCTTTGGATAATAGAATCCAATGAGCAAGTAAGAGCACACACCCACAAGCTCCCAGAACAGATACATCTGGAAGATGTTTGTAGCAACGACCAATCCAAGCATTGACATGGAGAACAGTGAGAGATAGGCGTAGAAACGCTGAAAGCCTTTTTCATAACCTTCTTTCTTGTAGTTCTCATCACGTTCCGCCATATAGCCAAAGCTATAAATATGCACCATGAACGACACCGTAGTGATGACGATAAGCATCATAACAGATATTGGTGTCAAGCGGAAACCAATGTTGAACGTCAAGAGCTCGGTAAACTTCAACCAAGTGAAGTTAAACACCGTTACCGTAGGATAGAGGCCAGTGGCAGCGTCCCTGCCAATGGCAAAGAAATATTCGTAAGCCGTGTAGAGACTCAGACACCACAGCACACCCAGCACTGTCGTACCTATGATACCGGCTACGGGCTTCTTCATCTTCATGCCGAGCAATCCCAGGACCAGGAAGCTCAGGAATGGGAGAAGAAGTATTAAAAATGAATAACCGTATTCCATTACTTTTTAGAATTTCATATTTTCAATACTGTTCACCTGGTCACTGTGATAGTTGCGGTAAACGTTGATGATGATAGCCAGTGCCACGGCTGTCTCGGCCGCGCTGACACCCATGGAAAAGAGAGTGAAGAACGCTCCCTCAAGTTGTCCTGGGAAAAGCAGACGGTTGAAGACCGCGAAGTTCAAGTCCACAGAATTGAGCACAAGCTCAATAGAGATAAGCATGGCAACAAGGTTGCGATGCGTGACGAAGCCAAAGACACCAATGAAGAAAAGCAAGGTGCTGACTCCGAGAAATGCATAAACTGATATCATTTGTTGTCCTCCTTTCTTGCTATCATTACACCTCCGACGACGCATGCCAAAAGGAACAAGGATATGAATTCGAACGGAAGCACATAACCATACTTGCCTGAGCCTACCATAGCCCGTCCCACTTGCTTCATTGGCACCTCAATGTCAGCCACGTCCAGAGCGGCGTTGACAAAGTGATTCTTCACAAGTATCAAACTAAGAACCACAAGGCCAATGAGTGAGATTATCAAGCCCTGGGCTACGCGAGTGCCTTTGAAACGCGCGACAAGATTCTGCAAAGAACGCTTAGACACGAGTTGAATGGCGAAGATGTACATCACAGTGATGCCACCAGCATAAATACTGATCTGTGCAGCGCCAAGGAAAGTATAGTCGAGAATGAAATAGAAGCCAGCTATGCCAAACAACACGAACAGCAACCACGTGGCAGCCCTCATGATGCTTTTGGTACAAACTGACATTACGGCTGAGCCAAGCACGACTACAGCCAAAATACAAAACATTACTAATTTAGCCATTATCCTACTTGGTTTTAGTGTTAAACTTACCGATAGTCAATGGTGCGCCACCATCAATGAGGTTTGGCAGCGAGCCGCCCTGGTAGACTTCCTTGTCAAGATGTAACACGAGCTTTGAGCGGTCGAAGACTGAATTCTCAAAATCATTGACAAACTCAATGGCATCGAAGTTGCAGGCGTTGACGCACAGTTGACAGAACATGCAGTCGCCAAGGTCATACTGATAATCGTCAAGCTGCTTTTTCTTTCTGCCAGTCTCTGGATCCTCTGCCATGTGAGAGGTTATCTTGATGGTGTCGTTCGGGCACGACTTCTCACACATAGTGCACGCCGTGCACTTGTAATCACCGACCTTCAGCCCACGCTTGACCGCTTGAGGGTCATTGGGGTCTTCCACACGCTTGAACACCAACCTTCCGCGGTGGCGTGCTGAAACGTGCAGCGTGGTTTTGCGGTTCTCAGGATACTGCTCGGTAGACTTCGGCGTGAAATACTCCTTCATGGTTACCTTCAGTCCGGTAGTCAGAGTCTTCGCGGCATCCTTTATACCTTTAAAATATTGTGACATAATCTATATGTTATCTTTATTGTTTTTTCTACTCGCCCTGAACGGCATTACAGTGTCAGGCCAAGTGCTACACAAGCAGTCATTACCACAAGCGTGATAAGCATGCAAGGCATGATATACTTCCACTCCAACTTAAGGATATGGTCGATTCGAAGGCGCGGGAATGTCCAACGTGCCCACATGAGAATCCAAATGACAAGCAACGTCTTGACTGCGAACCACACGAAACCAGGAATGTAATTCATCACGGTATCAAAGCCTTCTATTCCGATGTTAAGAGGAGCCCAGCCACCGAGGAAAATGGTGGAAGCAAGTCCGGAAATAACCACAAGGTTCAAATACTCAGCGAGATAGAAGTAGCCAAAGCCCATACCGCTATACTCTGTGTGATAACCAGCGGTGAGCTCACTCTCTGCCTCAGCCAAGTCGAACGGGCCACGGTTTGCCTCGGCATTTCCTGCGATGAGGAACACGAGGAATGCCACGATAGCGGGAATATGGCCTTGAATGATAAGCCAATTCCAAGGACCTGTCTGAGCCGCGATGATGTCGCTCAACTGCATTGAACCACAAAGCACGACAGCTGTAATCATGCACAGGCCCAATGAAATCTCATAAGAAATCATCTGAACTGCGCCACGCATTGCTGAGACCACCGAATACTTGTTGTTAGAACCCCAACCAGAGAGGATCACGCCAAGCACGCCAATGGATGAGATGGCGGTTACCATGAATACGCCAACGTTGAAGTCGAGCACCACGGCTCCCTTGTTCCAAGGAAGGAAAGAGAAAGTGCCGACAGAGGCGATAATGGTAAGGAACGGCGCGAGTGCGTAAAGGAACTTATCGGAGCGGTCAACGCCGAAGATTTCCTTGATGAGCATCTTCAACACGTCGGCAACGACCTGGAAGATACCCCATTTACCTACACGCATGGGCCCAAGGCGGCATTGGAAGAACGCGCACACCTTACGCTCAAAGTAGATCATGAACATGGCGATGAGAGCATATAGTGTCAACACGATAAGTCCCACCAGCACACATTCTATCAAGATGGCCCAGAAATTGCTTAATCCGCAGGTTTGGCGGAGCAAGGCATCGAACCACTGTGTTACTATTGAAAAATCAAACATTGTAAATCTTACTTGTTTTATCTTACTTATTTGGAAGTCTTTGTATGAGATAATATAGAATTATCTATCCAAATCCGGTATAACGAAGTCGATACTTGCTCCTGTCGCGATGAGGTCGGCAATCTTCTGTCCACGAAGCATCTTGTCAAAAGCTCCTGCCAAGGTCAAGCCCATAGGACGCATCTTCACTCGATAAGGGCTCTTGTCGCCACGACTGTCGAGATAGACACCAAACTCACCGGCGCCACCCTCTACGGAGAACCACCACTGTCCCTCGGGCACCTTGATGATTGGCTTCTGCTTGATGTAGTATTCACCTTCAGGAATATTGTCAATCAACTGCTCAATGATGTCGAGGCTTTGATACATCTCTTTAATGTGTATCATGTAGCGCTCCATGGAATCAGCACCTGTTCCGGTAATCTCGTTCCATTCCACCTTGTCGTACAAGTCGTAAGGATGGTTTTTGCGCACGTCATTGTGCCAACCAGCGGCGCGTCCAGCAGGACCTGTGACACCATAATTCACGCAATCCTCCAGATTCATGTAGCCAACGCCCTCAAGACGCTTGTGTGTGATAACGTTGTCACCAAACACGTCAAGATACTCTTGAAACATAGGACGGAGGTACTTGCACAAGGTCTTCGTGTTTTGCACGAAGTTCGGGTCTATGTCGGCCTGCAAACCACCAATGCGATAATAGTTCTGTATCAGGCGTCCACCAGTGGTCTCTTCCATCACGTTGAGCAAGTGCTCGCGGTCGCGCATGCAATACAGAAACGCCGTCAATGCCGAAAGGTCCTGAGCGCATGTACCGAGGAACAACAAGTGGTTGTCGATACGCTGGAGCTCATCCATGATTGTACGGATATAATGGATGCGGTCTGACAGTTCTATGCCCATAGCCTCCTCTATGACACCCACGAGAGCGTGACGATGGTGCATCGCGCAAAGATAGTTCAAGCGGTCGGTGAGAGCGAGAGTCTGGGGATAGGTCATGTTCTCCATCATCTTCTCCATGCCACGGTGAATATACCCAAGATGCGGGTATACGTGCTTTATTGTCTCACCGTTCACCACAGTACGCAGACGCAGCACACCGTGGGTAGAAGGGTGGTTAGGACCGAAGTTGATAACGAAGTCGTCATCACCCAACAGGCGGTGCCTTGTCTCCGTGAGATGACCATACTTGTCGAGATTATATTCCACGGTCCAATCGGTCTCCGGCTCATCAGTCATTGGGAACTGGTTGGCCTCAGGGCTCATGTCGAAGTCCTTGCGGAGTGGATAACCCGTGAAATCGGAGCGCATGAAGAGACGGCGCATGTCTGGATGTCCCAGGAACTTTATGCCGAGGAAGTCGAACACCTCACGTTCCAGCAAGTCAGCGTCATGCCACAGGCTGATGACCGATGGCAAAACATAATTGTCGCCATCAACCTTGTTGGCTATTTGCTTCACCGACACGCGCTCGTGGCTCTGCGTGTTTTCAAGAATGTATATACAGCCGAGGCCTTCCTCGCCGAAGTCCTCGCCGACAATTGTCACAAGGTAGTCGAAATGCTGCTCATTCTTCAGCTTTGCCATCTCAGCGGCAAAGTTGTCAAACCCGAATATCTTATTCTCTAATTTCATTTCGATACCTTATTGATTATTTACCTTATATTGTTCACCTTCTTTCTTGAGTTCGTCAAGCTCCTTTCCGAGAGCTTCCACTTCCTCCTTGTTTGGTGATTCTGCAACAATGATAGGTTCTTTATTTCCAATCTTCGCGCCAGAGAGGTTCTCGTTGCTTATGCCATGCAACCCTCCAAGTCCAAGGCTCGTTTCCTTTTCAAACTTGTTCATCTTGTGGTTTGCGCCACCAAAGAACTTCTCGACCTTGACCTTACGCTGTAGCTGCATCATGCCGTAGAGAATAGCCTCTGGGCGTGGGGGGCAGCCTGGAACGTAAACGTCCACTGGCACGATTTGGTCGATGCCACGCACCACGTTATAGCTTTTCTTGAACGGTCCACCGGAGATGGTGCAACCGCCAACAGCCACGACATACTTTGGCTCTGCCATTTCATCATAAAGACGCTTGAACACGGGTGCCATTTTGTTGGTGATAGTGCCGGCGCACATGATAATGTCAGCCTGACGCGCGGAGTTACGTGTCACCTCGAAGCCGAAACGGGAGAAGTCGTAACGCGCGCATCCCACAGCCATGAACTCGATGCCACAGCAACTCGTACCAAAAGTGAGAGACCAAAGCGAATTGCTTCGTCCCCAGTTGATGAGCTGGTCGAGAGAGCCAAGGACAACGTTCACGCCGCCATCATTGAGCTGCGAGGCAATGTCCTCCAAGGTCTCATTATCCTTAAACTCGTCGTAAGGAATACTCTTGATTCTTGGCTTTCTTACCTCCATTCCAACACTCCTTTCCGCCAGGCGTATGCCAGGCCTAAAACCAACACTACCAGGAAGAACCCGATGCTCAGAAGAGCCATGCTGCCGAACTCCTTAACCACGACGGCCCAAGGATAGAGAAACACTGTCTCAATGTCGAAAATCAGGAAAAGGATGGCAAAGAGATAGTAACCGGCATGAAGCGGCATCCAGCTGCTTCCACGCGTGGGGATACCACACTCAAAAGGCTCACCCTTCACCGGATTGTACGAGCGAGGGCCTATCAGCTTGGCGATGACAAAAGCACCCACCACCAATGTGACAGCCGTCAGCAACACGGTGACTAACAAAGTGAAATTCATAAAGTTTATAACGTTATATATAAGTAACTAAAGATATATATCTTATTTGGCTCTTTGACCGATGCAAAGGTACTTAATTATTTTAAGACTTTATCATATTTAAACAAAAAATGCAATGTACACTTTGCAAGAGCGTGTCATCTCAAACAACTTTGATTGTCACCGTCTTGCTCAATCTTCTTTTCTTGTCCTTTACGACTATGCGAATGACACCTTTCTTGTCGCCAGCCTTAACCGTTACCACGAGCTTGCCATTAAACAATTTCATCGTGGGTTTCACGAACGACTCCAACGACGTGGCATCTCCATTGCAAACGGCGGCAAACGTGCCTGCACCCTTGACTTCCACGTCGACGCGATCGTCTGCCTGCGGCAGTTCTGTACCATGCTTGTCGATAAGTGAGACCGTGATATAGGCAAGGTCATCAACACCTTTTCTTAATTCCGTGCGATCAACATCGAGCTTAATCGCCGTTGCCTCTGAAGCTGTACGCACTATCTCCTCGTCCACCTTATTACCACTGTTGTCATACGCCACGACTTTCAGTTCTCCTGGCTCATATATCACATTGGGCCACATCAGCCGGTAGCGTGTGGCATACCGTCTTGCTTCATCGGGCGTGGTAGGGTCTATCCATGACTTTTGCGCCGGGTGATTTTCCAACCTTACCGTGGTGTCTTTCCTCACCCTGCCTTGCGACTTGCCATTGACGAATAGCTCAGCCTCGGGGCTATCGCTGTAGACAAAGACTGGCGTGACTTTACCCTCACGCCCAGGCCACGTCCAATGAGGCAGCACGTGAAGCGTGTGGGCCTCCTTGTTCCATACTGAGCGATAGAGGTAATATCGGTCTTTTGGTATTCCAGCAAGATCCATAATGCCGAAATAACTGCTGCGGCTGGGCCAATACTCGTCATAAGGTGTGGGTTCACCAAGATAGTCGTAGCCTGTCCAAACAAATTGGCCTATGGTATACGGCTTGTCCTCCATGGCCATGAAGTCCTGCTCTGGCAGGTTGCTCCACAAGCACCACTCCACGTCGTAACTGGAACATTGACCGTCCTGGTCTTCCTTGGCTTGTCCCCAGCTGACAGGGAACTTGTAAACGCCACGGCTACTCACCGTCGACGCAGTCTCGGAGCCAAGCAGGAAGCCACATGGCAAGTCCTTGATATTGCGGTCGTATTTGTATACTCGATAGTTGAAGCCTGGAATGTCCATCACCTGCGCGAACCCCGATTTCAAAGCTTCCTCGGCCTTGTCCATGCCTTGTGTAACGGGGCGTGTGGGATCGAGCTTGTGACAGAGGTTTTGCAAATGCTCAGCTATCACTCGTCCTTCATAACTCCATTGCTCTGGAATCTCATTGCCAATGCTCCACATGATTACCGATGGATGGTTGCGGTTCGACTCCACAAGGGCCGTAATGTCCTTGTCGCTCCAGTCCTTGAAGAAACGAGAGTAACCGTTTTTGCACTTAGGGTAAATCCACATGTCAAAGCTCTCTGCCATTACCATCATGCCAAGTGAGTCGCACACGTTCATCTGAATCTGTGAAGGTGGGTTGTGTGACGTGCGAATGGCATCGCAACCCATATCCTTGAGTTGCTTTACTTGCCTGATGATGGCCGCCTTGTTGACAGCCGCACCGAGTGGTCCAAGGTCATGATGTAGACATACGCCTTTTATCTTACGACTTTCACCATTGAGCTGGAAGCCATGAATGGAATCCACCTTGACTGTACGAATGCCAAAGCGCATGGAAAGATTGTCCAAGGTCTTACCCAGATTATCAACCAAGGCAATCTTCAAGGTATACAGGTTGGGAGTCTCTGGGCTCCATAGTTTAGGGTTTTCAACCTTGAAGCCCCCATCGAAAGCCTCCTTGTCAATACTTAAATCATGAAAAGGCTTTTCCTTTCCTGTCGCATTGTCAACGAGTGCGAGTTCCAGTGAGCCCTTGA
>DAIOUH010000089.1:0-10579 GCA_036751585.1 Prevotella sp. | reverse complement strand
TGTTGGTTTATAATGCGGAAATGTATAACTTTGCGCACAATTAGGCAATAACACATATCAGCAGAAATCTTAAACAAGAATATACGACATGAACTATTTTATTATTGTCAACGACGCGCAACAAGGCCCTTATACCATTGAGGAACTGCGCCAACGCCACATCGACCCCTCAACGCTCGTATGGGCTGAGGGCATGGCACAATGGACTCCGGCATGGCAAGTGGAAGAGCTCAAGACTCTCTTCGACGGCAGTGCCGACAATGGCGCAAACGCCACCACTACCCCACCGCCAACACCTGGCAACGCCAATGCGACAGGAAGCGCTCAACTCGCCCAAGGCGTCACACCAGGACAAGACCCAAATGCACAAGGGAATCATCCTGCCAAAAAGAACATGAAGGTATGGACTTGGATTGGTGCCGCGGTAGTGGCATTGTTGATTATCATGGCCGTGGCCAACCCTTCGAGAGACGAACATAGGCAGGCGATAAAGGAAAACGTGACCAGCGGCATAGAGAAAGGCCTCACAAGCAGCACACCCGACAACGAAGACCCATTCAAGACGTTCGGCACGGCAATGCTCAAGGCCATAGCCACGCCAATGGTCAGCGCCGCCATCGACAATATGCTGCAATACCACAACTACCTATTCTGGTCAACGACGACAATAGACCTGCCCGACTCTGACGATGAAGCCGGCTCAAAGACCGTGCGCACATCATTCGGAATCTTTGGCAAGGTGTTCACATCCGACGAGGACGATATTGCCAAGGCCATCTCCAAGATCGTGAACGGCGACAGCAGTGTGACCACTCAATCCTCTTCCGATGATGAGGACAATGATGGCACAACGGCTACCGATAATAATGACAATGATGATAATGACTTTGCCTCACAAGTGTCCGACAGCGTGGTGTCCATAAGCAGCAAGATGGGCAAGAGCGTGGCAAAAAAAGTGGGCCATGAGGTGAGCAAAGAGCTGAAAAAGGAGATACGACAAAACGCGGACAGCACCACGGCGAGTGGTTTGGACAAAATAGTGGATGCCGTGGAAAGCTTCTTCAAGAGCCTGTAAAGAAACAAGCGAAACAATAGGCCAACGTGCATATTAGGCCTACAATACATACAAAAAGAGACCCACTGTAATAAACGGCGGGTCTCTTTTTTATATGTCTTTTTTTATAGAGACTTATGCCTTGCCCTGGTTGGCCACGGCAGCGGCCTTGGCAGCGATGGCTGCGGCATCGCCGAGATAATAATCGTTGACGAGGTTGAGGTCGTCGTCGAACTCAAACACGTAAGGAGTAGCCGTTGGGATGTTGAGACCAGAGATGTCCTTGTCGGAGATGCCCTTGAGGTGCTTCACGATGCCGCGGAGGGAGTTGCCGTGAGCGGCCACGATGATGTTGTCAACTTCTTTGAGCTTCGGGAAGATCTCGCACTCCCAGAAAGGCATCACGCGAGCGATGCAATCTTTAAGGCTCTCTGTCTTAGGAAGATACTGTGTAGGAACCTTTGCATAGCGAGGATCAGCGAGTGCAGAGCCAGTGCCATCGGCAGCGAGATCATGAGGCTCCACGTCGAAGCTACGACGCCAGAGCAGCACCTGCTCGTCACCATACTTCTTGGCTGTCTCCTTCTTGTTCAAGCCCTGGAGAGCGCCATAGTGCTTCTCGTTGAGGCGCCAAGTCTTCACTACGGGGATCCAATCCTCGTCCATTGCGTCGAGCACGTTGTTCAAGGTCTTGACGGCACGCTTCAAGTAAGAAGTGTAGGCAATGTCGAAATGGAAGCCCTTCTCCTTCATGAGCTTGCCGGCATCGAGTGCCTCCTGCTTGCCCTTCTCGGTGAGGTCAACATTTGTCCAACCTGTGAAACGGTTCTCAAGATTCCACTGGCTCTCGCCGTGGCGGATTAAAACGATTCTTTTCATTTTCGTGTTATTGTTTGTATATAAAAATATCTACTTGCTATCTGAAGTCGGCAAGTGAGTCACTATCAACGCCGATAAAATCAGCATTAGCGCCACAAGTATCAAGAATATAGACAATTCTGTTAACATAGGCTATGCTTTTTGGTTCTTTGAAATAAGGATTAATACTGTCCCGATGCCGAAAAACAAAGCAACGAATAATGTACCATAGATTATCAGGTATTCAGGAGAAACGTCAGTACGCATTATACCAGCGAGAATAACACCGCCAATAATGAGCTTGGCCGTGTCAAGGCTGAACTTCCCCCATTCTTCCAGCAATATGTCCCTTCGTTGCTTGTTCATGCCGCAAAGATAATAAATCTTTTTCTATCCGTGACAACGCCTTGCCTATTTTTTAAGCCTTTTATGATTTCAAATTGTCGGCATGGTGCTTTTCTTGCGATTTAGCGCTATCTTTGAATAAGACAGGCGGCATCTCGGCAATAAAAATAAAAGTCTTTCTGTCTTTTATTTTGTATTGCACGCGGTTTGCGCTATCTTTGCAACGATAAATTGCACATATATTATATAACCCCTTGAAAAAATGAAGATATTTTGCGTGGGAATGAACTATCCCGAACACAATAAAGAGCTGAAAGACACGTTATTGAAAACAGACAGCCCCGTGATATTCCTCAAGGCCGACTCAAGCCTCCAGAAGAACGGCAAGCCGTTTTTCATCCCCGATGACATGGGGCGTGTCGATTATGAGGCAGAACTCGTGGTGAGGGTGTGCAAGCTCGGCAAGACCGTGCCCACGCGTTTCGCCCACCGCTATTACGACGCGGTGACTCTCGGCATCGACTTCACCGCCCGCGACCTGCAGCACAAGCTCTCGGAGAATGGGCAGCCCTGGGACATGGCAAAGAGCTTCGACGGTGCCGCGACCATAGGTGACTGGGTGCCAAAGGATTTGCTGCCCGAAGTGCAACGACTGCGCTTCCACCTCAACGTCAATGGCAACACTGTGCAAGAGGGTTGCGCGTGCGAAATGATGTGGACAGTGGACGACATCGTGGCATACGTGAGCAAGTATTTCACCTTGAAGACGGGCGACCTCATCTTCACTGGCACACCTGCCGGAGTGGGGCCCGTGCATATCGGCGACCTGCTCGAAGGATGGGTCGAAGAGCGCAAAGTGCTGGAATGCAGGTGCAAGTAAGACTTATTATCGCAAGACATAGCATAGTGGCAAGACATATTTTCAAGGCAAGGCTCTTACGCCTGCCCCTACTTCTATTGCTGACGTGCGCTACACTTTCAGCTCACGCCCAGCGATTCTTCAACCTCACTTCCGACCAAGTGAGCGTTGACAGCGTCATGCCGTCTTTTGCCTACACCATGCCGTTGCCGCCCAACTACGGCGACTCCCTTTACACCGCCACGATACTCTACCCTGAGTTTATCGACATGACGCCTCTCGACCTTGAGCGTTACCGCAAGCTCGGCGGCGTTGAGCCTTCTGTCTTGCCCTCGCTGACGCAACGCATAGTGACCGACCGCAAGCAGCCCATGCTCCGCATGAGTTTTTGCCCTGTTGTCAAGCGCGACGGCAAATACCAGTTTCTCGTGAGCTTCATGCTCCGGGTCGATAGCAAGAAGGCTAACGTCAAGGCCCTTGCGTCTGCCCAGGCTAACATTCACGCCAAAGCAAGGACAAGGAGCGCAAGCCATGCCCCGCAAACGGGCAGATATGCCGACCATTCGGTGTTGGCAAGTGGCAGGTGGGCAAAGATTCGCGTGCCGGCATCGGGTGTATACGAGCTCACCAAGAGCCTCACAAATCGCGCCGGATTCAGCGATTTGAGCCGTGTGCGCGTCTATGGTTATGGCGGCAACTTGCAAGACGAGGTTCTCGATGGCTCCACGCTTGCGGCCACCGACGATTTGCACGAGGTCGCCACGTGCACGGTTAACGGCAGGCGGCTTTTCTATGCCAAGGGACCTGTGAGCTGGAGCAGCAACGACACCGAGCAGCGCACCCGTAACCCTTATTCCGATTATGGTTATTATTTCATCACGGAGGGCGATGCCGACCCTGCCAGTGTCGACTCCGCCACATTCATGGATTCTTTCTACCCCTCGCCCGACTTCTATCACACTCTGCACGAGGCTGACGGTTATAGTTGGTACCCTGGCGGACGCAATCTTTTCGACCCCACGCCAGTGACAGCTGGCAACAGTCAGGTGGTGACGCTCACTCATCCCGATGGTGCCACAATGGGCAGGTTCTCCGTGCGCCTGTCGGCAGGCACCAATACCACCACGCAAGTCAGTGTCAACGGCAAGGTGGTGGGCACGCTCACTGTGTCCATTGGCAGCCAATACGACCACGGCAACGTTGCCAGCGACACCTATGCCATGCCAGTGAGCGCGACGAAGACCGATACCGTGACGCTCAAGGTGCTCTCAGGCGGTCCCATGCGATTAGACTACGTGTCGGCGGCGTGGAACAATCACTTTGCGGCACCAGACCTCAAGAGCGGTTTCCCATCTCCTGAATATGTCGGTGCGGTGGGCAATCAAGACTTGCACGCTGACAAGTCGATAGACATGGTGATGATCATTCCTTCGTCGCGCAAGTTGCTCGCGCAGGCTAAGCGCCTCGCGCAATTTCATGAGCAACACGACTCGTTGCGCGTGAAGATAGTGGCAGCCGATGAACTCTACAACGAGTTCTCGAGCGGCACGCCTGATGCCAACGCTTACCGCAGATACGTCAAGATGTTGTATGATCGCGCGCAATCTGCCAGCGACGCGCCCAAATATCTCTTGCTCTTCGGTCCATGCGTGTGGGACAACCGCATGCTCACATCTGAATGCAAAAGCCTTACCCCCGACGACTTCCTCCTTGCTTACGAGAGCGACAACTCGTTCAACGCCATCAACTGCTATGTCGACGACGGTTTCTTCACTTATCTCGACGACGGTGAGGGCACCAACCTCTCTTCGCCAAGCGACAAGCTCGACATGGGCGACGTGGCGGTGGGCAGAATGCCTGCCTACTCGGAGGCGGATGCCAAGGTGATGGTGGACAAGACCATCAACTACGTGGAGAACCACAATGCCGGCGACTGGGAAAACACCATCATGGTGATGGGCGACGACGGCAACAACAACATACACATGCGCGATGCCGACGAGATGGCTTCGCTCTTGCAAGCCATGCGTCCGGCATACCACGTGCGCAAGGTGATGTGGGACGCTTACAATGAGGTGACATCGTCGACGGGAAACACCTATCCCGAAGTGACCAGCATCATAAAGAGGCAACAAGCCAAGGGCGCGCTCATCATGGACTACTACGGTCACGGCAGCGCCAACCAGATGGCTCACGAGAAGGTGCTGACGCTCGACGACTTCAAGGCGTTCAGCAACAAGAACCTGCCCTTGTGGGTGTTTGCCGCTTGCGACATCATGGCGTTCGACGGCGTGGAAGACAATATCGGCGTGACGGCGATGACCAACCCCGACGGTGGAGCCGTGGCGGTGTTCGGCACCACACGCACCGTGTACGAGAACTACAACCACATCCTCAACAAGGCTTTCATGAAATATGTGCTCGGCACCGTGAACGGCAAGCCCACGACCATTGGCGAGGCTCAACGGCTCGCCAAGAACGAGGTGATAAGGCTCGGGAGCGACCCCACCGTGAACAAGCTGCAATATTCCTTGCTCGGCGATCCTGCCATCGCGCTCAACCAGCCCACGGGGACAGTGGTCATCGATTCCATCAACGGCACCAAGGTCTCTGGCGGTTCCACGGCACATGCCTTTGCCGGACAGACGGCAAGAGTGGTGGGACACGTGGTTGGCGACAACACGATGAAGGGAACGGTGAGCTTGCAGGTGCTCGACTCCAAGCAGCTCATCACCTGCCACGGCAACGCGAGCGCGGAGGTCAAGGACACGGTGTTCACGTTCTACGATAGGCAGAAGACCATTTTCAGCGGCAGCGACAGCGTGGCTGGCGGCAAGTTCCACGTCTCTTTCGTGGTGCCCTACGACCTCAGCTACGGTGGCTCGGGGCAGCTTCACGCCTTCGCCATGAGCGATGACCGCGCCACGCTTGCCCACGGCTGCACTGACGCCATAGTGCTGGGCGATGCCGACGTGCAGAAGACCGACACCGTGGGACCGAAGATTTTCTGCTACCTCAACAGCCCGGAGTTCACCGATGGCGACGAGGTGAACACAAGTCCTTATTTTGTCGCGCGACTGAGCGACGACAGCGGCATCAACGCCACGGGCAACGGCGTGGGCCACAATCTTGAGCTCGTGGTCGACGGCGACGCCAACAAGACTTATGACCTCAACGACAACTTCGCCTACGACTTCGGGTCGCACACCACTGGTTCCACATATTACACCCTGCCCACGCTCGAACCTGGCAATCACTCCTTGCTCTTCCGCGCATGGGACACGATGAACAACAGTTCCACGGCACGGCTGAGCTTCAACGTGGTGAAGTCGCTCAAGCCAAGGATATACAGTGTCGACGTGACGAAGAACCCGGCGTCATCGAGCACCACGTTCATCGTGAGCCACAGCCTTGCCGGATGTCCTGTCGACGTGACGATAGACGTGTTCGACATGAGTGGCCGCCAACTTTGGACTTATCGGGAGAGCGGCACGCAGGTCGGCTCCTACTCTGTCGACTGGGACCTCACCACCAACAGCGGACAACGGCTGCAGACGGGTGTGTACCTATACCGCATACGCCTCGCCTCCGACGGCAGCCAGATGGCTACAAAGGCCAAGAAACTCATCGTGATAAACTGAATTAATCTCACAAGATGACACATTATATTAAATACATCACTTGCATAGCCATGCTTTTCTTCACTATCGCCGCCAACGGCCAGGAGAAGAAAGACATGTTCAACCCAATCAACACCTCGGTGACATCGCAAACCATAGCGCCTGACGCGCGTGCCGGCGGCATGGGCGACGTGGGCGTGGCAACCGAGGCCGACGTGAACTCGCAATATTGGAACCCGGCCAAATATCCTTTCGCCATAAGCCGCGCCGGCATCGGCGTCAACTTCACGCCATGGCTGCGCCAGATTGTCAACGACATCAACCTCGGCTATCTCTCCGGATATTACCGCATCGGCGACTACTCGGCTGTGTCGGGCTCGCTGAGGTATTTCTCGCTTGGCGAGGTCGACATGGGCGAGCACGGCTCCAACGATCCTGGCATGACCATAAACCCCTACGAGATGTCCATCGACGTGGCCTACTCGCTCATGCTCAGCGAGAAGTTCTCCATAGCGGCGGCGGTGAGATGGATCTACTCTGACCTCACCTACGACTACACCTCCGACACGTCGCCTGGCTCGGCCTTCGCAGCCGACCTCGCGCTCTATTACCAGAGCAACCCCGTCATAGCGGAGCATGAGTGCCAGCTCGGCCTGGGACTGAACATCTCAAACATCGGCAGCAAGATAACGTTTGGGGGAAGCGACAACAGCGAGTTCATACCCACCAACCTCCGCCTGGGCGCGTACCTCAAATATCCACTCGACGAATACAACGCCATCGGCATTGCCGTGGATGCCAACAAGCTGCTGGTGCCCACCTACCCGCAACAAAAAGAGGGCGAGACCACGGAGGAATATCAGCAGCGCGTGCAGAAAGACTACTACGACGTGTCGAGCATCAGCGGCATCTTCAAGAGCTTCGGCGACGCGCCAGGCGGATTCAAGGAGGAGTTGCAGGAGATACAATGGAGCGTGGGCGCCGAATACACCTACAACGACCGTTTCTCGCTTCGCGCGGGCTATCACCACGAGAGCGAGAACAAGGGCAACAGAAAATATTTCACCGTGGGAGCGGGCTTCAAGATGAGCGCCTTCCAGCTCGACGCGGGATATGTCATCGCCACGGCCAAGTCGAACCCTCTCGACCAGACCCTCCGCTTCTCGCTGACATTCGACATGGACGGCCTGAAAGACTTGTTCAGGAAATAACCCTTCACACGTTTCACGATAAAATAAGAAAACTCACATAAACATGTTCAGAATAGGAATGGGCTATGATGTCCATAAGCTCGTCGAGGGCAGGAAACTCGTCCTCGGCGGCATAGAGATACCTCACACCGTGGGTCTCCTCGGCCACAGCGATGCCGACGTGCTCATCCACGCCATCTGCGACGCCCTACTCGGCGCCGCCAACATGCGCGACATTGGTTATCACTTCCCCGACACGTCGGCAGACACGCTCAACATGGACAGCAAGGTCATACTGCGCAAGGTGATAGACCTCATAGCCACCAAGGGCTACAAGGTCGGCAACATCGACGCCACAGTGTGCGCCGAGCGTCCTAAGCTCAACCCCCACGTGCCGGCGATGAAGGCATGCCTCGCCAAGGTGATGGGGTGCGATGAAGACCAAATCAGCATCAAGGCGACCACCACCGAGAAGCTCGGCTTCACGGGACGCGAGGAAGGCATTTCAGCCTACGCCGTGGCACTGATCAGCACCGAATGACATCCTTGTCGAAAAACCTGTCGTTTATCACATGTCCTGCGGCATGCAGATCCACAAGACTATGTAAATGAGAAAACCACAAAAGGCGGTGCAAACCGTGAGCAGCAAGTACACCAATCTCACTATCGCGGGATCCCATCCAAAGTAGCGGGCAACTCCTCCACACACGCCAGCTATCCACTTGTCGCTCATTGAGCGCGTCAGCCTCTTACCATTTACCATCGATTTTTATTTTTTGGTTTTATTGCCGTAAAAGTAAGCATTTTCCTTGACATACGCAATAATAATGTCAGGCATTTTTTCGCCTCAAGCCGAGCATGGCATTACTGTATTGCCAAAACGAGCCTTATGAACAAACAAAATAGACGGAAACAAACAAAAAATCGTTTGCCCATAAGAAAAAAACAGTAAAAAATTTGGCAGGGCAGCGGAAAATGCCTAACTTTGCACTCGCAAATAAAGATAGAGGGGCATAGCCCAGTTGGTTTAGAGCGCTGCAGTCACATTGCAGAGGTCATCGGTTCGAGCCCGATTGTCCCTACTTCGTTGCATATCGAAAGTCCGCCGTTTCCCATTCGAGGAGCGGCGGACTTTTTTATGCTACATGCACGAGGTCAACCCCAAAGTCGTGGCTATCGCGGTGAGCACCGAGATGAGCATGTTGATTACCATCTTCCAAGTTTCCTTCTTCATTCTAATCCTCCTTTCCTTTCTTAAAAAATCATGACTTTTGTTGTTTCGTGTGGCCTACGCGTTCTCGTCAGTGCCCTTGTCGTTGTCGGCGGCAGCGGTCGCGCCAGTGGATGGCAAGAGCTCGGCAGACACACCGTCGAGCAAGGTCTTCACATAGGTACCCTTGCGCTTGCCCTTGTTGCTGATCTGGCCGCTGGGCACGAACTTCACCTCCGGGTGGTAGAGTATCTGGTAGCCGTAGATGTTAGCGGCAGTGAAGTCCTCTGCCTTGTCCACCGCCTTGGTCTTGAGCCCCACGCGGAAGTCGCCCAAGCCGTCGAGCTCCACGGTCATGGAGTTTTGCAAGTGCTTCTTCATCGCCTGGGTGAGCTCTATGAGCACAGCCATGATGTCGGCGCGAGTCACGGTGGTGGAGTGGCTTATCTCCTCGGCGAGGTCCTCGGTCTTCACGCGACCCATGCTCACCGCACGGCCATACCACTTGTTGGCTGCTGGGGCACCTTCGCCCTTACCCATTTCCTTCTTGTAACGTACACTCATTGTTTTCTCCTTTCTTTAATTGATGATTGATTAGTAAATTGTTTTGTTTGTCGTGGAATTCCTTTCGACGGTTGCAAAGGTACTGCCTTTCATCATGCCATGCAAATATCATGGGGGCGCCACAAGGGGTGCCATGACGAGACCTTCATTTGACGTTGGTCAATAAAAGGCGCAGTTTTGCCATTTGCCTGTGACAAAAGCGATGGAAATGCCGCTTTTGGTACTAACTTTGCCGTACAAACAAGTGTATTTAGGTTTCAATGGGGCAAGCGAACCCCACGATGTTTAATTATTAATAATGTAGAAAGGATAACAACTATGAAGAACAAGAATTTCAAGCAGATCATCGCAGCTAAGTTGACCGCTTTCGCGGCAAAGTACGCACAGGCCATGAACAACTATGGCGAGGCTCTTCTCCGCTCACGTGGCATGGCTGGCGCATAATGGCTGCCGCCCTTGCAGAGCAGGAGAGAAGCGACCATCGATGATCCACAAATAGACATGCCGGCACGGACGTTAAAGCCTCGTGCCGGCATGTTGGCGTTTAAAGACTACCATCCACTATATTACCTTATACGATAAGTTATAGCCATATTTTGGCCTTAACTCATCATATAAGTTTTTTATATTTTCACAAGCGTATCTGAAAGATTTGAAAGATTGCTACGCCGCACACGGCTACGCGGTGATTAACAAACGATGTGCAGGGGCGGGACCCGTGCAAGGCATTATGTGAACAGAAAAACGCTTCGCCAAAGAAGGTCTTTAGCGAAGCGTCTCGTGAGTGTGTTTATCTATCGGTGATTATTATTTCACCACATATTTCTTGCCGTTCTTGATGAGCACGCCCTTGGCGTTCTTGCCCACGCGCTGACCAGC
>DAIOUH010000088.1:8714-10637 GCA_036751585.1 Prevotella sp. | reverse complement strand
GGCGACTGGCATTGCGCGAATGCGTGTTCGCCGTGTTGTGTGTTTGCTCGTTTGGTCTATGCTCATGGACTCACGGCATGGACAGCGGCAACCAATATGTGAACCAGTTGCAGCAAAACGGTGCGTGCGACTTCGTGATAGCTTTCAGGAGCAACACATTGGACTACAACAAGTTCTACCCACTGGTCAGCAAGGCGGAGTGCGTGGCAGGCTACCGCGAGCTGGCGGGGCTGGACGACCGTGGGGAGAAGATGCTTGGCGACAGCCTGGCTCCACAACGCAAGAACATCGTGCTGATAACGGTGGAGAGCCTTAGCGCCGACTTCCTCGCCCGATATGGCAACAAGGAAGGCATCACGCCAAACCTTGACCGCCTCGCAAGTGAAGGATTGGTGTTCGACAGCCTCTATGCTTGCGGCAACCGCACGGTGCGCGGCCTTGAGGCCCTCTCGCTCTGCATCCCACCCTCGGCTGGCGAGAGCGTCATCAAGCGTCCCGAAAACCGCATGGGCGACCTCTCCGTGGGCAGCGTGATGGGAAGGTTAGGATACAAGGTGCAATTCTTGTATGGCGGCGACAGCTATTTCGACAACATGCGCGACTATTTCTCGCACAATGGTTACGAGGTCATAGACCGTGCCGACATCAACAAGAAGGACATCCATTTCGCCAACATCTGGGGCGTGTGCGACGAGGACATCTTCGACAAGAGCCTGAGCGTGTTCGACGCTAACAGCCAGAGCAGCAAGCCTTTCTTCGCGCAGATAATGACCACCAGCAACCACAGGCCATACACTTACCCACAAGGGCGCATCTCGTATAAAGGTGCACCCCAGTGCCGAGAGGCGGCGGTGAAATACACCGACTACGCCATCGGGCGATTCCTCTCTCAGGCATCGAGGAAGCCTTGGTTCAAGAACACGGTGTTCATAGTCATCGCCGACCACTGCGCTTCAAGTGCCGGAAAGACAAGCCTGCCAGTGGAGAAATACCACATACCCTGCTTGGTATACAGCCCGGGATTCGTGAAACCATACGCCTTTAAGAAGACGTGCTCGCAAATCGACATCATGCCGACGGTGCTGTCCATGCTTCATCTCAAGACGAAAGTCAGGTTCGCCGGCACCAACGTCTTCGACCACGCTTACGAACCACGCGCGTTCATGGCCACGTATCAAGACTTGGGCTTCTTTGACGGCCACAAGCTCACGGTCATCTCGCCAGTGCGCAAGATAAGGCAATACGACGTGAAGTGGCAAGACGAAAACACGGCTGCCGAAAATCAAATTGGCAAGCCACGCAAGCAGGACGTGAGGAAGACCATACTGTGGTACCAGTATGTCAACACTGAAATAGACAAACAACAAAAACACTAAACGAAATGAATGGACTTTACACAGTGTTGCTCTTGCTGATGAGCAACGTTTTCATGACCCTGGCATGGTATGGGCACCTCAAACTCCAAGAGTGCGGCGTGAGCACGCATTGGCCGCTGATAGGAGTAATCGTGTTTTCGTGGTGCATAGCTTTCTTTGAATATTGCTGCCAGGTGCCGGCCAACCGCATTGGATTCATCGAGAACGGCGGCCCGTTTACGCTCGTACAGTTGAAAGTGGTTCAAGAATGCGTGTCACTGATAGTGTTTGCCATCATCGCCAACATCCTTTTCCAGGGTCAAGCACTTCACTGGAACCACATCGCGGCTTTTATCTGCCTCGTCGCGGCAGTCTACTTCGTCTTCATGAAATAGACGCCCCCCACACCTAACACAGACATAACCCAATGACACCACTCTTGCCGGATGCGGCAAACCATTTGGCAAGAGTGGCATGAGTGGCGCGAGCATCCGAAAAATGAGGATGACTTTTTAAAGAAATTCGTTTCTTTTTCTTACTTTTGCGCCAAAACACATTTTACACTATG
>DAIOUH010000088.1:0-8614 GCA_036751585.1 Prevotella sp. | reverse complement strand
TAAAGAAATTCGTTTCTTTTTCTTACTTTTGCGCCAAAACACATTTTACACTATGATTTTTAATTACGACGTCATCGTCATTGGCGGAGGACACGCTGGTTGCGAAGCCGCGTGTGCCGCGGCCAACATGGGCGCGAAGACATGCCTCATAACGATGGACATGAACAAGATCGCGCAAATGAGCTGCAACCCTGCCATTGGAGGTATCGCTAAGGGGCAAATAGTGCGCGAGATTGACGCGCTTGGCGGGCAGACCGGTATCGTGACCGACCTCACGGCGATACAGTTCAGGATGCTCAACAAGGGCAAGGGCCCTGCCGTTTGGTCACCAAGGGCGCAATGCGACCGTGGGAAATTCATTTGGGAATGGCGCGACAGGCTCGACCACACCGACAACCTCGACATCTGGCAAGACCAAGCCGAGGAATTGATAGTGGAAAACGGCGTCGCCGTTGGCGTGAAGACCATTTGGGGCGTTGAGTTCAGGGCAGGAGCCGTGGTGATAACAGCCGGCACGTTCCTCAACGGACTGATGCACATCGGCCACAAGCAGGTGGCTGGTGGCAGGATAGCCGAACCTGCCGCCTATCATCTCACGGAGTCTATCACGAAATGGGGCGTGAGGTCCGGACGAATGAAGACTGGCACACCTGTCAGGCTCGACAAGCGCTCCATTCACTTCGAGGACACCGAGGAGCAACCAGGCGACACTGATTGGCACCAGTTTTCGTTCAGTGGGGTGCAGCATGCTCTGAAGCAGCTACCTTGCTGGACTTGCAGCACAAACGCGGAGGTACACCGCATATTGAAGGACGACATTGCCAATTCTCCCCTTTTCAACGGTCAAATCAAGAGCACCGGACCACGCTATTGCCCATCTATAGAGACCAAGCTCGTGGTGTTTCCCGACCGTGACCACCATCCACTGTTTATCGAACCAGAAGGCGAAAACACCAACGAGATGTATCTCAACGGCTTTTCATCATCCATGCCAATGGAGACGCAGCTGAGAGCCATCCACAAGATACCGGCATTGAGGGACGCCAAGGCTTATCGCCCGGGGTACGCCATAGAATACGACTACTTCGACCCGACGCAACTCAGCCACTCACTCGAATCGAAAGTCATACCTCGCCTGTTCTTCGCCGGGCAGGTCAACGGAACCACGGGATACGAGGAAGCCGCGGGGCAAGGGTTGATGGCAGGCATCAACGCCGCACTGAAATGCGCCTCTTCTGAACCTTTCGTACTCAAACGCGACGAGGCGTATATTGGCGTGCTCATCGACGACTTGTGCACGAAGGGCGTGGACGAACCGTATCGCATGTTCACGTCAAGGGCGGAATACCGCATATTGCTGAGACAAGACGATGCCGACGCAAGGTTGACGGAGAAGGCTTACAACATTGGGCTCGCCAAAAAAGACCGATACGACCGCTGGATGAGCAAGAAAGAAATGATAGACAATATCATTGATTTCTGCGACTCCACAACCGTTCACCCCAAAGACATCAACTCAGCCCTTGAGTCCATAGGCACCACACCACTCCACTTTGGTTGCAAAATCGCAGAATTAATCAGTCGTCCGCAAATCTCCATCAACGTGCTGGCAAGTGTCATTCCTTCGCTTAAAGAGCAACTCGACAAGATAAACGACAGAAAGGAAGAAATAATCGAGGCAGCCGAGGTAAAGATAAAATACAAAGGCTACATAGAGCGCGAGAAGATCGTGGCAGAGAAAATGCACCGCCTTGAGGACATAAAAATAAAAGGGCACTTCCGTTACGACGAGATTTCAGAGATAAGCACTGAAGGCCGCCAAAAGCTCCAGCGCATCGACCCAGACACGTTGGCGGAGGCCAGTCGCATACCAGGCGTATCACCGTCAGACATCAACGTTTTGCTCGTTTTGCTCGGAAGGTAAAAGCTGGCAAACATAATTCCAGACACACGCGCACGTCAAACGTTTCACGTGAAACAAATCAAGGCGTAAACATTTGAAAACAAAGAAGATAACACTTAAAGTAAAACGTAACACATGAACAACCAAACATTGGTAGAGAACCTACGCACCATCAAGGATTGGCCGATTAAAGGCGTTAATTTCCGCGACGTTACTACCCTATTCAAAAACGCCGAATGCGTCAAGATTATCAGCGATATGATGTACGACCTCTACAAGGACAAAGGCATAACAAAGATTGTTGGCATAGAGAGCCGTGGCTTCGTGATGAGCTCCGCCGCCGCCATCAGGCTAAACGCTGGCATCGTGCTTTGTCGCAAACCGGGCAAACTGCCTTGCGATACCATTCAGCAAAGCTACGCCAAAGAGTATGGAATAGACACCATAGAGATACACAAGGATGCCATCTCGCCCGATGACGTGGTGCTTCTCCACGACGACCTGTTGGCGACAGGTGGCACCATGAAAGCTGCCTGCGACCTCGTGAGGAAGTTTAATCCTAAGAAGATTTACTGCAATTTCATCATGGAGCTTAACTCTGAGTTTCCTCACACGCGAGAGATATTCGACAAGGACGTTGAGATAACCAGCCTGCTCAAGTTTTAGTTCCACGTGAAACAAAACGAGGAAAAGGTTGCTTGAAAACAGGAAGTGAGTGGGTATGGTTAAAGAAAAAAATGAGAAAAGGTTGGAGTACTTGAAAAACATAGTGCTCAATATGCCCGAAAAGCCTGGCAGCTACCAATATTATGACGACCTGCGCGAAAACGGGGGGAAGATAATATATGTGGGCAAGGCAAAGAACCTGAAGAGGCGTGTATCGAGCTATTTCCACAAGGAGGTGGACCGATTCAAGACAAAAGTGCTCGTCTCCAAGATTAAAGACATATCCTATACCGTGGTCAACACGGAGGAGGATGCCTTATTGCTTGAAAACGCTCTCATAAAGAAATACAACCCTAAGTATAATGTCTTGCTCAAAGACGGCAAGACTTATCCGTCGATTATCGTGACCAACGAGTTCTTTCCAAGGATTTTCAAGACGCGACACATCAATAAGAGACTCGGCACTTACTTTGGGCCATATCCACACATTTCCTCAATGTATAACGTCCTGGCATTGATTCAAAAGGCATTCAAGCCGAGAAGATGCCACCAACCGATAACGCAAGAAGGCATAGACATGGGTAAATACCGCCCTTGCTTGGAATATCACATACACAACTGTGAAGGCTGCTGCGTGGGCAAGCAGTCGAGGGCGGATTACCTTGAGAACATAAGGCAAGCGAAAGAGGTGCTTAAAGGCAACACCCGCGAACTGTCTGAATGGGTCTATAAGCGCATGATGGCCAATGCCGAAATCATGAAGTTTGAAGAGGCGGAAAGGCTGAAGGAGCGTTATCTCCTGTTGCAGGACTTTGTTTCCAAGAGCGAGGTGGTGAGCCATACAATCAACGACGTGGACGTGTTCACCATCACTGACGACGACAACAAGAAGAACGCGTACATTAATTATATACACGTAAAGAACGGAACCATCAACCAAAGCTTCACCTATGAGTATAAACGGAAGCTCGACGAGAGCGACGAAGACCTGCTGACCCAAGCTATCCCGGAAATAAGAGAGCGCTTCGGGAGCACATCGAAGGAGATTATCGTCCCGTTTCAAATGGAATGGAAACTGCGCGACGCTGAGTTTTTCATACCTCAGAGGGGTGACAAGAAGCATCTTTTGGAACTCTCCGAGATGAATGGCAAACAGTATAAATTCGACAGGCTGAAACAGACCGACAAGCTCAATCCTGAGCAAAAACAGACGCGCCTGATGAAGGAGTTGCAAGACAAGCTGCACCTCGACAAGCTCCCATACCATATTGAGTGCTTCGACAACTCCAACATATCAGGCACTGATGCCGTGGCTGGCTGTATCGTGTACAAGGGCATGAAGCCTTCGAGGAAGGATTACAGGAAATACAACATCAAGACCGTTGTAGGTCCCGACGATTACGCCTCCATGCAAGAGGTTGTCAGAAGGAGATATAGCCGTATGATAAACGAGCACGCCACCCTGCCCGACCTCATCATAACCGATGGCGGCAAGGGCCAGATGGACATCGTGAGGGAAGTGGTGGAAGACGAGCTGCATCTTCACATACCCATAGCCGGACTTGCCAAGGACGACCGTCACCGCACCAATGAACTGCTTTTTGGCTTCCCGGCGCAAGTAATCGGCTTGAAGACCGACAGCGAGCTGTTTCATGTTCTCACCCAAATACAAGACGAGGTGCACCGTTTCGCCATAACGTTCCACCGCGACAAACGATCCAAGCACGCGCTACACTCCGCCCTGGACGACATCAAAGGGATAGGCCCCAAGAGCAAAGAAGCGTTGCTAAAAGCCTTTAAGTCAGTGAAATACATAAAAGGTGCAAGCATTGAACAACTTGCTACCATCATTGGCAACGACAAGGCTCAAAAGGTCTTTAACGCATTGAATCCACACGAATCATTAAATAAGGAATAGAAAGACATGAGAGTAGTTATACAGCGCGTCACAAAAGCATCGGTGACGATTGACGGCAAGGTCAAATCAAAGATAGGCAAGGGTTATCTCATACTCGTTGGCGTTTGCTCCGAGGACACTGAGGAAGACGCGGCGTGGCTCGTAAGGAAGATTATAGGCTTGCGCGTCTTCGATGATGACAAGGGAGTGATGAACCTTAGCATTGGCGACGTGGGTGGCGACATACTTGTCGTCTCCCAGTTCACGCTCATGGCAAGCTACAAGAAAGGCAACAGGCCGAGTTGGATCAAGGCTGCTCCCCACTCCATCTCCATTCCGCTCTATAATCGCTTTTGCCAATTGCTGACAACGGCTTTGGGCAAACCCATCGGCACAGGTGAGTTTGGTGCCATGATGCAAGTGGAACTCCTAAACGATGGCCCTGTCACGATATGCATGGACACCAAAAACAAGGAGTGATGTGGCACAAAAAGCCGCCTCGAAACTGACCAAGTGGTCGATTGCCGCTAAAAAACGCATTCTCAGAGAGGATAAAACAGGCAAGCATACAGTCAACTTGCTGTTAGACAGGTTGCTACGTAAAGCTTTTGTGATTATTTTATTACAATTACACATCTTCAAAGAGAAGCCAAAACGCTCGTGAAGCAGTCATTTGCGGACTTTTGCGTCATTGCACGCAATCAATCTTACGCGCATACAGGCAAAGCCGCTATCATGCCAACAAGCAAATGCTCAAACGTCGTAAGCAACAAAAAAGCAAACAAACAAAGAGCCGAACAAAAATAAATTGCTTATCTTTGCATAGGATAAGCTGCACTCGGCAATTTGAAAGCAAACTTTCATTGCGCTCGTTGGCGTTATCCTTGCATTATACAATATAAGATGACAATAAAAGAAGCACAAAACGCCGTAGACGATTGGATAAAAGAATATGGCGTGAGATACTTTTCTGAACTTACCAACATGACCGTGCTTACAGAAGAGGTAGGCGAACTGGCAAGGGTCATGGCGCGGAAATATGGTGACCAAAGTTTTAAGGCTGGCGAGAAAGACAACATGGGCGAGGAAATCGCCGACATCTTTTGGGTGCTTTGTTGCATAGCCAACCAAACAGGCATCGACATAACAGAAGAGTTTAAGAAGAGCATTGACAAGAAAACAAAACGAGACAAGGAAAGACATAAGAACAATCCAAAATTAAGACAAGAAACATGGGAATAATAAAAGAGAAAATAACCAAGGACATACAGGCACAGCGCAGCCAGGGCATCGTAAAGAGCAGCAAGATTGACCAAGCCTTTGCCAAGTATGACCTCAACGTCGACGAAGAGGAAGTCAGGGAGAAGGTAAAAAACATCATAGCCGAGAAAGTGCCTGAAAACGACAATCTCAACGTGAAGAAGTTCCTGTTGGGCTCTGTCGAGCTGACGTCGCTTCACACCACAGACACCGAGGAAAGCATCCTCGCATTGGTGGAGAAGGTGAACAAGTTTGAGGGCGCATACCCCGACCTGCCACACGTCGCCACAATCTGCACATACCCCAACTTCGCCCATTTGGTGCGCAACACACTTGAGGTTGACGGCGTGGAGATAGCCGTCGTATCTGGCTCTTTCCCGTCATCTCAGACGTTTATTGAGGTCAAGGTGGCAGAGACGGCACTCGCAATAAAAGATGGCGCCACAAACGTTGACATCGTGCTCCCTGTGGGAAAATACTTGTCCGAGGACTATGAGGGCGTGGCAGACGACATCAACGAGCTGAAGCAGACGTGTGGCGAGGTGCCCATGAAGGTCATCCTCGAAACCTGCGACCTCCCTACCCTTTCCGACGTGAAGAAAGCCGCCATCCTCGCCATGTACAGTGGCGCCGACTACGTGAAGACGTCAACCGGAAAAGAGAAGGCTGGTGCCACGCCAGAGGCTGTCTACGTGATGTGCAAGGCCATAAAGGAATACTATGACGAGACGGGCATCGTCATAGGCCTAAAGCCGGCCGGTGGCATCAACACGGTCATGGACGCGGTCATCTACTACACCATCGTGAAAGAAGTGCTCGGCGAGAAATGGCTTACCAACGAGCTTTTCCGCTTGGGCACGAGCCGCTTGACCAACTTGCTCTTGAGCGAGATTCTCGGCAAGGAAACAAAGTGGTTCTAAAAGCAAGGCATCAAACAACTAACAAAGGGCGGTCTGCACAAGACTGCCCTTTGTTGTTTATATTGATAAAGAATGTTATCTAATATACAAATAGAAGGAGATTATTTCTGGCGCTCTATCACATAGTCGAGATAAGCCTTCAAACTGTCCTTCACAGGCCCGTCTTCCACTTCCTCGTCGAGCAACGCCATGGAAGAGGCGTGTAGCTCCCACATTTTCTTCTCAGCGTAGTCGATACCTCCGTTGGCCTTGGTGAAATTCACGAGCCGCGCAATCTCGTCCTTGCTCACGGTACCATCCTTCACCTTATAGGCTATCTCCGTCATTTCCTTGTCCTTTGTGCTGTTGAGCGCATACAGTGCTGGCAGGGTAAGCTTACCCTCTGCCATGTCGTTGCCCGTGGGCTTGCCTATCTCCGACTGGTCATAATAGTCGAAGATGTCGTCGCGAATCTGGAATATCACGCCGAGGTTGCAACCAAACTGCTTGGCATATTCTATCTCTTCCTCTTTCGCCCCACCACTCAACGCGCCCATGGCGGCGCAAGCCTCGAAGAGGGCAGCGGTCTTCTGCTTTATCACCTGATAGTAGGCTTCCTCAGAGAAATCCTTTGAATGCACATTCTGCAACTGCAATATCTCACCATTTGAAAGCGTGCGACCAAGTTCCGCGAGATAGCGCACTATCGTCTCGTTGTGCGTATAGCTGATGTGGAGCAACGCCGTGGAGAGGATATAGTCGCCCACGAGCACAGCCACCTTGTTGCCATACACCTCATTCACGCTTGCCTGACCGCGACGCTCCTCGCTCTCGTCCACCACATCATCGTGTACCAACGAGGCTGTGTGCAAAAGCTCAAGGCCCACTGCCGCGTGCTGGGTTACATCCGTGATGCCTCCATGACACTTTGCCAGCAAGAGGATAAGCATGGGACGCATACGCTTGCCGGCACGCTGACGGATATGCGTTAATGCCTGAGACAATAATCCATCAGAGTGAGAAAGGCTGCGGTCGAACAAATCCTTAAAATCGTTCAACTCAGAGGCGATTGGTTGCCGAATTAATGAGATATAATCCATCAGAATGAGATATTTACCACAAAATTACTTATTTTATACGATATAGTAGAGCGTCAGTGGCAACTTTTTCGTAATTTTACACAAAAATAGAAGTTCACGTATATTTTGATTATCACACTATCATGGGCAAACTCTTTCTGCTTGACGCTTACGCCATCATTTTCCGATCATATTACGCTTTTCTCAAACGTCCCACCATCAACTCCAAGGGCTTGAACACGTCACCCGTTTTGGGATTTTGCAATACGTTGAAAGAAATCCTCGACAAGGAGAAACCCGATTACCTCGGAGTGGCTTTCGACAAGGGCAAGACGTTCCGGCACGAGGCGTTCCCCGCTTACAAGGCCCAACGCCAAGAGACGCCAGAGGACATAAAACTCTCCGTGCCAATCATACAAGACATATTGAACGCCATGCGCATCCCCATCCTCATAGCCGAGGGCTTTGAGGCCGACGACGTGATAGGCACGCTCGCCACGCAAGCCGGGCAAGCCGGGGTGGAGACATATATGCTCACGCCCGACAAGGACTATGGTCAACTCATACAGAAAAACGTGTTCATGTTCCGCCCAAGACACGGCGGCGGTTACGACAAGATTGGCGAGCAAGACATAGAGGAGAAGTATGGCATACCCAATGCATCGAGCGTTATCGACTTGCTCGCGCTCATGGGCGACTCTGCCGACAACTACCCAGGATGCCCGGGCGTTGGCGAGAAAACGGCTGCAAAACTCATAAACCAGTTTGGCACCACCGAGAACCTTCTGGCCCACACTGATGAAATAAAGGGCAAGATAAGGGAAAAGGTGGAGAACGCGAAAGACGACATCAAAATGTCGAAGTTTCTCGCGACCATAAGGACCGACGTGCCAATAAAACTTGACCTCGA
>DAIOUH010000087.1:0-10938 GCA_036751585.1 Prevotella sp. | reverse complement strand
GTTTTCTCTACGAGTTCCGTCACCGCTTTCTGTTGGTATTGTATCTGTTTCATGCCTCGCCTCCTTCCTCTGTATGGCCAAAATCAAATTCCGTCTGTCGGTTTTCCGCTTTTGCGGCCTCACGCTCCATCTCGTCGAGAGCCTCTTTCAGGTATTGCGGCTTGCGCTTGGGCAGCACCCTTCGATAGGCGTTAAGTATGGCATCAGGTATGGCGCAGAGCTTCACGCTGTCGGCAACGTCCTCAAACTCGTCGTCGTAGGCATAGCCGTTTGGCGAGAAAACGTATACCATCAGTTTATCGTCGTGCTTGGGCAATGTGCCAATTAGCTGCACCAACGCGCCGATGGCTTCCTCTTGATATATCACGAGCATACGCCTTGAGCCGTCTGCGCTCTCGAAATAACGCGCGATGTGCTTGTTGATTTGCTTTCCGGCAAAAGGCTTTTCCATGTAAGCGTCGTTGCGTATGCAGAGCATGTCGGTGGAGAGGGCAGTGAGCAAGCGGAGGTTCTTGGCGGTCTTGTCTCGTGGCACAAACTTCGTCTTGTAATAACGGAGGTTGTTGTGGGTTAAGCCAGGGACTTCCTCTCCTTTCGGAGTCGTGTAGCCTTGAATAACTCGGCGGTTGCGCTCGTAAGTGACATTCTCGCAAATACCATTTTCGTTATTGGTTACCAAGATACATTGACGATGCCCGCCATCCTCGGCGTTCAACTGCATAGTAGCATGGAGAGTCGTGCCGGAACCTGCGAAGAAGTCGAGGATTGTGGAATCCTTTTTTGAAGATATTGTTAAGAAATCCATTATCAACTTTAGCGGTTTTGGATAGCCGAAGAGACTTTCACCCAAAACAGATATTAATTCAGCTTTTCCGTTTCCACTACTATATTCTGGCTTATAAAATACAGACTTCGGCTTCTTTGAAGGCATATCCCCTAATTGCGGACGCTGTTTCTTACATAAAGAAAACTCATTACCATTTATACAGACGATTATTTCGTCTGACTCTGTTCTAACTTTTTGCCATCCCCAACGCCAAGACATACCTTTTCCACCTGTTATAGGTAATAGAAAACTATAGCCCAAGTTCTCATACTTTGCTCGAAGTTGAGATAAATATTCTTCATCATGCAGTTTTAATTTCTTATTATAAATGAGATCAAACTCATCTTGCGTTATGGTAGAAACAGCTTTTGTTCTTTTATCAACCAATATAGGATAATACAAATTAGGACGTTTTTCTTTAGGAGCATTTATTCCTGTACTCTTCAAGTTTGCACCTTTTTTATAGTAGCCTTTGGCATCACTCTGCCAATCATCAAGTTCCTTCTCTTCTAAAGGTAATTGACCTATTACACAATAATCACGAGACAGACAATAAACCAAGGTATATTCGTGCGTTCCCGCAAAGCCAAACTCATCTTGATTCCCTTTCAAATTCATAATAGTAGGCAAAGTGGCAATATGATTTTCTTCCCCATAGACTTCGTCACACAACATTTTCAGTTGTGCTTCCTCATTATCATCAATAGAGATTATAACAATTCCCTTATCTGACAATAATCCTTTAGCTATTTTCAATCTTCTCTTCATAAACGATAGCCATTTAGAGTGACGATAACCATCCTCTTTGTCTACAAATGAGTCATTATAGACAAAGTCCTTATTACCTGTATTATAAGGAGGATCGATGTAAATGACATCAATCTTCCCACTATGAGTATAGCTAAGGGCAGTGAGGGCTTCAAGGTTGTCGCCTTCGATGAGGATATGGTTGGGTGCCTCTGGGCTATTACTGACAATGGCGCGACTGGGAACTTCCTCCAGCACGGGCAGTTCGTCTTGCAGTCGGGTCTCGATTTCCTCTGGCTCGTCTTCCCATACTAAGCCATATTTCTTTTGCGAACGAAGAAGCTTCAGCAGCTCCGACTTCTCCTCATTCGTAAGACCATCCAGTCCGCTTATCTTCTTTGCGAGTTCTTGCTTGTTCATATTCGGCGTTCAAACTGTGCCCCCCCCTAAAGCATAGCATAAAGATAAAAGACTTGGATTAATCCTAAAAGAAATTGGCGTAGGGGTGTCGTTACTTTTTCGTGATACTTGTTAATTGCGGTCTTCGGAACCTTAGGAGACAAGCAGCTTGAAAAAGTAAGAGGGCACGCCTACACCAACGTCGTATATATGTATATAGCACAAAGCACACCCTCCCGATACGAAAGGGCGCACTTGTGCCGTGCATATAGATACACGTATAGTAGACGTCCACCACCATCTCTTTCCCGATCTCCTATTTGAAAGTTCCGAAGTTTCAATTAATCAGAAGCGAAACGTTAGCAAACGTCATTTCCAAAAGAATAGCCAAACCACGAATTACCGCCAGCATCTCCTTGCCAGCCATTCATGGAATGACGCTACAAAAGTAGCGAAAAGGTTTGAAAGCACAAAATTCTTAAAGAGCTTTCTTAATTACAGGACAGAAAAAACTTTCGTGCTTGGCTTTTAACACGATAAAAGAAAGGCGTTGGTATAAATCAAAATAGGGAAGCCCTCATTGGACTTCCCAATAAATACAATTGGCGGAAGGTGAGGGATTCAAACCCCCGATACCACATAATGGGTATACCAGATTTCGAGTCTAGCGCATTCGGTCACTCTGCCAACCTTCCTTTTGCTTCTGCAAAGTTACGCATAAAGAATGGAAAAGTAATGTGCAATTTCGATAATTAACAATGATTAAACACGAATCGGTCATTAGAAAACAGCAAGGAGCTTTTTCCAATGATCGATTCGAGTTTATTGGTTTTAAGTTGATACGAGTGGGCTATGCGCTCAACCACGTGGTTTAATAACCGTCGTTCTGTGTCAACTGCGGATTGGCATCACGGGCAGCCTGCGGTATTGGGAGATAGCGGTTCGTGGTCTTGAACTTGCGATCCTCAATCTTCTTGTCGGAAGCACTTGCGTTCACGTCGATGGTGGCGCGCAAGCCCGGGTCAACGCTCTTGTCCATCTTCACCGTGCCCACACGGCGCTCAAGCGTGCCGTTCATCACGGTCTCTGCCAGCATCTTGCCGCTCGCGTCCTTCCAGCGCAGGATGTCGGCGCGGCGAAGGCCCTCGCCTGCGAACTCCACGGCGCGCTCACGATGAATCAGCTCGCGCAGCTTGTCCTTGGTGTTATACTTCGCCTGGTCCACGTCGGGCATTCCGGCACGATTGCGCACCATGTTCAGGTAGGTGTAAATCTGGGCGGAAGGACCGTTCAGCTCGTTGGCTGCCTCGCAATAGGTGAGCAGCACCTCGGCATAGCGGAAGACGATGGGTTGGCACTTGGTGTTCCAGATGTTGGAATACTGGTTCATCGGCGCAAGGTACTTGGCCCATGTCAGACCCGTCTTCGAGCAGTTGTCGGCACCGAGATAATAGTTGGCGTTGGAGCTTCCGTCGATGGTCTTGTCAAGGCTGTTGTAGATGGCCTCTTGGCCATTGGCGTTGATATAGTTGGCACCAGGATAGGTGACGGTCATCGCCATGCGAGGGTCACGATTGTAGAACGGGTGCTCGGGGTCGTAGCCAGAGCCTTCCTCATCCTTCGTAAGACCGTTTTTCATCTCATACTCATCAATGAGCCCGTAGGTAGGCACGATAGACGACCAGCCACCATCAGCGTTGTTGTACATACGGCCAATCACGTCGTTGTAGTAGTCGTTCTCCACTGCCTGCACGGCGAGAATAATCTCCTTTGAGTCTTGCCCAGCCACGGTGAAGAGGTTGGCATAGTCAGGATCCAGCTCATACTGGTTGAGGGCGATTATCTTCTCGGCGCGATCCTTCGCCACGTCATACTCGCCATAATAGAGGGCCTCGCGCATGCGGAGAGCCAAGGCAGCGCCCTTTGCCACACGTCCGCGAGAAGCGGGCTTGTCGTTGATGTCGTTCACGAGGTCGTCGAGCTCTTTCTCTATGTAGTCCTTCACATCCTGCTCGCTCTTGCGGGGCACCATGGCCTCGGCAGCCGTGGCATAGTTGTCGATGATAGGCACGCCACCATAGTTCCAGTTCATCAGGAAGTAGCGATAGGCGCGTATCCAGCGTGCCTGCGCCGTGATGTCCTTCTTCACGTCGTCGGAGATGTTGCACTTGTCGATGTTGGCCAACAGCTCATTGACGCGGCGTATGTGGGTGAAGTCGTACCAATCCCTGCCGCTGGTGGCAGTCAACGTGCCGTTGCCGATAGGCGTGTAGCCCTCCCATGAGAACTGGTCGTAGCCGAAGTCGGAAGTGCCGTCCCAATAGAGCAGGAAGCCATCCCAACCCCAACCGGAGTCGTACTGGTCTTGCCACTTGTCGTAACAGCCCACGAGGAACTTCTCGGCATCGTCTTGCGTCTGCCAGGTGGTGGCAGGCGAGAGGGCATCCTTTGGGTTGGTGTCCAGAAAATCGGAGCATGAGGTCGCCAAGAGTGCCGTCATGCCGATGTATATGTATTTTCTAAGATTTCTCATAATGATGTTCTTTTTAGATTGTTAGAATGTTACGCTCAAGCCGAATGAGTGGGTGCGAAGCAATGGGTAAGAGCTGAGTCGCTGGCTCGTTGCCTCCGGATCCACGTTGATGTCGAGACCGTCGATGGTGAAGAGGTTCTCGCAAGAGTAGTAGACGCGCACCTTGTTGACATGCAGGAACGCGAGTGCCGACTTAGGCAGAGTGTAACCAAATTGCAGGTTCTTCAAGCGGCAATAAGACACGTTCTTGAGCCAGAAAGTGGAAACGTTATTACGTGTCGAGCTTGGAGAGTTGGTGTTGGTAAAGAGGCGTGGCATCTTCGGGTTGGTCTTGTTGTAGGTCCAAGAGTCTCTCCAGATAGTAGCCGGGTGAGAGCTGTCGCCCACGAAAGCGCCTTCCACCTCGTATGCGTCGAAGTAGCGATAAGCCTTGAACTGGCCGTTGAAGAACAAGGAGAGGTCAAAGCCCTTCCAAGCCGCGTTGAGGTTCAAGCCGAACGTCCAGCGTGGCATTGAGCTGCCAGCGTAGATGCGGTCGTCCTTGTTTATCTTTCCGTCGTGGTTGGTGTCCACATATTTCAGGTCGCCGCCCTTGAAGTCGCCGCCACCAAACGGGCAAGCGCCCTTCGAGCCGTCGGCTGGCCAATAGTAGTCCATGTACTGCTTGGCTTCCTCGTCAGAGTTGAAGAATCCGTCGGCCTGGTACACGTAGTAACTCTTGTATTCGTGACCGGTAGCGTTGCGCTGGTTGTATCCATCCGAAGCGTCCACGTAGCCCTTGCCTGGCATGCTCTCAATCTTGTTCTTGTTGTAGGCGATGTTGAAAGCCGCGCCAAACGTCACGTCACCGAACTTGTCGTTGTAGTTGAAGCTCATCTCAAAGCCTTGGTTGCGCATCTTGCCCACGTTGTCGAGATAACTGCCCAACGCGAACTCGTAAGGAGCGTCCACGGAAATCAAGATGCCGTCGGTGAGACGGTTGTAGTAGTCGATGGTGGTGTTGATCTTGCCATTGAGGAATCCCAAGTCAACGCCGATGCCCCATGTCGTGGCTTTCTCCCAAGTGATGGTGTTGATCTTGTAAGAGCTCTGATAGTAACCCGCGTTCACCTTGTTGTCGAATGGATACTTGGCATCGACACTATAGGTGTTGATGGACGGATAATAGTCGGTCAAGGCCTCCTGGTTGCCAAGCTGACCCCAAGAAGCGCGAATCTTGAAGTTGGAGAGCCAAGACTTAGCGCCCTCCATGAAAGGCTCCTCGCTCACGCGCCATCCTGCTGAGAACGATGGGAAATAGCCCCAGCGATGACCATCGGCGAAACGGCTGGAGGCATCGGCACGAAGGTTGGCCTCGAAGAGGTAACGACCGGCGAAGTCGTAGTTGATACGGCCAAACCATGAGAGCATGTTCAGCTCGCGGGTATAGCCCTGTGCCTTCTGCGTGGACACGTCACCGGCATTGATGTCGGTCACCTCGTTGTTTGGGAAGTTTTGACGATAAGCATACGAATATTTATAGTCGTAGCCCTCGGCGTGCCATCCTGCCAACGCGCCCACGGTGTGCTGACCGAAGGTCTTGTTGTAGGTGAGCAATGCCTCGAATGTCTTGCGCTCCCACTTGTAGAGCCTGTCGTCGAGGAAGTTGGGGTCGGTCTTCTTGTTGGCGTTGTATACGAAATACTTTTGGAAATAGCTGTAGTTTTGGTTGTTGTTGACGTAAGACGCGCTCACCTTGGCTGTCAGTCCGTCCCAAATCTTGTAGTCCACGCCGAGAAGTCCCGTGAAGTTGGTGTTCTTGCGGTTCACCTTCAAGCCATTGTCGAGCCATGCGATAGGGCTGCCATCGGAGATGGTTCCCCACGTGCCGTCGTCGTAGCGAGCGGTAATCCATGGCGCTATCAAGTTGAGCTGACGGATAATCTGGTCGGAGCTGCCACCGGCATACGCTGATGAAGGGTCGCTGTAATCGTTCTTGATAAACGAGAGGTTCAAGCGAGCCGTGAGACGGCTGTTGATTTTCATCTCAAGGTTTGTGCGCCCGTTGAACTGCTCACGTCCGGCATTCGGCAAGATACCCGTCTGTTTCAGGTATCCCACCGAAGCGAGATAGTTGACGTTTTCCGTGGCGCCGTTCACGCTCACGTTGTGGTGCTGCAAGGTACCAGTCTTGTAAGCCAAGTCGTACCAGTCGGTATTTGGCAGGGCGTTTATCTCCTCTTCCGTGGCGAACTTCTTTGCCTTGCCCTCGCTCTCAAGCGCGTCGTTGAGCATGTGGGCATACTCGTAAGAGTCCAGTCGGTCTATCAAGCTGGTTGGGTTCTGGAGGCTGATGTATCCGTTGTAGGTCACTTGAGGCTTGCCGCTCTTGCCACGCTTGGTGGTGATAAGGATAACGCCGTTGGCTGCCTTGGAGCCGTAGATGGCGGCGGAGGCGGCATCCTTCAGCACGGATATGCTCTCGATGTCGTTGGGGTCAAGGCTGCTCATGGTGCCCGACTCAACGCCGTCTATCAATATATAAGGTGACGAAGAGTTGAGCGTACCCACGCCACGCACGTTGATGCTACCGGCATCCATGCCAGGCGCGCCGTTGGTGCCGCTGATGGTGACACCAGGCATCAAGCCTTGGAGTCCGCTCTGAAGGTTCTGTATAGGACGGCTTTCCAGCACCTTGCTGTCCACAGATGAGACAGAACCCGTGAGGTTCACCTTCTTCTGGGTGCCATAACCCACGACCACGATCTCGTTCAGCTCCTTGTTCTCAGGCTTCAATGTTACTTTCATGTTGCCTGAGGCTTGCAGAGTCTGCGAGGTATAGCCCACGTAGGAAATGGCGAGCTTGCTGTTAGGGTTTTTCAGGTTCAAGGTGAACTTACCGTCGAGGTCGGTCACGGTGCCGTTGGTGGTTCCGGCTTCCATCACCGTCACGCCAATGAGCGGCTCGCCTTCGTTGTCCACCACGCGTCCGGTAGCCACTTGCTTCTGTTGCAAGATGCTGCTACTGGGAGGGGTAAATCCGTTTGCCATAGCTTCTGAGCCATCCCCAAACACAGGAGACATGGAAGTCAGCGCGCAAAAAAGCAAGGCTGTCTTCAGCTGATTTTTAGGTTTAATGTCCTTACTCATGTCAGTGTATGTTAATAGTAAAAGTTTAATTGCGCAAGTCTAAAAGATTATAGGTTTAGCGGCAATATCTCTAAATTTTTTGTAAAGTTAGGTAAAATAATGATATGCCACAAGAAAAATTTTGATTTTTTTGGCTTGTACCAGAAAAATACCACGTTTTGGTACTCCGAGTACCACGCCGTGGTAGTGGCAATACCACGGTGTGGTACACACGCTACCACGGCGTGGTATTCGTAATACCAAAGCGTGGTACAAAAAAAACGGCAAGGTAGTGACAATACCAAGCCGTGAATGGTTATTTTGGCATAAGTTGGAGGTGGTTCATGGCGTGGCCGCCCCACATGGTCTCATCCACAAACTCGAAACCTATGGCACGGTAGAGACGCTCCGCCCAAGGGTGGGTGTGATCCACGAGCAACCCAATGGGCTGGGTGCCATGCCGATGGACGGCTTCCTTGATGAGACTTGTTGCTATGCCTCGCTTGCGGAAGTCTTTTTTCACGCAAAGCGAGTCGAGGTAATATTCGCCAGCCTTCGTCTCCTCGTCCATGGCTGAGAAGTCGCGGCCAAAGGCCTCGCGCGCCTCTTCCACGAAACGCCTGCGCAACCGGAGCAAGTCTTTGCCGTCGTATGCCACGAGGCACCCTGCCACCTCGTCGCCAACCATGGCCACGAGGGTGTTGCGATATGAATATTGGCTGTCGTCCATGGCTACGAGTTTGGTCATCATCAGCCGGAAATCGTCCAAGGTATGGTTCGGACCCGCGAAATTGCGACAACAGTCGTAGTCCATCGCCTCCATGATGAGCGAGGCTATCTCCGCCGCCTGGCTCACGTCGGCACTCTCTATCACGACAGGTTTTTCCATCATAATGCCTTATTTTTTATGGGATTATAGTTTCACCGTCTTGTTCATCAGGTAGCCATCGAGGATGACCATTGCCGCCATGCTCTCGACGATGGGCACCGCCCTTGGCACCACGCAAGGGTCATGCCGACCGCGCACGTCGACCGTGGTGGCATTGCCGTCGATGTCGATGGTGGGCTGCGGCATGAGCAACGTGGCAACGGGTTTAAAGGCGACACGGAAGAAGATGTCGGCGCCATTGGATATGCCGCCTTGTATGCCGCCCGAATGGTTGGAGAGCAGTCCGTCGGGAGTCATGATGTCGTTGACCTCGGAACCGAAGTGCCTCACCATGTCGAACCCGTCGCCAAGCTCAAATCCTTTCACGGCATTGATGGAGAGCATCGCCGCGCCAAGTTGGGCGTTGAGCTTGCCAAACTCCGGTTCGCCTATTCCCGTTGGGCAGCCTTTTATGACGCAAGTCACCACTCCGCCCACGGTGTCGCCCCTGCCCTTGACATCAATGATAAGCTTCTCCATCTCCTTCGCCTTCGACGCGTCGGGGCAGCGCACCACGTTGTCCTCGGTCTTGGAGAGGTCATAGCGATGATAGTCGCGGTCAAGCTCTATGTCGCCCACCTGCGACACGTAGGCCTGCACGGTGACGCCAAGTTGCCTCAACGCCAGCTTAGCCAGCGCGCCGCCGACGCATCGCGCTATGGTGACGCGAGCCGACGAGCGGCCTCCGCCACGATGGTCGCGCAAGCCGTATTTGGAATAATATGTGAAGTCGGCATGGGAAGGGCGAAACAACCGGCGAAGGTTGTCGTAATCCTTGGAATGCTGGTTGGTGTTGCGCACGATGAAGCCAATGGGCATGCCCGTGGACTTTCCCTCAAACACTCCGCTGAGCAACTCCACCTGGTCGGGCTCGTTGCGCGACGTGGTGATCTTGCTCTGCCCGGGACGACGGCGCGAGAGCTCACGCTGGATGAAATCGGTGTCGATGTCTATCCCTGCCGGCATCCCGTCCACCACGCCACCGATAGCCGCGCCATGGCTCTCGCCAAAAGACGTGAGGGTGAAGACGTTTCCAAAAGTATTGCGCATGATTATTTATAGGATTATTATGATTTATATCTTGTTTATGTTACAAAGGTACGCTTTTTGCTTTTAATTCAATATCACATTGCCATGTTTTTGCCAAAATCACCACTTTTGAGTATTGCGGCAATGGAAGAAAACAACTAATTTTGCAAGCGGAAAAAGGAAAGGCATACAAACTGGTTGCCTTTCGCCTTACGAGATAGATATCATAATGTTTTTGTATAATTCACAATATTAGGCCCGCCGTGAGGTGTGCCTTTTATTTTTTTATTCCCTCAGCGACAGTTTATCCACGTTCAACGTCACCGCTTCCTCATCGACGAGGAAACGCACGGCCTTGTCTATGTCCGCGCTCGGGGCTTTCAGCGCCGCCACCTCCGCCAACGCGTGCTGCCGCTTGTCGGAAAGGAGGGCGAGGATGAGCTTGACCGTGGCGTCGCTGAATGAAACCGGCTTGTGCCTGTCTTTAAGGCACACGTCGCAATGGCCGCACTCCCCCACGTCGTCCTCACCGAAATAGCGCAGCAACTGCTGGCTCCGGCACACGTCATCGTTGCCGGCATAAGCCATGATGGCATCAACGCGCTTGACAAACTGCTCCTTGCGGTCTTCGTAAACACTCTTGGGAATGAACACCATCTCCTCCCTGTCGCGCTTGTAAGAGATGAAAGGCATCTTGCGTTGAGGGATATAGCTGATGATGTTGCGCTTGCCCAAGCTCTTCAGCACCTGATAGCACTGGTCGCGCGTGAGCTGGGCTTGCGACGCGATGAGCGACTCGTCAACGTAGCGATAGTCGGTGAAGAGGCCGCCATAGTTGCGAAGCAACGCCGTCATCACCGCCTCGTCGTTGCCGGAGAGGGTGTCGAGCCTGTAAAGGTCGTTGCGACTCAACAATATGTGAACCCTCGCCGCCGAGTCGGGATCGGTCTCATAGTGGAGGTAGCCGGCGTTGTCGAGGATATGAAGGGCGGAATCCACTTGGATGGGGAACAGGTGATAGGTGACGCAAAAACGCCCGATGTCAAACGTGAAAGTATGCCCAGTGCCACTGCCAAGCCCTATTTCATAATAAAACGCCAAGCAGTTGTATACATTATTAATATAGTCTTTAGGCGGGAAGTTCTCGTCAACGCGGCGTGTGAGCTTGCCCACGTCGCTGCCATTCCACAGCAAGACGGCATAAGCCCTGTTGCCGTCGCGCCCGGCACGCCCTGCCTCCTGGAAATAAGCCTCTATGGAATCAGGGCAGTCGAAATGGATTACTATCCTCACGTCGGGCTTGTCGATGCCCATGCCAAAGGCGTTGGTGGCCACTATCACGCGCTTCTTGTCTTCCTGCCACAGCTT
>DAIOUH010000086.1:7402-11013 GCA_036751585.1 Prevotella sp. | reverse complement strand
ACTATCTTGCTGTGCCCACAAAGTGATTGAGCACAGCATCATTAATAAACAACAAATATACTTCCTCATTCTTCCTCGAGAACTTGAAAACGATAACGCTAATAGGCAGGTCTTCTGGCTCGTGGCTGAAAACAAGCGTCTTCCCAAGACTGTCAACTTTGGCAAAGGTGATTTTGGCTTTGCCAAGTGCCGACCGTTCTCAGTGACATAGTGCTTGCCCATAATGCCACACACAGCAGCGGGACTGTCCATGATTCTGACATGGTTCCCTTTTAATCGCCCGATTAAGGGCGAACCATAAAAGCTGATGCAAAGTTAGGTACAATAAACTGCAAAACCAAGATTTTATTCGTAATTTTGCACGGCAAACAACAGATAAAATGATGACAATTCAATACATTATCATAGCCATTGTCTTGATAGCGTGCGTTGCTTACGCCCTGTGGCGCATCAGAAAATCGTTGAGCGTGAAGACTGGCGACCCATGCTATGGTTGCGCATTGAAAAAAGTGTGCAGGAAAAAGAACATGAGGCTGAAAGACAAAACATGACGCATAAAGACAAAAAAATCCGCGCATGGTGCGGAAACCATGCGCGGATAATTTTAATATGTCGTCTGTTGAATTTCAGATTACATCATGCCTGGCTGTGGAGCTGCCATTGGAGCCTTCTCCTCTGGCTTGTCCACGATGAGGCACTCTGTGGTGAGGAACATACCTGCGATGGAAGCGGCGTTCTCAAGAGCCACGCGCTCAACCTTTGCAGGGTCGATAACACCAGCCTTGCGGAGGTCCTCATACTTGTCGTCGCGAGCGTTGTAACCATAGTCACCCTCGCCTTGACGAACCTTGTCCACAACCACGGCACCTTCGCCACCAGCGTTTGTGACAATCTGACGCAAAGGCTCCTCAATGGCACGGCGAACGATGTTGATACCTGTTTGCTCATCGGCGTTGTCGCCCTTCAAGTCCTCAAGGGCCTTCTGAGCGCGGATGTAGGTCGTGCCGCCACCTACGACGACACCTTCCTCTGTTGCGGCACGCGTAGCGCAAAGAGCGTCATCAACACGGTCTTTCTTCTCCTTCATCTCAACCTCTGAGTTGGCACCCACGTAGAGCACTGCCACGCCACCGGCGAGCTTAGCCAAACGCTCCTGCAACTTCTCCTTGTCGTAGCTGCTCTTGGTGTTGGCAATCTCGTTCTTAAGCTGGTTGACACGCTCCTGAATGTTCTCCTTATTGCCTGCGCCACCAACGATAGTGGTGTTGTCCTTGGTGACTGTAACCTTCTTGGCAGAACCAAGCATCTCAAGGGTAGCCTGCTCGAGCTTCAAGCCCTTCTCCTCGCTGATGACAACGCCACCAGTCAAGACGGCGATGTCCTCAAGCATTGCCTTGCGACGATCACCAAAGCCAGGAGCCTTGACAGCGCAAATCTTCAAGCTGCCACGCAGACGGTTGACAACGAGTGTGGTAAGAGCCTCAGAGTCAACATCCTCAGCAATAACGAGCAATGGGCGACCACTCTCAGCGGCTGGCTGCAGGATAGGCAAGAACTCTTTGAGGTTGCTGATCTTCTTGTCGTAGATAAGGATGTAAGGATCCTCCATGTCGCACTCCATCTTGTCGGTATCGGTGACAAAATAGCTTGAAAGATAACCTCGGTCAAACTGCATTCCCTCTGTCACGCCAATTGTGGTGTCACGAGTCTTGCTGTCCTCAACGGTGATGACACCGTCCTTGGAAACCTTGCGCATTGCATCGGCAAGGAGCTTGCCAATCTCAGGATCATTGTTGGCAGACACAGTTGCCACCTGCTCAATCTTGTCGTAGTTGTCGCCAACGACCTCTGCGTTTGCCTTGATATAATCAACGACCTTAGCCACGGCCTTGTCGATACCATGCTTCAAGTCCATTGGGTTTGCGCCAGCGGTGACATTCTTCAAGCCCTCGTTGACGATGGCCTGTGTAAGGATTGTAGCTGTTGTCGTTCCGTCGCCAGCGTCATCGCCAGTCTTGGAGGCAACGCTCTTTACGAGCTGAGCGCCAGTGTTCTCGAACTTGTCCTCAAGCTCCACTTCCTTGGCGACCGTCACGCCATCCTTGGTAATCTGAGGAGCACCAAACTTTTTCTCGATTACGACATTGCGGCCCTTAGGACCCAGTGTAACCTTCACGGCATTGGCGAGCTGGTCAACACCGTTCTTCAGAAGCTCACGAGCTTCGGTATCGTATTTGATAATCTTAGCCATAGTATTAAATGAATCCTTTTTTAAGTGAATTTATTGTTTAGTCCTCAACCACTGCAAGCACATCGCTCTGGCGCATCATGAGATACTTCACGCCTTCGCTCTCAAGCTCTGTGCCACTGTATTTGCCATAAAGCACAGTGTCGTTCTCCTTAAGAACCATTGGGTCATCTTTCGTGCCGCCGCCAACAGCCACGACCTTACCGCGCTGTGGTTTTTCCTTTGCTGTGTCAGGGATGATGATTCCACCTACTTTTTCCTCAGCTGGTGCAGGAAGTACCAGCACTCTGTCTGCTAATGGTTTAATCTTCATAGTTGCTTTATCATTTATGTGTTAACAATTCGTGTTTGTTGGACTCTTTGTCGTCCGCTTTGCTATATACGAAAACCGTGCCAAATAGTCATTGCGCGAAATGTGTGACAAGATTGTCAGCACTCTGCATGACAATTTTGCAGACTTTATTTTTAATTTTTTATTTCTCTTTTCAAAAATGGCTTGCGCCAATATGTATAAAAGCCTAATAAAGAGAGGGTTCGCTATTTCAAACTTTCGAGCAAGGGCTTGGTGCGCACGTCGCTCGGACGTGGAGCATTATACTTATATAACTTGCCTTCCTTGTCGTAGATGATGAAGAAAGGAATGCCACTGACGTTCAGTGCCTCACCCAACTTGTTGTCCTTGTTAATCAGTTGGTTGCCCTCAAGACCCAACGCTGCCACCTTCTTTTTCCAGGCTTCTTCCTTGCTGTCTATCGAGATGGAAAGGAAGACCACGTCTTGGTTTTGCAAGTCCTTTTCAAGTGCCTTAAGGTGTGGTATCTCCTTTATGCATGGCACACACCACGAGGCCCACATATCCACATACACGTACTTTCCACGGAACTTCGCGAAGTCTACCTTTTTGCCATTCAAGTCAATAAGGTTGACGCCATCGGGGAATGGAGTGCCAGATATTGACGACTTTCGCATCTTGAACATGCTCACATACTTGCTGTCGAGGCTGAAGCGCTCTGTCAAGTCGGTCAGCTCTTTGAGCCCCTCATCATAGTTGGACGAATAGTTGAAGTTTGTGATGTATCTGTCAAGCAAGACATCCTCGGCACTTCTGCGCAAGCCCGCGTCTTTTACCGCGCTCTCAATGGCTGTAATGCGTTGTGCAAGGCTGCCTTGTGGAATAGTGGCCAGCAACACACGTGGGGCAGAGTCGAATGTAGAAGCCATCTTGCAATCTATTGCTCCTATCATATGGGCGGCCTCAGCCTTGAGGTCAATGCCAAGCGACGAGAGATCACGACCAGTCGCGAACTTAAGGCTCTCGATGTTCTCAAATGAGGTTATTGCCGCCCACAAACTTAAATATTGG
>DAIOUH010000086.1:0-7302 GCA_036751585.1 Prevotella sp. | reverse complement strand
CGCCACAGTGTCTGGTTGAGGCAACGTCTCACCGCCAACTGGCATGACATATAGTTTCATGTCGCCTGGCACGCTGCCCTGCAACGTACCAGTTATTTTCAAGGCCTGTGCAGTGGCCACGCCAATAAAGGCGACAGCCATCGCGCAGGTTGTCATCAATCGTTTGATCATGTCAAATGCATCTTATTGCTGTATGCTCGGCTTATATATAATGTATGATATGCGTCCGGCGCAACTCTTGTGCTCCTCAACAGGCTTCACGTTTGCGCTGTTGTCGGTACGCACGTCCTTGCAGTTGTAAATGTAGAAGTTGCCACGCTTGGTCGTCTTGTCGTAAGTTGCCACGAACAACTGGTCTTTGCTGGCATTGACATCGAGGAATGTCACCTCCTCGTTGTCGCCGAAGTTCAACGCGGATTGATTCTTCTGAGGCAGGCTCTTCGTCTCCACATCGGGCAGGAAAACGTATACGCTATTGCCCAATGCGTAGTAATAGCGTTTTTGGGTGAACGAGACAACAAACTGTGTCCCACGCTCTGGAACAGCAGTGTTTGCGTCTGTCGCGATCTTCTGTGAACGGAAGTAAGTCTCTGTGCCCATGTAAGGGCTGCCTACAGCATACTCCCAAAGATATATGTCGCCCGTTCCATCTTCCTTAGCCAAAGTGAACGTTGGCAACTGATAATTTGACGTGTAACCATAATAAGAGAATATGGTTATAATCTTTTGATTGGCTGGCAATTCACCTGGAGACTCAAATACGCCCGTGTTCATGTTAGGAGCCTTGCCCACGTTGTTGGCATAGTCCATGAAGTAGGTCGATGAGTATACGGAACCCCATGAATTATACTTTGTAGTGATAAAGTCATCCGCCTTGACTCCCTTGTACGACGACTTAACATACGAGTACATGTATTGGGTATTGAGGTGCACATAGCTGCCGGTAACCTTGTCGTAAGCGTAAGGCGCATACGTGTCTGGCACGAAATTGGTCGCCTTGAAGCCAGGCACGGCCTCGGTGTAGTCAATATCTGAGATTACGTTGAAGTTGTTTGGGTCAAGGAAGTAGCATCGAGTCTGTGTAGAGACAAACACACGTGTGAGCGATGTTGATGAATGACCGTCCCAAATGCTCTGCGTGGCCACGACAGCCTTTACGAGCCCGTCTTCCGACACTTCATCGTTAACCTTATTAAGGCAGTGCTCCATCACGACCTCTTTCTTGCCCTCGGCAATTTCCTCGGGAGTGAGAATCTTCACAAAAGAAAGGTTGCCCTTGCCGTCGGCATCTGTTGACGTAAGCAGGTAACCTTGCTCGAAGGTGCGGTTTACATTGACCTTGTACTCCATGACCTTGCCAACAGAACCATCAGTAACCGTTAGGTGTACATAGTAGGTGCCACCAGACTGGAACTTGTAGTTGAACGTCGGGTCGGTGCCGACTTCCTTGAGCGCACCTTTCGAGCCGTTGGAATATGTGCCTACCTGCCAATTGTACTGCAGGTCTGATGCCTTGCCTGAATAGGATACCTGTGGGTTAATCTCACAGTTGTTGCCAAGATACACGTTGTATTCTGGCATGGTCGTGGCGTTCTCGTCCTTTATGCTGAGCTGAGCCAATTGCTTCGTAGCTTCCGTGCTGTCATCACTGATACATGATGTCATGCCGACTGACAAGCAAGCAGCAAGCGCTATTGTAGAGAATATATGTTTTCTATTCATCTTTCTGTATTTTTATCTGTTCTTGTGACCATTAGAATGATGGAACACTCTGCCACTGAATGTCGTCCTTATGATCGTTGTACATTGGCATGAGCACATACTTGGTTATGATTGGCTCATAAAAGGCAAACGGGCCGCCTGTCGAGCCAGCATTGACGAAATACTCGCCATATTTCTTTATCATCTCGTCGTAGACATCCTTGTTGGCCTTCGGCATGAGTTCGTTGAAATATTTGAAGAACAACTGGGCGCTCTCGAACGAGTAAACCGGCAGCGGTGACCACTGCAACCACCATCCAGGGCGCTGCGTTATGCGGAAATCAGAATATTTCACGGTAAACGTCTTCATGCCCGTGGGACGGAGCTGTTCGTTGACGCCTATCTCTATGCGAAGTTTTTTCTGCTTGGTCTGAATCTCCTCATCCTTGCCACGCAACAACATTATCCTTACGGTGTCACGAACCGCGTTGGCACCAATCTCTGCACGTGCCACATTATAGTTCACGCCCTCTACCATGTCGGTGGAGTCGGCAACAACCTTAATGTCAATGTTGCGCGCCTCGGCCTTTGGCACTCCCATCAAGGTGACAGGTATGTCAATCTCGTGCTGCTCGGCAATGTCGTAACCAAAGTTGTAGGTAATGACCGAATCGGCAACACCCCTTGAATTGTAATAGTTGAACGACACGGCATCAACTTGGTTTGTGTCGTACAACTTATAGTCTTGCTCACAGCTCACGACAGTCATGGCGACGGCGGCAATGACAAGTGCTAATATCGTGTTTTTCATATTCTTATTGTCCTCTTTCTTTAGTTTCTATAGTTATACTCATCCTGCGGTATCGGCAACACATATATGTCCTCGCTTGCTGGAATGGTACGAAGCTCTGCGTTAGACTCTATGTCCTTGTTCAGTCTCTTCATGTTGTACCAAACTTGTCCCTCGCCAAACATTTCCTTGTGATACTCATTGTATATCATGTCCTTTGTAAGGGTTTGGCCGGCACGCAACGCCGGTATGCCCCTCGATGCCGTTTCGGCCTCGTAGTAGCTGAGTGCCTTGGCATAGTCTTTGTCGAGCAATGCCTCCGCCGCAATGAGATAAAGCTCTGAAACATGCAACATGTTGATGCCGCTGATACGCTTCGACCACCCATCAGGATCATTGCCACGTCCACCTATCGTGTAATAATCAATGACCTTGTGAAGGCATACGGTTTGGTTACCCTTGTCAAACCATTGCAGGCGATAGTCCTGCACAGTGCCATCCACGTCCTGCGAATACACCTTGTCGTAAGGCATAAGATGATTCACCCCAGAAGCGTCTGTATAAGGATTATACGACTGATATGACTGATACTGATACAAGTAGTTCTGGCAAGTTTGGACATAGCTCGTGGAGTACAATCCCCACAAGGTCTCCTTGTCAGAAAGCTTGCCTGCGAACAGATCCTGTATCTCAGTTGGCTCCGCCAATGGGAACTTGTTGCTGTCGATGACCATCTGCGCATATTTGGCGGCATTGTCCATGTCGCCCTTCATCCAATAAACCTTGGCAAGGATGCCCAAGACGGCGTAATAATTGCAGTGCGTCTCGCGATAATTCTGGAACTTGAAGTATTGCTCATTGTTTCGTGGATAAACTATATTGTCCTTTTCCTCGGCGAGAAGCTGTTCTGCTTCTTGAAGGTCCTTGATTATGAGATTATAGACCTCACCCACCTTCTTGAAGTCGTTTATCTTCGCCTCGTATGTCGTGGTATATGGTATTCCTTTCTTAGTCTGATCGGTAGAGCAGAACAGGCGCAAAAGGTCAAAATGCAGATAGGCACGCACTGCCAGCATCTCTCCCTTGTAAAGGTCAAGGAGCGGGAAATCATTCTTCGACTTCTGGTCAAGGTTCTTGAGCACATTGTTTGCGTAGCCTATGCTCTGATAAGCTGCGGTCCAGACATTAGACAGTCGATTGCGCAAATTGTTGTCGGTGGTGTACTGGTATTTTGACAACGCCACAGAGCCTGCCGACTCGCTGTTCTGGCTTAAGTCTTGTGCCATGATGTCGGTCAAGCCCCAATAAAGATCCTTACCGTATAGAGAACTCGATTGCATGGAACCATACACGCCGTAGATGGCAGCCTCAATGCCTTCGGAGGTCTTAAACTGGTCAGCCTCGAGTTTTTCTCCTTTCGGACGCACGTCCAGGTAGTCATCGCATGACGCAAGCGCCGTCGAGCCAATAAGCATGGCTAATGCCACCCTTGCTATATGTTTGTTAAAATGTGTCTTATACATTTCTATATATATTTTGTTTTTACGAATATTTCGTTTGTTCTTCATTGCAGCCTATCAGAATGTAAGGCTTGCAGACATGTTTACACTACGGCTGTATGGATATGACGTGCCACGCTCATACTTGGCTGATGTGATGCGGAACAAATCCTCTGTGCCTATGCCTACATACAGTTTCTGAACATGGATTTTCTTTAAGAATGTCACTGGGACGTTGTATTGCAAGTAAAGGCTTGAGAGCCACAGTTCATTATCGTTCTCCACAAAGCGATCGGTGTAGACGCTTGTGTTGCCCGTGGCGTTGGCGATGTCGATATAAGGCTTCACGTCGCCAGGCTTGGTCCAACGGTCTGTGAATGCGCGCACGTCGCAGTTGTGGCGAGGGTTGATGTTCTCTACTTTCAGCGCTCGTGTGGAGTTGTACATCTTGCCGCCGAAACGATACTGGAAGCTTGCTGTAAGCGAGAAGCCCTTATATTGAAGCATTGATGAGAAACTGCCTTGCATCACCGGGTTCGTGTCGCCGCAAGCCACCTGGTCCTTGGTGTCGTAAGTATATGTGTAGCTACCGTCTTGCTTGACGAATATCTCACGGCCTGTCGCCGGGTCTATGCCTGCCGAGCGCACTGCATAGATTGCCGTTGGCGACTCACCCTCGCGATACTGGAACAGTGGTGACGATGACGCCACTTTGACGCTGCTGTCGGTATAACCCGACGCGTTCTGCTCGTTCATGCGTTTCATCGCCTCAGATATATTATTGATTGTGGTCTTGGAGTGGAGGCCGTTAACCGAGAGGGTCCACTCCCAGTCCTTTGTACGGATAATCTTGCCCCAAACGGAGAACTCAATACCATTGCTCGTCTGTGAGCCAAGGTTGGCCTTTACGCTTGTCGTTCCGGATGAAGGCGGCAGAGAGCGGTCAATGAGCATATCTATGGTTTTCTCGTTGTAAACATCAAAGTTCACGTTCAAGCGGTCGTTCAAGAACGATGACGTTATTCCGACATTCAGCTTCTTCGTTGTCTGCCACTTCAAGTCGGGATTTGCCATGCCAATAGGTATGGCTCCTACGCCTGTGTAGCCAAGGAAGTCGCTATTGTACTTGTACGTTGTCACGGCCTGATATGAACTGAACTTCACGCTACCTGTATAACCATAGCTGCCACGAAGACGCAAAGTGTTGACCCATCCAAGTTTCTTGATGAATTTCTCGTTGTGGAGATTCCAACCGGCACCGACAGACCAGAACGGGGCATAACGATGGTCGCTGCCGAACTTTGATGAACCTGAGACGCGGTAGGAGCCATCAACAACATAACGGTTCTTCCACATGAAGTTTGCCGCAAGAAATCCTCCAAGGCTGGTCGACAGATCTTCACTGCCCGATGGTTGACCGCCATTGGGATAGGCCGTCGCGTAAGCCATGTCATTTTGGTTGTCGCTAAGGAATCCCGTGCCTACAAGCGAACTCGACGTAGACTTGTTCTTCTTTATCTCGCCACCTACATTCAATGTAAGCATCGTGCCGTCCTTGTCGAAATTGTGAATATAGTTGCCGACGATTTTGCCAGCCCACTGGTCAGCGCTTGTATTACCAAGCACGTAACGACCTTTCTGAGTAATTGACACTGTTTCAAACTCATGAGAGTCTGGCGAAGTGAACACATCGCTCGTGCCACGGCTTGTGTTATAAGAGCCTTGCGCGGTAACAAAGAAGTTAGGCATGATGTTATAACGCAGGTCAAGCGAAATCTGCTGGGTGCGTGTTTGCGACTTGTTGAAGCTACTCAACGAGGCCTCATACAAGGGGTTATCCATATTATACGACAAACTGCTACGCAAATTGCCATACTCGTCGTACGGAGAATCATATGGGTTACACTCAAGATAATTGGAGAACGAGCCATACTTTGAGGCTTTTGTGCTAAGCTGGTCGTGGGAGGCACGGAGCGTAACAACCAAGTTCTTTACGGCAGTATAAGAGAGGTATATGTTCATGCCATAGCGCTTACGACCATCATCTTTCATGACACCCTCTGTGTCTTGATAGTTTGCGCTGATGTTGTAATCGAGGCCAGAGCCACGACCTGAAATAGAAAGAGAATGGTTGTGCGAGAAGCTGTTGCGCACTGGTTTAGACTTCCAATCAGTATTGACGCCACTGTTCACCAATGCCAACTTGTCATAGTAACTTTGGTCGAGACTGCCTGTAGTGCTATTGTAAAGACCTGCAAGACGCTCCAATTCCAACTTTTGAGCGGCATTACAATAATCATAACTACTGAGGTCAGCAAAACTTACCTCGGGAGTGAAAGTATAACGAATACGTACTGGTGATTGGCTCACGCGTTTACGCTCAATGACAATGACACCATTGGCAGCATTCTCACCATAAAGTGCCGTGGCTGATGCGTCTTTCAATATGTCCACACGCTCAATATCATTAATGTCCATATCATACAAAGCCTGCAAGCTCTGCTCTACACCATCAATTACAATAAGAGGCGCATTAAGTCCTACCTCATTGCTTGTCGAAAGAGACGTAGTGCTGCGAATGACAAGATCTGGAACAGAGTTAGGATTTGAACCCATGGCATTGTTCTGCGTAATATTAAGCGAAGGGTCAAGAGTGGCAAGCGTCTGCATAATATTATTAGGTGCTACCTTAAGAATCTCATCACTTGTCACGGTTCTTGCCGCGCCTGTAAATGTTTGCTTTTTACGAGTGAAATAGCCATTTACAACAACATCACTCAAGGTCTTGGAATCTGGTTTAAGCACAATCTTCATGTTGTGACCAGCGTCAACAGTTTGTGGTTCCATACCGATGTATGAAACAGATAACTTCTGCTTCTTAAGCGACACCGTCTGAAACGTGAATCTGCCATTCACGTCAGTAATGGTTGCAACATTTGCACCTACAATCCTTACTTGTGCACCAACAAGCGGTTCATTGTCTTCTGCCGACAAAATAACACCGCTGATGCTATTGCTACTCTCTCTGCCATCATTCATCACAACAGTCACGTTGTTTTGAGCACTTGCATTAATAGGATACTCACCAAAATAAGCAAGAATGATAGCTAACAATACACTTTTGCGCATTCGCTATAAAATTACATTAACAAAATTAATAATGTGCAAAATTACATAAATTAATTAAGAAACTTTCCAAGAAAAAATAATTTATTTAAATGCATAAAACAAAAGAGAGCCTCGACTACATTAAGTAATCGAGGCTCTCTTGTTGAAAGGAGGCGGCTACCTACTCTCCCGCATTGCATTGCA
>DAIOUH010000085.1:0-11076 GCA_036751585.1 Prevotella sp. | reverse complement strand
ATTTATATCTACGGCACGCTCGACAAGAACGGCAACGAGAAAAACTTCTCCAGCCTCGGCATTGAAGCCGGTGACGAGGTGACGGTTTCCGGTCCTAAGACAACCTACGGCTCCACGGTGGAACTGGTGAATGTCACCGTCAACAAGATCGTGAAGTCGCTCGTGAAGGTAGACTCAGTATATGTTGGCGACAAGAAGTCAAGCACCTTGCCTCTCGAAGGTGGTGAGGCCACGGCTTATGTCACATGCAAGGGCGGTGGTCTTACGGTCAGCATCCCAGACGATGCCAAGTCATGGTTGTCGATGTCGGCATTGAAGCAGAGCGGCCAGAGTGCCGTCATCACTTTCAAGGCCACGAAGAATGACGGTGGCGAACGCTCAGCCAATGTTAGTTTCACTTCTGGCAAGTCTACCGTGACATCCACTATCACGCAGGAAGGCTCCATCAAGGAGGTCAACCTTGGTGAGTTTAAGGCCACGGCAGAGGACAAGAGCCAGTATCGCATCACGGCGCTCGTGTCGAAGGTTGACGCCAAGGGCAACTTCTGGATTCAAGACTACACCGACCTCTCTGGCGCTATCGAGGCCTACAAGCCCACAGGCAACACCAAGGGCATAAAGGTTGGCGACATCGTGACCGTTGTCGGTACCCACTCTTCTTACAAGGGTGTCGCGCAGATTGGCAGCCCGGTAGTGGAGAAGGTTGAAAGCGCTAAGGCCATCAGCCTCGGCGAGTTCGACAGCCAGGCCGACGGCACGTTGGTTATCATCAAAGGTAAGGTAGGTGAAGTGAAAAACGACAAGTATGGCAACTTCTACCTTGAGGATGAAACCGGTAAGGTCTATGTCTACGGTCTCTATGGCTATGGTGCTCCTAAGGGCACTGACCGTCAGAACTTCATGAAGGATCACGGCATCGCGGCTGGCTCAACCATCACGGTTGTCGGTTCAAAGACAACTTACAATGGCACCATTGAACTTAATGGTGGTTACTTCGTGTCAGCGGAATAAGATAATAATCCAGACATAATAATAAAGGGTGTGCCACACAATGTGACACACCCTTTTTTATTTGCTCGAATTTTCAGTTTATTCCATTAGAACGGATAACCCACGGCGAAGTGGAGGCTCTGCGAGTCCTTGAACCTGCCTACATTGTAAAAACCGTTCTTGTAGGGCACGTGAAGTCCAACACCCCAATCGAGACGTATCACGAGAAATCCCATGTCGTAGCGCAGGCCGGCTCCCGTGCCCAACGCCATCTCTTGGAAGGCGTTTTTCAGCTTGAACTTTCCGCCTTCGCGATAGTCGTCTTTCATCTTCCACACGTTGCCGGCATCGAGGAAGAGCGCGCCGTAGAGGTTGCCGAAGAGTCGCGGACGGTATTCAAGGTTGGCAAGAAACTTTATGTCGCCTGTCTGGTCGAGATAGTAGACTCCAGCCGAAGCCGCGTCGTGGTAGGAGCCAGGTCCTATCGTTCTCACGGTGAAGGCGCGTATGGAGTTGGCACCACCCACGTAGAACTGCTCCGAGTAGGGCGCGTCCTCAGAGTTGCCGTAGCTCCAGATGGCACCGGCGTCGACGTGGCCAACGAGGGTGGAGTGGGGCGAGAGGCACCACGTCTTCACCAGTTCTGTCTCAATCTTGAAGAACTGGGCGTAAGGGTTCTTGAACATCTTCTTGTTCTTCTCGCCCCATTTCTTTCCTGCCGCCATATAACCTAAGGAGAGCACGTTGCCCGACTCCGACACGGTGGTCTGCCACCATATAGGGCTCTTGAAGTCGCTTGGGGACGTGTAGGTGTAAACATACTGCATGCGCGGAATGAACTGGTTGCGCATGGTGTAGTAGAGGTATGGGTTGGCGTTGAGCACGGAGTCGAACTCAGCCGACGAGCGACGCATGTAGTCGTAAGAGAAATTGAGGGGCGAGAACTGGTGTCGGCTCTGTGCCGATGTCTGGAAATCGTAAGCCCACTCGCCAGACACGATGTGTCGCGTGAAGAATGATGAGCGCCTCACGATGTCGGAGGAGAACTTCAGTTTGGTGGACAGCTGTGGGATGTATTGCGTGCGTATGGCTCGCCTTATGAGCCTCTGCCTCACCTTCGATGCCCATGGCATGATGAGGCGTGGGAACGTGAGCGAGGCGTCGATGCCATACTCATAGCTGTTGAGTTTCGACCCCGTGTTTTCAGCCTTGTGTCCAGTCTGCCACTCGTAACTGCCCTTGAGGTTGATGTCGAGCAGCTCGCCGCCACGAAAGGCGTTGCGCTTGGTCAAGCCTACCGTGATGCCAGGGCCGACGCGGTTGTTGGTCTTGCCAGTGAGGTTGCCCTGCACGTAGAAGTCGTAAGGCTTGTCGAAGATGAGGTTCAGGTGCAAGTCGAGCGTGTCGGCAAGCCCCGTGGTATCGCGAGGCGTGAAGTTGAAGTCGACCATGGAGAATATTCCGGTGGAGGCGAGCTTGTTGGCGCTTTCCTGATGGTTGAAATAGCTGTATGTGGCCTTTGGCATGAGCCGCATGTTCTTCAGTATGGTGCCAAACTTCACGGGAGGTTTCTTGCCATTGAAGTGGATGGTGAAGTCGCGAAGGGTCAAGCTGTCGTTCAGCACGTCGTTGTAGCTCTTGTGCATGTCGATGTTCACCTTCCCGATGTGCCACTGCCTTGTCGCCATCGATGGTATGTTGTTGATTTGCTGGAATCGCAAGAGCACCTTGCCTGGCACGCTCACGGTGTCGGCGAGGTAGGAGGCGTAAGAAGGCTGGTAATAGAAGTAGCCGTTGTTGCGAAACAGGTTGCTTATGCGTGCCCGCTCGCCATCGAGGGATGTCACGTCGAATGGGTCGCCATTGTGGATCTTTGCCTTTGAAGCGGTGCTTGCCAATAGGCTGTCGGCTGAAAGCGGGAAGCCGACGTAGCGCAAGGAGTCGATGGTGAAGAGATGCCCCATCTGCACGTCGTATTTTATCTTTGCCTCTTTTGGGTTTCTTTGTTTCAACACCTCGTAGCCCACGTTGCCACGGAAATATCCGTGCGCTTGCAGCACGAGCTTCGCTACCTTGGCTCGCAGCGCGGGGTTGACCCACGACATGAGCACTGGGTTCGCGCCAAAGCTCTTGAGCATCCATTTGGAGAAACCGTCGTCCTTGCCGGTAAACTCATTCCATACCCACAGGCCTATCGGGAAGGGAGAACGTATGCCCGAGCCGAATATGGCTCCATTGGGAGCCGTGGCGAGGGCGGCGTCGACTTCATCCTTGGTTGAGGAGAAGTGGCTGTCCTTGTTGTCGGTGTTGTAGTTGATTTTCTCCACTCCCGTGAAGAGTTGGTCGCCCTCCGGTATGCTTTTCGTGGAAGAGCATGCCGATAGGAGCAACGTCACGGAGAGAAGGAGCAGGGGATATTTCTTTTTCATCATGTTCACATTGTTTTTGCCTTTGCGCTTTTGGTGGAGTCGGGGGCGGTGGTGTCCGTCGTCTTCCAACGGAAAATGTCGGAAAGCGAATTGAGCTTCTTTCGCCACAGGAAACCGCCACCGAAGCGTGATACATTACCCTCCAGCCAATCGTAGCTGTCGCGCACGTAGAAAAGGTTGAGATACATGTTTGACGCTGGCGACACGCGATATTCCACCGATACGTTGTCGAAAAAGGTCTCATTGGCCATGGCGGCGTCGGCGCCTGATGACAGCTTGCCGCCAACGCTCAGTTTCAGACGGTTGTTCCAGAACCTGCGGGCGAACTTGAATGAATAGTCGGTGTGCAGTTGTCCCGTGCCCGTGAAACTGTTGTCGATGCCGAAGCCAACGTCGAGGGTGCGCAATGCCTTGCCGGATATTTGGTTGATTTGCGAGTTGAGGAATGCCGAGAGCGCGGAGTTCATGGAGAAGCTCGACGTGTTGCCGTCGGCGAGATACATGCCCGTGGTGAGCATCGTCACCGCCTGCTTGCCACGTTCCTCCACTGTCATCGCTTGAAGTTGGTTGTGGATGGTCATGTCCTCCGGCGCGTCGATGGTGAACTCCAAGCCCATGTTTTGGAGCGTCTTCGACACTTTCACGCCACATGTGAAGTTCACGACCCTGCCGTTGCCCGACGACGTGCCTACGGTCGACTTTGTGGTCTCCGTGGCGGTGATTGACAGGCGTGGGTTCATTGGGTCGCCAGTGAACTCTATGTAAGAGCCTTCGGCGATAGTGAACGTCTTGAGGGGAATGACGGGAAGTTCGTATTTCATCTCGCCACTGTTTATCGTGTACCGTCCTCGCAAGATTACGCCGTCGGCATTGTTGTATTGCATTCGCATGTCTCCGCCGCCAATCACGTCGACATAGTTCGACTTTGAGGCGTTGAGGTAACAGTCGATGTGTGCGCCCTCGTCGATGTTGAGCGATAGATCCATGTTTAGTCCCGTGAGCGGCGGCTGGTTGATCACGTCGTTGGTGGTGTCGCTGAAATTGGTGAACTCCACGAGGTCTTTCAGTTGGTCATCGGTGTTGAGAGGAGAATCCTTGAGGTTGTATTTCAAGTCGGTCGTGCCGAGCACGTCCACTTTACCCCTCACGCGCAAGTTGTCGATGATTCCTTGCGCCGTTCCGTTGAAATTGATGAAAGCCTTGCCGTAAGCCTCTGAGCGCGCGTTCTCTTTTGAGTCGATAAGCAGGTAGTTGGAGGCGCGCATTCTCACGTTGACCATCATCCTTGACAGGTCGGCGAAGTCGATAGATCCAGAGATGTTGAGAGGAGAGTCGTTGTGGGCGAAGACCTCAAAGTTTTCCAGCACGATGCGGCTGTCCTTGATGGTCACCGGGTCATCGGCGAACCTGACCTCCATGCCGTAAGGCTCGGAGAACAAGCAACACGAGTCGAGAAACAGCTCGCCGTTGACGTTGGGTTGCGATGGCGAGCCTTTAAGGGCGAGAGTCCCCTCGGCGTAACCCTTGAAACCAAAGAGACCGTCGGGTACGAAGCCGTTGATGAAGTCCATAGGCATGTGCGTCATGTCGAGAGTGGCGTCGAGCACGCCTTTGCCCACTGAGTAGTAGGTTCCCTTGAGCGTGCCAATGTCCTCATCGTCCTTGGTGATGATGCCGTCTACATAGTGGCCGCCACCAGGCTTTGGCATATAGGTGAACTCTGTGCCCACGTTGCCCAAGGCACAATCGTTGTAGGTCATCTTGTCCACGTTGACAGACGAGGACATGGTGAGGTCTTCCCTTGTCTGCGTGAGGTGGAAGTCGCCATCGAGCACGCCAGTGATGTTGGGCGCGTAAGGAATGACCGAGAGAATCTTGCCTATGTCAAGCCTGTGGAGCGAAGCGGTGATGTCTTGCAGCGCCTCCGTGTCGTTGTCGTCGCTGTATATTTGCAGGCCAGTGCCGTCATCGGCGGTGAGCTTCACGTCGGCCTTTACGCGACGGTTGTCGCCAAGGAAGATGTAGTTGCTGTCGTTGACCTCGAATGCCTTGTACCCAAGGATGGGCTTGCCGTCGAAGATGCTCAAGTTGATACCGCCTTGTTTCATTTCCGCCATGAGGCTTAGGCTGACGCCAAGTTTCCCGTTGGCATCATACACGCGCGGCTTTATCCATGTGCCGTGGCCGGTGATGGCACCGTCGAGGAAAGCGTGGAATGGCAACTGGCTCTTCTTGCCATTGTGCACCTCAAGGTTATAGGTCATGTCCTTTTGCGCTGACGACAGTTTCAGTCTTGCCGTGTCGAGGGCCATGCTGTCTACGACAAGTCCCATGGCTTCGGCGAAGCCGTTGATGCCATTGGCTGGCGATGACGTGACATCCATGTTGATGGACTTGAAGTCTACGCCGTAATGGTGTAGAAGCTGAGCCACGAAGTTGTCGGTGCCCGTCTGCAACGTCAGTTGTAGCCGCGGCAAGCGTCGGCGCAACCGCTCTTGGTCTATATACTTGTCCTTTATCTGCCGTTGGAGCTCTGCCATGAAAGGCGAGACGGCCTTGAGCAATCTCTCGTAGCCGCCTGATGAGTGGAGGTTGAGATGGAAGTCGTTGCAGTCGGCAACGGCACGCGTGGTGTCGCTGTTGGTATAGATGTCAAGCGTCACGTCGTTGGGTCGCAAATGCTTGTTGCCGTTCTTGACGGTGATGTCGGAGAACAGTCCTTGAACCTTGAAGAACTTATCGAGATTGGTGGCCACGTCCACTTGCCCGCACACTGATACAGTTGCCGGCTCGTCTACCACGTGCAGCCTTTGGAGGTCAACGTGTGTGAGGTCGGCGGTGAGCGTGCCAGTGCTGGTCTTGCCCTTGCCAATGTGGAGTGCAGACAGCATGGCATCGAGCCCAATCTTGCCCTTTAATGCCGTGTTGCGGCAGTCGGCGTTTGCCACAAGATGGCCACAGTTGAGACTTGCCGTCAGGTTGATATTGTCGAGATTGTATTTGTCATACCCCAAGGCTTTTATGTCGATGGCGGCATGCAGGTTGGTGCTTGGCGAGAGAAAGTCGGTGCCATTGCCGTGAGCCACTATCGTGCCCGTGAATGGGCGAATGGGTTGATGCTTGATAAAGTGGGCTATCGGCAGACGATGCGACTTGACGTTGGCATTGTAAGCCATTCGCTTCATGTCGAGTGCCAATGTGCCGCCAATGGAGCCGCCACCTTGCGCGGCTGAGAACTTCGTGGCAAGCCGCTTGTCTTCAAACCTGACGTTGCCACGGAGCGCTATTCCGCGAGGAATGTTGATGTTCGTCGTGACGCTCTTTGGCAGCAACGGAGTGATAAACGCAAGGTTGTTGGCAAAGGCGTTGACATTCATGTTAGCGCGAAGGCTTGCCGGGCTCGTGACGTTGGCCACGAAGCCATCCGCGTTTACCTTCATTATTCCAGGCATTGACAAGTGCATGCCGTTTATGTGCAGGCGGTGGAGGTTTCCGCCTACCTTGCCGTCAACGACCAGTGGCACGCGAGGCCACACGTTGTAAATGTTTCGTGGAATGTATGGCGAGGCGAGCGTGAGCAGGTCTTGACTGCCAAGCGAGCCGTGCATATTGATGGAGAACGCGCCCGTGCTATCGGCAGGGAGGTCGGTGGAAAAGGCGTTCATGTCCATCGTGAAAGCCAATAAGATGTCAGATGTCGGAGTCTTCAAGCGTAGGCTTGGCAGCGTGATGCCCACGCTGTCCATTCTGAATGGTCCCTTTACGTTGGCGACATTGAGTCCGCATTTCTCGTGGAAAGCCGCGGCAAGGATGTTCAGCTTTATCGTAGGCGAACAGAAGAAGATGGAGTCTATCTTCAGCTGCAAGGCATCCATGGCGATGTGATTCGGGTCGAAACCAGCCTTCGCCACGACTGAAGGCTGCTTGTCATAATTGAGCCAGCCGCCGTTCCAGTCGATATGCCTCACTGAGTAGAGGTTCTTGAACAAGTCCATGTATACGCCTTGCGCTTTGCCCTTGTTCATGAGCAGTGCCACGGAGATGGTGTCGCCAGGCGTGCGAAGCGCGAAGGCGGTGTTGCTTATGTCTATCTTGTCGAGATTTACCTTCCAGAAGTTAGACTTGGTGGTGTCTTTCTTTGCCGTGTCGGATAGTTCGACAAGCAATTTGGCGTTGTTCAGGATGGCGCGGTTTACCCTCACGTGCTCTTTTGACAAGTCTATGCCATGTGCCTTGACCTTCAGCTCGCCCACCTTTCCGCTAATGCGCACGTCGCTGATGAAATGCGTGGTGTTGACCTGCATGTCGCGCAGCGACAGCTCGTCCACCATCACTTGCTTGTGCAGGAGTGGCAGCAATTGCACGTTGGCGACGGCACGCGAGACAAGGGCAACCGTGTCGGTCTTTCCTTTCACCGAGTCGTTCTGCTCAAATGCGCGCACGTCATCAAGGGCGAGGTCGAGGGGAAAGGCAAGCCTTACGTGTCCGACGCTGATGCGCATGCCCATTTTCTCTGAGGCTATGGCTGCGGCTTTTGAAACCGCCCAATTCTGGAAAGGCGGGAAATAAAGTAGAAGAGACAAGACAATTGTGACAGCCAAAGGAGTCACTATCGCTATGCCGCTATATTTCAGTGCTTTCTTAAGTCTCGGATTTATGGTAGGTGTGCTTTTGAGGTCGTTTGCCATTGATGCGTGTCAATTTGTTTGTTTTGCAAACTTACGCATTTTTTTTGGATTTATTGTCAAACGGTTAAGATATTTCTTGAAATATACGTCGCACAGAAACGGGCGTGAATTTAATTTGGAGAAAGGGCGCGCGTTTACGAAAGAAGCCGCAAGGAAACTACCCCCTTGCGGCTTCTTTGATATAATGATATTCTGATTCTGATGATTTCTGATTGTAATGCCTTAACCGAAGTTGTCGTACATTATGCTTTCCGGCTCCACGCCGAGGCTGTCGAGATAAGCTGTCACGGTCTTGATGAGCATTGGTGGTCCGCACAGGTAGTACTCGCAATCCTCTGGTGCCTCGTGGTCTTTGAGGTAGGTGTCGCGCACGCAGTTGACAGCGAAGCCAGCATAATACTTCACTCCTGCCGCGTCAGCCTTTGGGTCTGGGCGGTCGAGTGAAAGGTGCATATGGAAGTTGGGGAATTCCTTTTCCAATTCCCAAAAGTCTTCCAAGAAGAATGCTTCTGACAATGAGCGAGCTCCATAGAAGAAGTGCATCTCACGGTCGGTGCAATGGATTTGTCGCGTCATGTACATGATTTGCGAGCGGAGAGGTGCCATGCCAGCGCCACCGCCAATCCATATCATCTCACGTTTGCTGTCAAACTTTGGATGGAAATCACCGTAAGGACCGCTCATGCGCACCTTGTCGCCAGGTTTGAGCGAGAAGATGTAGCTTGATCCTATACCCGTAGGCACGTCTTGGAAGCCAACCTGTGGACGTGGCAAGAACGGTGTTGAGGCTATGCGCACGGTGAGCGTGATGATGTCGCCCTCGGCAGGATAGTTTGCCATGGAGTAAGCGCGGATGGTAGGCTCCGGGTTATGGGCCTTGAGCGAGAGGATATTAAACTTCTTCCATGCCCCGATATACTCCTCGCCTATGAGCGACTTGTCGAAGTCCTTGTCGTAATCAATGGTGTCGTATGCCGGAATGTAAATCTGCGCATATGAGCCTGGGATGAAGTCCATGTGCTCTCCTGGAGGCAGTGCAACCTTGAACTCCTTGATGAAACTTGACACGTTGTTGTTGGAGATGACCGTGCATTCCCACTCCTTGACGTTGAGGATGGAGTCGGATACCTTCACGCTGATGTCGCCTTTAACCTTGGTTTGGCATCCGAGACGCCAATGCTCCTTTATCTCCTTGCGCGTGAAGTGGCCCTTCTCCGTGTCGAGAATCTCGCCACCACCTTCGAGAACTTGCAGACGGCACTGTCCGCAACTGCCTTTTCCGCCGCAAGCTGACGAAAGGTGCACGCCGTTGTCGTTGAGCGTGGAGAGCAGTGAACCGCCTTGCTCCACTTCCAATTTCTTGTCGCCATTGATGGTGATAGTTACCTTTCCGCTCGGGCTGAGATATTTCTTAGCGATAAGCAGCATCGCCACCAAGAGGAGGATGATGACGAGAAACACTGCTATGCTTACGCCTATAAATTGTCCCATATTCTTATTATTTCTTTATTCTGTGTTTGTTCTATGTTGTTTCTTCTTGTGTGGTCGTCAGAATTTCAGTCCACTGAAGCACATCATTGCCATGGCCATGAGACCGACGGTTATGAAGGCGATGCCCATGCCTTGAAGAGGCTTTGGAATGTCGCTGTATTCCATCTTCTCACGTATGGCTCCAAACATGACGATGGCGAGCGTCCATCCCAGTCCGCTACCAATGGCGTAGGCTATGCTGTCGCCAATGTTTGAGATGGCCTGGGCGTTTTCCATTGGCAGCTTGATGCGCTGCTGCATGAAGAGCGACGCGCCCATGATGGCACAGTTGACGGCGATAAGCGGCAGGAAGATGCCCAACGCCGCGTAGAGCGATGGTGAGAACTTCTCAACGGCCATTTCCACGAGCTGCACTATTCCGGCGATGATGGCGATGAAGAGGATGAAGCTCAGATAGCTGAGGTCTACACCATTGACCAAACAGTTGGGGCCAAGTACGTAAACCTGCAAGAGATAGTTGATAGGCTCAGTGATTACGAGCACGAAAGTCACGGCAAGACCCAATCCGAGAGAGGTCTTGACATTCTTGCTCACTGCCAGGTATGAGCACATACCGAGGAAGTAAGCGAAAATCATGTTGTCTACGAAGATAGACCTGCAGAGTAATGCTATAGCGTGTTCCATTTCTTATTACTTCTTTTCGTCTTTAACAAAGAAAGCCCTGTTGACCCAAATGATGCAGCCTATGAGGATAAGAGCCGTGCACGACATGGTCATCATGCCATTGTTGATATAGCCGAGGTCATAAGCTCCTTGTGGGATGATTTGGAACCCGAGGAGCGATCCCCTGCCGAAGAACTCGCGGAAAGCTCCCACGATAATGAGTATCGCGGCATAGCCAAGGCCGTTGCCTATTCCGTCGAGGAAAGAAGGCCAAGGCTTATTCATCATGGCGAAAGCCTCCAGACGGCCCATGAGGATACAGTTGGTGATTATCAGTCCGACATACACGCTCAACTCCACGCTGACATCGTAGGCGAAAGCGCCGAGAACCTGGTTGACTATGGTCACCAACGCAGCCACCACGACAAGTTGCACGATGATGCGTATGCGCATTGGTATGGTCTTGCGGATAAGGGATATGATGACGTTGGAGAAAGCCGTGATGACCGTTACCGCAAGCCCCATCACGATGGCGGGCTTGAGTTGTGAAGTCACGGCAAGGGCACTGCAGATGCCGAGCACCTGTACCATGATGGGGTTGTTCAGGTGCAATGGCTCAGAGAATGCCGCCTTATTCTGTTTTGAAAATAAACTCATGATTCTGTAATTTAGTCGTTCCGAGGAAATTTATTTGCTGTTGAGGAACTTCAAGAACTTCCCGAGTCCGTCGTGAAGCATGTTTGCCACTCCGTTGGAGGTGAGCGTGGCGCCAGTCACGGCATCGACCTGCGTGGATGGGTCAGTCACTTCCTTGT
>DAIOUH010000084.1:0-11222 GCA_036751585.1 Prevotella sp. | reverse complement strand
ACGCTCACGCCATAAGTGCCGCCTTTTTCCTCGCGCACTTTCTCCGTATACACGCTGCGCATGATTTGCGAGAGCACGTCCAGCTTCAAGTCGTTGTCGGCGGTATAAGGAATGTCGGCAGTATAAAACACGTCAGTGAGCGCGGAAGGTGTCTTCATGTCAGCATGGAACACCTTGGTCACTTGCCCACGCTGCACGTCAAGGTCATACTTTCCAGGCATGTGAGTCTGCTTGTTGTTTTTCTTGCCAGGAAGACTTGCCACATATTGGCATAAAAGGTCCTCAAAATCTTCATCACGTATGTCACCGGTCACGATAAGGTTCATGCCCGACAGGTCGGAGAAACGCTCCTTGTAGATTTCATACATACGGTCGAGGTTCACCTCCTTGAGCCTGTCCAATGTAATGGGTCTGGTTCTGAGGCTCTTGCCATATACGGCATAGCGCAAGGTGTCGTTATAGGTCACGTTGGGGTTGGCGTTGCGGTTGCGCAACATCGACTCCTGCTTTGTCAATACATTCTGGAATATGGCCTTGTCCTTGCGTGGCTGTGTAAGGTAGAGATAAGCCACCTGCAGCCATGTCTTGAAGTCGGAAGCCACGCAGACGCCTCTCACGCCCTCTTCTTCTGAATCGATGTATGGCACCACGCGAAGGGCCTTTCCACGGCGCTTCTTCTCCAGGGTGAGGAAATCGAAATCGGCCGCGCCACTCTCCCTGACGACTGGGCCAAGAAACTGCAACGTGGTGGCATCAGAGTCGGGATAGAGCGAGCGTCCGCCGAGACGGAACATATTGATGGTCAAACGGTTTGGCTCTATGTCAGACTTACGTGCGCTGACCTTGATGCCATTAGAAAGCACGTATTCCACATAGCCATTGGCAACTTGTTTCTTGGATAATATCTTTCCTTTCTTTGGCAACTTTGTCATGAATGTGGTGCTGACCTCACGGTTGTCGTTGTCGTTGGCATACTCCTTCCTTTGAGCCTCCTCGACCCATTGCTTAAACTGGTCGCCACTTGGCATGGAGTATGGTTTGCCATCGTACATTGTCGAGCCAAAGACTATGCAAACCTGATTGGCATCATTGGCAATGGCTCTCATGGCCTTGTTCACGTCGTCGAGCGTGACGCTGGCGGAAAGGCTGGCCTCCAACGCGGCCTTGTCAACGATATTCATGCAAGGCTCGTCGTTGCAAAAGTTGTTCACTATCGCCTTGGCATACTTCGCGTTAGGTGTCTTGTCCTTGTTGTCGAGCTCGTGCTCCACGCTCACGGTGAGCTGAATCTTGGCATGCTCAAGTTCGGCCTGCGTGAACCCATAGCGACGTGCCTTCTCCACGACCTCAATGGCGGCATCGACACCTGCCTTGGGATTGTCGGGCAGAAGGCCTACATTGAGCGCGAAGGCGTCTTTCTCGTTGGTGACATAAAAGCCATTGTCGCGACAAGTGCACGACATCACCTTGGGCTGTGCCTCGTTAGATAGGCTGGCAAGACGCTGACGAAGGATGAACATGGCAAGGCGCGACTTGTAGCCTTCCAAGTATGACTGGCGAGTGGCCCTCATGTCACGCGGATCGGTATCGCGCTTCATGTAGAGAGCGAAGTTCAATGTCGGCTGCTCACTGTCGGCCTTGGTGTAGACTATCATGTCCTTGTTGTCTGGCACGGTGTAGTAAACGCGCTTTGGGGCTCCTGCTGGCACTTTATAGTCGCCAAATAAGGCGCTTATCTTGTTTACCACCTCGTCCACATTCACGTCGCCAACCACGATTATTCCCTGCAAATCAGGACGATACCACAAGTGGTAGTAGTCGCGCAATGCCTCATGCTTGAAGGTGTCCACCACCTCAATATGACCTATTGGCAAGCAGTCGGCATATTTTGAGCCTGCGTATATCACGGGCATTGCTTCTTCCATCATTCGAGTGGTGGCGAAACGGGAGCGGCGCGTGCGCCACTCCTCCCGTATCACGCCACGCTCTTGGTCAATCTCGTTATCTTTCAACAATAGGTTACCAGCCCAATCGCGCAAAATCAACAGGCAGGTATCGGCAACGCCAAGTTTGCTCACTGGCGCATTGGAAATGTTGTAAACTGTCTGGTCTATCGACGTGTAGGCATTGAGGTCGGCACCAAACTTGATGCCGTTTTTCTCGCACCAGCCTCTGACCGAACGTTCACCTCCATTGCCATCGGGAAAGTGTGTGGTGCCGTTAAAAGCCATGTGCTCAAGGAAATGGGCCAAGCCACGCTGCTGTGGTTGCTCAAGGATAGAGCCCACACGCTGGGCGATATAGAAATCGGCTTGCCCTGGCGTTTGGTTGTTGTACCTGACGTAATAGGTAAGTCCATTTGGCAGCGTGCCCTTGCGGATGCAGCTGTCGAGCGGTAGCTGTTGCGCCCCCGCCGTCATGAAACTGCACAGGCAGACAAACAGCGATAAGAGTTTTGAATGTATCATAATGCTTTATTGAAGGTTAAAACATGAATGTGATTGGGGAATTATAATAGTGACGTGAGATCTTAACACAGTCATCAGAATGTTGCGGCGGCACAAATGGTCAGATTGTTTCTCGACCATCCTTTCATGTCCCCACCCGTGGCGGTGCGGAAATCATAGCGCAAGGACAGTTCGGGGCGCACTCGCGTGCCACGAATCGGCATCTCGTAGGCAACCTTGGCGTGGGCGGCGACTTGTTCCAACGAGCCAGTAAGCACGGCGCAACCTGCCTGCAACGAAAGTAATGATGCCGTATGTACCAGCATGCCTCGTTTTGCCTCAACAAAAGGCATAAAGACATGAGGCTTCTCTGTATAGACTTCAGGGTAAACATAGGCTGTTTGATGTCGCGTCCAATAAGCCAAGCCACCGTTTATGTGCCAAAGAAATATCTCGCCAGCTGGCTTCCAATAAGCGTTGACGATAAACGAGCCTTGGGTCTGTGTCTTGTCAGACATCTTTGTTGGCTCATAGTACTCATAGTAAGTCGCTGCTCCGCCTGTGGCACTTGTCATGCGACGATAGTTTTCACGCTCAGCGGTAAGCCGTTCTGTCGACAGGTTCGCATCGAACCAAACAAGGCGAGATGCTACATGAGGCAAATCATACCGCAAATGCACCGACGTGGCATCACCATGATGCCTCTCGTGAGAAGCCGTGTATTGAGAACGCTTGCCATAATATCCCGTGCGGTGAGTGTAAGTCACGTCGGCAAAAATTCCTTTCCACATGCCTTGCGCGTTGAACCCGACATATTCGGAAAGAAGCGGCTGCTCGTTGGAGCCATCCGTAAAGCCTTCCACGCCAAAAGTCTCTACCTCGCCATGACGGTTGGCATAATCCACAAGCGTGGTATATATACGGTCCGTAGTGCCATAAACATCAAACAACATCGTCTCCGTGCGCCGTCTGTAGACGAATCCCGCGCCAATGCCACTATTGCCATTAGAAGATAGCAAGACGTTAACCTTAGTGTCAAGATCCATCAATGTATTGCTATGCCTAAGGTCACGATGCTTGGCGTATGTCCCGGCAGTGTAATCTACCCGCGCGCCCAAGGCCAAGGCATGATAAACGTTCCAACCCACAGCGCCTGTGGCGTTGAAAGTCTCGGCGTGTTTGTTGCCTGCCATGTCTTCAGAATAACCAATAAGGTCGAAAGGCATCAACTCGCTCGTCGGCACGAACATGCTGCCAGCCATCTTGGTGCCATTGAAATTGTCGTAAGCCATGCGACCATAAGCCACCACGCTCTTTGACAGGCGATAGAAAGAACGCACGTCGGCATCAAAGTTGTTAACGTCCTTGCCTTCGCTGACGGAGCGCAGTTTGCCGCCCTCATATTTGTATCGCAACGTGGCACGTGCCACGGAAGAATCGGCAAAAGTGGTGAGAGCCGCCGCGTTGCCCGACGTGAGCCAAGCATTGCGCCGCTCTATGAGCGAATAGTCGCGCTGGGCCATTATAGGCAAGCATATAAGGTTAGCGAAGAGAACAATTATCGGCTTCATAGAAATCGTTTGTTGAGTTGTTTGTGTCTTGATACACGTTGTGACCATTAACCTGCTTTTCGACTTTGCGTATCACAGCGTGGCCATAACCGCCTATCATGGAAACATAGCCATTGTCAAGGTCAGGGGTAAGCCGCTTCTTACAGTTTGCCAATGAGTTGGAATTGAAAATCTCCACAGCGTCAACGACCCACTCGCGTGGCACTTTAAGGCAAGCGTAAACAATGTTACCCTCCCTGCCATTGGGGAAGATAATATTAGAGTTAAGTTCACCAAACTCCCTTGGCGTGGTGTCCTTGGTCTTAAACAATATCACGGCTGGCGATGTTTGGCTGAAAGCCCAGGCGTTACCCTTGCCATACTTCACAGCTTTCAGATAATGGCTCGTGGGTATGACATCGGCAGGTGACGGATAATACATCGTGTTGCTGTATTTCACGCCATCGCTGCTTGCCGACTCCACATCGTACATGCAGTAATAGTCTTTGTTGGCATAGTTGATTGAGTTGCGGTAAGTCTTCGTATTGTCTATGGCACCGTGAACGTTGACCACCAATTCGGAATATGGCGCGATGGTGCTTCCATTCTGGAAATACCAAATGCCATTAATCGCCGGAATCCAGTCTTTGTCAGCATAATCGAGCTTTCCTCCAGACAAGAAAGAATGGGTTGAAGCCTCGGCATTGTAAGGCTCTATTACACCAATGCACATGTTGTCGAGCGACACGGTCTCGGAGGAATTGTTGTAGATTATTATGCACTTGTCCATCACGAACTTGCCTGAGCCATCGTTTTTCTGGCATCCGCCACAATAGACTTCCTTAATCAAGATAGGATTTGAAGTCTGCATGACCGTGACTTTCACTGGCAAAGCGATGTCGATATTAGACTTGCCAATGGCAATATCGGACAATGCGCCATTGCACACGTGCCTAAAATAATCGTCATCAGTGACTTTCGAGGCACTGACACTGTATATTCCGGCTGGAAGCTGGAAATGCGCGACACCATCGGCATCGGTTGTAGCGTCAAATTTGTTCCCAATATTGTTGGTCATTTCCACCTTTGCCGACTCTATGGCCTCGCTTAGGCGCACTTCCACGTCGTAAGTGTCAAGATGCTCATCGTAGCTGCAAGCTGAAAAGACAAAAGCGATAGCTATCAAAAGCAAGCCAAGAATGTGAGTTATCGATTTCTTTTTCATTCGTAATCAAATATCGTTGTTATTCAAATTTGAGCTTGGGCTTAAATATATTTGAGCTTAGCCCTTGTTCATATTACAGCTTAACCCTTAATGACGCGCCATAGTAGAATTTTGGAATATACGCACTACTGAACAGAGACGTCTCAAGGCCTGTTTGGGAGTTTCGCACCATAGCCATATTGTTGAAGAAGTTGTTGGCATAGAACGACACGCTTACCCACTTGCCTATTTCTTTTGTCACAGAGAAATTAGCCGAGCAGTAAGATGATACATCCTGCGGATTAAAGAAATAAGCAGAGTTGCTTCTTACGATGAGATTGCTTAGCTGACGATAAAGCTCCGGGTTGTTTTTGCTGGCATCGAGAAGAGCATCGGCAAAAGGAATGAGCTCCGATGGCTTGTCCCATGTGGAGTAATACTCGGGATAAACAGCAACATAATGGTCTTTCTCGCCATTGTACGCACTACCGAAATTATCGCCGGCTGCCTGCAGCAATATCGTGTTTCGACCCTCTGACAGATTACGCTTATAGTTGAGGAACGTAGCCTCAACTTTCATTGTCATTATGAGCCTCAGTTTTGGTATGCGAGCCGTAAGGGTCGTGTTGAGCGAACAACCCTTGTTGAGCGTCCCGTTGCTGACAGAAGGTGTACCAGAATAGGATGTCGAGGTGGCACTGCTTCCTATATAATATCCTATAATGGGCTGTGACGAAGAACCTGCCACTTGGTCGCCCACGCCATAGGGACTGCCAGCTATCAACGTGTTGTCCACGCCTTTGTAATGATAATAATTGCCATCGAAACGCAGGGACAATCCCACCAAATGAGCATTGCTCACCAATGGCATCTCAGCAATCCATTCAAGCCCATAGCGAGTGACTGGAGAACCATTGACGTACTTCTGATTTGAAGTAAACGTATTGTGGGTGACGTAAGGAAGAGTGACTGCCTTGCCATTGGCAGAAGACGTGACCGTAACAACGCCTGTCTGTGGATTGACACTGTAAATACGATCCTTGGAATCTATCCCGCAATTCTCAAGAGCCGACTGCGAGGTCTGGTTATAAGAAAACGGCGTATAGACATTGATAGCCTGGTAAGGATTATACGTTTTGTTGTAATACGCGGAAACACTGAGCTTTACCTTGTTGACATTGGCATCAAAGCCCACCTCAAACTGATTGGAGTGCTGCCATTTCAACTCCTTGTTGTACTCTGCCTTCTGCACATTGGTGTAATAAGCATAATAAGACTTGTTGTCTGAGCTTGAGCCTGGGGTGAAGACAAGCTTGTCCGCATAATTGTCAGCTGGATAAAGCACTTGGAACGAAGGCAACTTCACGCTCTTGCCATAGCCTGCGTGAATCGTAAGCTTTAGGTCACGCTTCTTGATTATGTCATAAAGCGCATTGACGCGCGGCGAAAGACTTGACACCGTGCCATATTCTGAACCGCTGATCATGGTTATGTCGTCGCGCAAACCCGCCACAAGGAGAAATCGTTTCATGGAAAGACGTTCTTCGAGGAAGAGCGCGAGGTTGCGCATCGTGGGCAGTTCGCTGTAATCGTATGGCCTCCAAGTCGGGGCAAGACGCATGTCTTCATAATATGTTCCGTGACCATTGTTGCGCGATGAATTCAGTTCGGCTCCGAGCGTCACCTTGTTCAACACCGATGAAATCTTCTTGCTCCACTCCCCTTTCAACTTAAATTGACTGGTCAATGGCTTTTGATCATTATAGGAACGCACGTACCAATAACCAGTAGGACCAAGGATTACTGAGCCGACACCCATGCCATCCACATAGTCTTGCGCTATGGCATAGCCATTGGCCATCGTGTGAAGGTAAGCCTGTGACGAAGAAGAGGACGCGTTGGCATAGTTCTCATATCTGCGGTCGCTCGTCGAGAAAGCCACCTGAAAATCGACATTGAACACCCCCGCGCCACTGCTGTTTAACAGCCAATCAAGTTTAAGGTTGCCACGCAATTGGTTGTCACGCTGCTTCTCGTAAGTATCCTTAAAAGCGTCTGGGTCTGCCTTTGAGTTATATCCACCAATATTACCGCTTAGGCTTGCGGTCAAGTTGAGCGATGATCCCGCGAATCTAAAAGCCTTGTCATAAGTGGCAGAAAGGATATTGCGATTGTAAGCCGTGTATGGCGAAGCCAACTTGCTGAAAGAATTGGCATGCTCTAAGGAGAAATTAAGCGTACCCGCATTATGTGAAAGCGACAAGCCCTTGCTCAGCGACACCTGACGAGTGTATGGATTGACAGAAGCCTCAAGAATCCATGGCGAACGTCCCTTGCGAGTGTTCACTTTCACCACACCATTTGAGACATCACCATATTCCACGCCTGGTATGCCAGCAATTACCTCCACGCTCTCAATGTTTGAGGCGGCAAGACCACGAGTGGAAGGAGAGGATGTCTCGCTCATGTTGGCGTTGTTGTCGAGACGCATGCCATCTACAACAATTGCCGTGCCAAAAGCGGCATTGCCTCGCTCACCGCCTCCTGACCTTAAAGCGAAGCGTGAATCGTTCATCAAGGAAGAATTGACAGTCTGACCACCTGGCAACAAGGCAGAGATGTCGCTCAGGTTCAACACCTGAGAGTGGTCAAGCGTAGCACGGTCCATAGTGTAGGTAGTCGCGCCCGTAACAGTCTTCTTGCGAGCCGTGACCTCAACGCCAGGCACGCTAAGGTTGTCTTCTTTCATCCTGATGCTCTTAAGGTCGGTGTCACGGTTGAGAGCGAACGTGAATGTGCGAGTGACATAACCAAGGGTCTTCACCTCGACGGTTACTTGCCCAGTCGGCACGTTGGCTATGACAAACCTGCCATTGTCGTCGGAAATCGCCCACAAGTCCATATTCTGAATCCTTATGGTAGCGTAAGACAAAGGCTTCTGCGTGATGTCGTCAACAACCTTGCCGCTAACCGAGAAACGAGTTGAGTTAGCGAGCGAAGAGACAGAAAACAATATATACAACAAGAAGGCTAATCCTATTCGCATAAATACCAATATTAACTTTCCAGTTACAAAGGTATTGTTTTTAGATTATCCATGCAATATATTTAGAGCAAATATATAACAGAAACGTGCAAAATCATAAGAAATGATGATTTTATGCAACACAAACAGACGCAGAAGCTACACAATTGAAACAAACGAAAAAGGCGTATCGAAAGCCAACAATGGCCTTCAATACGCCTTTAATATATTTAATGTGTTCTGCCCGTAAAGGCAGAAACACATATTGTCGTTTAAGCTTAGAGCTTTGGACCAGCAGCTACGAGAGCCTTACCAGCCTCGTTGCCCTCATACTTCTTGAAGTTCTTGATGAAGCGAGCGGCAAGATCCTTAGCCTTAGCGTCCCACTCAGAAGCGTCCTTGTAAGTGTCGCGAGGATCCAGGATGTCCTTGTTCACACCCTCGAGCTCTGTAGGAACAACGAAGTTGAAGTAAGGAATGGTCTTCGTAGGAGCCTTGTCGATCTCGTGGTCAAGGATGCGGTCGATGATACCACGTGTATCGCGGATAGAGATACGCTTGCCAGTACCGTTCCAACCAGTGTTGACGAGGTAAGCCTTAGCGCCGCTCTTCTGCATGTGCTTAACGAGCTCCTCAGCATACTTTGTAGGATGCAGCTCGAGGAATGCCTGACCGAAGCAAGCTGAGAATGTTGGAGTAGGCTCTGTGATACCACGCTCTGTACCAGCCAACTTAGCTGTGAAGCCAGAGAGGAAGTAGTACTTAGTCTGCTCAGCGTTCAGGATAGAAACTGGAGGCAGCACGCCGAATGCATCAGCGCTCAGGAAGATAACCTGCTTTGCAGCTGGGCCCTGGCTCTCAGGACGCTGGATGTTCTTGATGTGATAGATAGGATAAGAGACACGAGTGTTCTCGGTGACAGTCTTGTCAGCGAAGTCAATCTTGCCATCCTTGTCAACAGTAACGTTCTCAAGAAGAGCGTCGCGAGTGATAGCGCCGTAGATGTCAGGCTCAGCGTCCTTGTCGAGGTTGATGACCTTAGCATAGCAGCCACCCTCGAGGTTGAACACGCCCTTGTCGTCCCATCCGTGCTCATCATCACCGATAAGCTTACGCTTAGGATCGGTAGACAGAGTGGTCTTACCTGTGCCAGAGAGACCGAAGAAGATAGCGGTGTTCTCACCGTTCATGTCAGTGTTGGCAGAGCAGTGCATTGAAGCGATGCCACGGAGAGGGAGGAAGTAGTTCTGCATAGAGAACATACCCTTCTTCATCTCACCACCATACCATGTGTTGATGATGACCTGCTCCTTGGATGTCACGTTGAACACGACAGCTGTCTCTGAATGGAGACCGAGCTCCTTCCAGTTTGTCACCTTTGCCTTAGAAGCATTGTAGACGATGAAGTCAGGCTCCTGCTCGAAGTCAGCCTCTGTCTTTGGACGGATGAACATATTTGTAACGAAGTGAGCCTGCCATGCTACCTCCACGATGAAGCGAACCTTCATGCGTGTGTCGCGGTGTGTGCCGCAGAAGCCATCAACAACATAGAGCTTCTTGTTGCTGAGCTCTTCCTGGGCAATCTTCTTGACAGCTTTCCAAGCCTCAAGGCTTGCGCGGTGGTTATCGTTGTGATACTCCTCTGAATCCCACCATACGGTGTCGTGAGAAGTGGCATCGTCAACGATGAACTTGTCCTTAGGAGAACGACCTGTGTAGATACCTGTCATGCAGTTCACAGCGCCGAGCTCTGTCTCTACGCACTTGTCGTAGCCCTCGAGACCTGCTTTGGTCTCCTCATTGAACAGTACCTCGTAAGAAGGATTGTACAGAACCTCAGCAGTGCCTGTCTGGATTCCGTAGCTTGCCAATACTGATTTGTCAAACTTTGCCATTTTTGTAAAATGTATTAGTTGTGAATAATGTGAACTTTCTTTTTTTCGAGGGCAAAGGTAGCAAAAGTTATATGCACGACAAAAAGTATAGTGCGTTTTTTCACGCGTTCTAAAACTTTTTTAGGTTAAAGAAATTAAAACCACGCCTTGTTGGTTCGTTTTGCTAATTGTAGTTGTCATTGCGAAGATAACTTTTGCCATATTTTGCCAGTTCAGACTTATATTTTGCGTAACTTTGCAATGTGAAACCAAAAACAGTCAAAATAATCACTTTCAATATAGATATATGATAGATGTCATAAATATTTCCAAGGTAAACAACATTGTAGGCCAATACATCGCCGAGATGCGCGACAAGGATTACCAGCGAAACCGCTTGCTTTTCCGAAACAACATCCGCCGCGTGGGTTGGTATGAGGCTTTCGAAGTGTCAAAACAGCTCGATTATGAGACACGTGAGGTGACTACCCCATTGGGTGTGTCGAAGGTCAACGTACCATCAGACGACGTGGTCCTTGCCACCATCTTCCGCGCTGGCCTGCCATTCCACGAGGGTTTCCTCGACGTTTTCGACCATGCCGGCAACGCTTTTGTGTCGGCTTACCGTGAGTATACCGATGCCGAGCACCACGAGGTGGGCATACACGTGGAGTATCTTGCCACGCCTTCCATAGAAGACAAAACACTCATCATAGCCGACCCGATGCTTGCCACGGGCGGCAGCATGGAACTCGGCTACAAGGCTTTTCTGACCAAGGGCATGCCGAAGCGCATTCACGTTTGTTGCGTGATTGCCACGGTTGAGGGTATAGAACATATTAAAAAGGTGTTCCCAGAGGACAGGACCACCATTTGGTGCGCGGCCATTGACCCAGGCATGAACGAGCACAAATACATTGTGCCGGGCTTTGGCGACGCTGGTGACCTCTGCTATGGTGACAAACTTTAATGTCGCGTTTCACTATGAAGACATACGACTACTTAATAGTGGGCTCCGGGCTTTTCGGGGCTACGTTCGCACATCTCGCGCACCTTCGCGGCAAGCGTTGCCTGGTAATAGACAGGCGGCCACAGCTCGGAGGCAACGTGTATTGTGAACGG